>NZ_JAKEIO010000015.1 GCF_021474405.1 [Streptosporangium] indianense
GGGGCTCGGAGAGGTCTACAAGAGCCAGCACACAGTCCGGGCCCACAAACCGCACGGGCCCCCGGGGCGGGGGCCCGTGCGGTTTGTGGGCCCGGACTGTGAGTAACCCCACGGCAGCCTGGAACCCGGCGCGTCGCAAGAACCCTGTCAGCAGCGGAGCTATCGTGGCGCAAGGCTCAGGCCCTCTTTTCGTGTGACTCCCAAGGGTGTTCTCACGACTCCGGCGGGTGCCGGATTGGCTTTCCCGCCGCAGGTAGGGGCAGGATGCGTCTCTGGGCGCGAGGGTCTGACGACGGACCCGGGTCCGGGGACTCAACGAGGACCCTGGCAGCATCGGCTTCGATCTGACGCCTCAACGGCAAGATGAACACGGGAGTAACAACATGAACCGCAGTGAGCTGGTGGCCGCGCTGGCCGACCGCGCCGAGGTGACCCGCAAGGACGCCGACGCCGTGCTGGCCGCGTTCGCCGACGTCGTCGGCGACATCGTCTCCAAGGGCGACGAGAAGGTCACCATCCCCGGCTTCCTGACCTTCGAGCGCACCCACCGTGCCGCTCGCACCGCCCGCAACCCGCAGACCGGCGAGCCCATCCAGATCCCCGCCGGCTACAGCGTGAAGGTCTCCGCGGGCTCGAAGCTCAAGGAAGCGGCCAAGGGTAAGTAAGCGACCCGTCGCGTGCGCCGTGGGCGACTGCGGGCCCGCCTGTGGCCGGCCGCGCAGTTCCCCGCGCCCCTTCGGGCGCGCCACGCACAATCGCACCACATGCCGAGGGGCGGCCACCTGATTCCAGGTGGCCGCCCCTCGGCGTCTGCGCTGTTCGACTACCCGAGCGCCTTGCCCGGC
The DNA here is from genome assembly GCF_021474405.1 of [Streptosporangium] indianense. Classification (GTDB taxonomy): domain Bacteria; phylum Actinomycetota; class Actinomycetes; order Streptomycetales; family Streptomycetaceae; genus Streptomyces; species Streptomyces indiaensis. The sequence continues at coordinate 846 of NZ_JAKEIO010000015.1, forward strand.
AGCTCGACCTTCGCGCCCAGTTCCACGAGTTTTTCCATGCCGTGCCGGCCCGGGGGATGACCCCCGGACCCCCAGCCGGCCGGGCGTGGGTGCGGGGCCGGGATCAGCCGAGCGCCTTGCCCGGCAGCTCGACCTTCGCGCCCAGTTCCACGAGTTTCTCCATGAAGTTCTCGTAGCCGCGGTTGATCAGGCCGATGCCGTGGACGCGGGACGTGCCCTGGGCCGCCAGGGCCGCGATCAGGTACGAGAAGCCGCCGCGGAGGTCGGGGATGACCAGGTCCGCGCCCTGGAGCTTGGTCGGGCCCGAGACGACGGCCGAGTGCAGGAAGTTGCGCTGGCCGAAGCGGCAGTTCGAGCCGCCCAGGCACTCGCGGTAGAGCTGGATGTGCGCGCCCATCTGGTTCAGCGCGGACGTGAAGCCGAGGCGGGACTCGTAGACCGTCTCGTGGATGATGGACAGGCCCGTGGCCTGGGTCAGGGCGACGACCAGCGGCTGCTGCCAGTCGGTCTGGAAGCCCGGGTGGACGTCCGTCTCCAGCGCGATGGACTTCAGCTGGCCACCGGGGTGCCAGAAGCGGATGCCCTCGTCGTCGATCTCGAACGCCCCGCCCACCTTGCGGTAGGTGTTCAGGAACGTCATCATCGAGCGCTGCTGGGCGCCGCGGACGTAGATGTTGCCCTCGGTCGCCAGCGCGGCCGACGCCCAGGACGCGGCCTCCAGGCGGTCCGGGAGGGCGCGGTGGTTGTAGCCGCCGAGCTGGTCCACACCGGTGATGCGGATCGTCCGGTCGGTGTCCATCGCGATGATCGCGCCCATCTTCTGCAGCACGCAGATGAGGTCCTCGATCTCCGGCTCGACGGCCGCGTTGGACAGCTCCGTGACGCCCTCGGCGAGGACGGCCGTCAGCAGCACCTGCTCGGTCGCGCCGACGGACGGGTAGGGCAGCGCGATCTTCGTGCCGCGCAGCCGCCGGGGCGCCTCCAGGTACTGGCCGTCCGCCCGCTTCTCGATCTTCGCGCCGAACTGCCGCAGCACCTCGAAGTGGAAGTCGATGGGCCGGCCGCCTATGTCACAGCCGCCGAGGCCGGGGATGAACGCGTGGCCGAGGCGGTGCAGCAGGGGGCCGCAGAAAAGGATCGGGATACGGCTCGAACCGGCGTGGGCATCGATGTCAGCGACGTTCGCGCTCTCCACGCGCGTCGGATCCATCACCAGTTCGCCGGGCTCGTCACCCGGACGGACCGTCACGCCGTGCAGCTGCAGCAGACCCCGCACGACTCGGACGTCGCGGATGTCCGGAACATTGCGCAGCCGGCTGGGAGCGCTGCCCAGCAGCGCTGCGACCATGGCCTTCGGTACGAGGTTCTTCGCACCGCGGACACGGATCTCGCCCTCCAGCGGAGTTCCGCCGTGGACAAGCAGGACATCGTCGTTGACGGTCATGAATCTCGCGTTCCATGGAGTCGGGCAGGGGCCAGGAGGGAAAGGGTAATCGCCCTCCACCCCCCTTCTGTATGCCTGAGTCGGACCCAGCCACGTCATAGCTTGGTCACAACACGAACCGTTCCGTGCCGGGCACATGGGGTCACGGCCGGTTTCGTGCGCATGGGACGCTTCCTCGCGCCCTGAGCTGCGTTCCCTCTCCGTGCCGCATTGCCTCCCCACACGCGGGGAGAATGCGGGATCATGTCTGCCATGACCGAGGTGTCCTCGCTCACAGGGCGGTTGCTCGTGGCCACCCCCGCCCTGGCGGACCCGAACTTCGACCGTGCGGTGGTGCTGCTCCTCGACCACGACGAGGAGGGCTCGCTCGGTGTCGTCCTCAACCGCCCCACCCCGGTGGACGTGGGCGACATCCTGGAGGGCTGGGGGGATCTCGCCGGTGAGCCCGGTGTGGTGTTCCAGGGCGGCCCGGTCTCACTGGACTCGGCCCTCGGTGTCGCCGTCGTCCCCGGGGGTGCCGCCGGGGAGGCCGCCCCGCTGGGCTGGCGCCGGGTGCACGGCGCGATCGGTCTGGTCGACCTGGAGGCCCCGCCCGAGCTGCTGGCCTCGGCCCTCGGCTCCCTGCGCATCTTCGCCGGGTACGCCGGCTGGGGCCCGGGCCAGCTGGAGGACGAGCTGGTGGACGGTGCGTGGTACGTGGTCGAGTCGGAGCCCGGTGACGTCTCGTGCCCGTCTCCCGAGCGGCTCTGGCGCGAGGTGCTGCGCCGCCAGCGCAACGAGCTGGCGATGGTGGCGACGTACCCGGACGACCCTTCGCTCAACTGATGCGTGTGAGCTTCAGTACCCTTGGCCGTATGAGCACTCTCGAGCCCGAGCGCGGGACTGGTACGGGGACCCTCGTTGAGCCGACGCCGCAGACCTCCCACGGTGACGGTGACCACGAGCGCTTCGCCCATTACGTCCAGAAGGACAAGATCATGGCGAGCGCCCTCGACGGCACCCCCGTCGTGGCGCTGTGCGGCAAGGTCTGGGTACCGGGCCGCGACCCGAAGAAGTACCCCGTGTGTCCCATGTGCAAGGAGATCTACGAGTCCATGAGCTCCGGGGACGAGGGCAAGGGCGACCAGTAGGTCCGGCCCGCGGGGCGTGAGGCCCCCGGGGTGCGTTTTGCGCACCCCGGGGGCCTTTGTGCTGTCCGGGCGTTGCGCAGGGCGCGTCCCCCGGTCACAGAGTGGTGGAGACCTCTTGTGGGCGTGTTCATGCAGTCCCTAGCCTCCGATGTGTTGTGCACAGCGAAACTGTCATTGCGCATGTTGCAACGCCCTTTCGGAGGAGCACTCCATGAAGCTGTCCGTCCGTACCGCCGGGCTCGCCGCGTTCGCCGCCCTGCTCGCCACCGCCTGCGCGCCCCAGACCTCCACGAACTCATCCTCCGACGAGGACGAGAAGACCGGCACACTGCGCGTGTGGCTCTTCCGGGAGGTCGGCAACGCCCCCAAGGAGAAGGTCGTCGACCGTGTCGTCGCCGACTTCGAGAAGACACACCAGGGCGCCGAGGTCGACGTCGAGTACATCCCGGTCGACACCCGCGCCCAGCGCGTCAAGGCCGCCTTCAACGACCCCGGCTCCGCGCCCGACGTGATGGAGTACGGCAACACCGACACGGCCGGCTACGTGAGGGACGGCGGACTCCTCGACGTCACGCGGGAGTTCGGCGACTGGCGCGAGGCGAAGGACACCGACCCGACGGCGAAGCAGTCCGTGACGGTCGACGGCAAGCTGTACGGCGCCCCGTTCTACGTGGGCGTCCGCGCCCTGTACTACCGCACGGACGTGTTCGAGGAGCTCGGGCTGTCCGTCCCGCGGACGATGGACGAACTCGCCTCCACCGCCCGCGAGATCCGCGCCGCCCGGCCCGAGCTGTACGGGCTGGTGGTCGGCGGCGCCTACACCTACGGCGCGATGCCGTTCGTGTGGGCCAACGGCGGTGAGCTCGCGAGCGGCAAGGGCGGCTCCTACGCGTCCGGGATCGACAGCCCACAGGCCCGCAAGGGCATCAAGGCGTACACGTCCCTCTTCGGCGACGACAACTGCCCGGCCGCCACGTGCGCGGGCATGGGCGGCAACGACACCGTCTCCGCGTTCGCCGCGGGCAAGGCGGGCATGGCGATCGGCGGCGACTTCAGCCACACCGCCGTCGAGGCCGGGAAGGTCAAGGGCAAGTACGCCGTCGTCCCCCTGCCGGGGGTGAAGGCCGGCTCGATCGCTCCGGCCTTCGCGGGCGGCAACAACATCGGCGTCCTGAAGAGCACGTCCCACCGCACACTCGCCGTTCAGCTGATGAAACGGCTCGCGTCGAAGAAGACGCAGGGCGAACTCTTCGACGCGATGGGCTTCCTGCCGACCTTCACCGACGTCCGGCAGCAGGCCGCGCGGCGGGAGCCGTTCGTGAAGCCCTTCGTGCGCACCCTCTCCGCGGGCACCGAGTTCGTCCCCGCGTCGCCCGCCTGGGCCCAGATCGACTCCTCCCTCGTCCTGCCGACGATGTTCCAGGAGGTCATCAGCGGCAAGAAGGACGTCACCAAGGCCTCCGAGGACGCCGCGAAGAAGATGAACTCCGCGTTCGGTTCAGCGGGGTGAGTTCCGTGAACGACCGCAGTGCCGTGAAAACGCCCGCGGCCGCCACCGCGGCGGCCGTGACCGCCCCCCGGCCCCCGAACAGGACCGCTGACGCGCGGGGCGGGCGCACCACGCGGGGAGCCGCCCGCGGCAGTGGTGGCTGGACCCCCTGGCTGTATCTCGCGCCCGCGCTCCTCGTGCTCGGGGGACTGCTCGTCTACCCGATCTACCAGCTCGGGCTGATCTCCTTCTTCGAGTACACCCAGGCGCAGGTCAGCGGAGGGGAGCCGGCCACCTTCGAGGGCTTCGGGAACTACGGCCGACTGTTCGGGGACCCGCAGTTCTGGCAGGTGCTGCTCGCCACCGTGCTGTTCGCGGCGGCCTGCGTCGTCTCCACGCTCGCCGTCGGCTGCGCGCTGGCCGTGCTCCTCACGCGCGTCCGGGCCGTGCCGCGGCTCGCGCTGATGCTGGCCGCCCTGGGGGCGTGGGCGACCCCGGCGGTGACCGGCTCCACGGTGTGGCTGTTCCTCTTCGACCCGGACTTCGGCCCGGTCAACCGCATGCTGGGCCTCGGCGACCACGCGTGGACCTACGGCCGGCTCAGCGCGTTCTTCCTGGTGCTGCTCGAAGTGGTGTGGTGCTCCTTCCCGTTCGTGATGGTGACGGTCTACGCGGGGATCCGCGCCGTACCCGGCGAGGTGCTGGAGGCCGCCGCTCTCGACGGCGCCTCGCAGTGGCGCATCTGGCGCTCCGTGCTGGCTCCGATGCTCCGGCCGATCCTGGTCGTCGTCACCATCCAGTCGGTCATCTGGGACTTCAAGGTCTTCACCCAGATCTACGTCATGACGAACGGTGGCGGCATCGCCGGCCAGAACCTGGTCCTGAACGTCTACGCCTACCAGCAGGCCTTCGCGTCCTCGCAGTACGGCCTGGGCTCCGCCGTCGGGATCGTGATGCTGCTGATCCTGCTCGCCGTCACGCTCGTGTACCTGCGGCTGCTGCGCCGGCAGGGGGAGGAACTGTGAATCCGCTGCGCGCCCTTGTGCGCCGCCCCGGCCGCCTGGCCGCCGAGGCCTCCGCCCTGCTGATCGCGGTCGTCGTCGCCTTCCCCCTGTACTGGATGGTGCTCAGCGCCTTCAAACCGGCGGGGGAGATCGAGTCGAGCGAAGCCCGGCCCTGGACGCCCGCGCCCTCCCTGGATTCCTTCCGACGTGTCTTCGGGCAGCAGGAATTCGGCCGTTACTTCCTCAACAGCCTCGTCGTGGCGGGCTGTGTCGTGATCGCCTCCGGGCTGATCGCGTTTCTCGCCGCGACCGCCGTCACACGATTCCGCTTCCGCCTCCGCACCACCCTTCTGCTCATGTTTCTGATCGCCCAGATGGTGCCCGTGGAAGCCCTCACGATCCCCCTGTTCTTCCTCATGCGGGACGCCGGTCAGCTGAACACACTGGGCTCACTGATCCTGCCCCACATCGCCTTCTCGCTGCCCTTCGCGATCTGGATGCTGCGGGGGTTCGTGAAAGCCGTTCCACAGGCGCTGGAGGAGGCCGCGTACATCGACGGGGCGAGCCGGGCGCGATTCCTCTGGCAGATCCTTTTCCCGCTCGTCCTGCCGGGTCTCGTGGCCACCAGCGTGTTTTCGTTCATCTCCGCCTGGAACGACTTCCTGTTCGCCAAGTCGTTCATCATCAGCGACACCTCGCAGTCGACGCTGCCGATGGCCCTGCTCGTCTTCTACAAGCCCGACGACCCGGACTGGGGCGGGGTCATGGCCGCCTCCACCGTCATGACGATCCCGGTCCTGGTCTTCTTCGTACTCGTACAGCGGCGCCTGGTCTCCGGACTGGGCGGAGCGGTGAAGGACTGACGTGACCGAACTGATCCCGGCGCCCCGCAGCGCCACCGCCGGATCCGGCGCGGTGCGGCTGACGCGGCACTCCCGGCTCTGCGCCGACCCCGCGACGGAGGGCGTCGCCCACTGGCTGGGCGCAGCCCTCCGGCAGGCCACCGGGCTGCCGCTGCGCGACGGGCGGGAGCCCGAGGACGCCGAGGGCGGCATCGCGCTGCGACTCGGCCCCGGGCTCGGCCCCGAGGAGTACCGCCTCGTCAGCGACGGGTCCGGCGTCCGAATCGAGGGCGGCGGCGCGGCCGGTGTCTTCTGGGGCGCCCAGACCCTGCGCCAGCTCCTCGGCCCCGACGCGTACCGCAGGGCCCCGCTCGATCGCAGGCGCACCTGGAACGTGCCGCATCTGACGATCGAGGACGCCCCCCGATTCCGCTGGCGCGGTCTGATGCTCGACGTCGCCCGGCACTTCATGCCCAAGGAAGGCGTGCTGCGTTACCTCGATCTGATGGCGGCGCACAAACTCAACGTCTTCCACTTCCATCTGACGGACGACCAGGGCTGGCGCATCGAGATCGAGCGGCATCCGCGGCTGACCGGGATCGGCTCCTGGCGGGCCCGGACGAAAACCGGTCACCGCGCCTCGCCCTTGTGGGAGGACAAGCCGCACGGCGGCTACTACACCCAGGACGACATCCGGGAGATCGTCGTCTACGCCGCCGACCGGCATATCACCGTGGTCCCCGAAATCGACGTACCGGGCCACTCGCAGGCCGCCATCGCCGCCTACCCGGAACTCGGCAACACCGATGTCGTCGACACCGAGGACCTCTCCGTCTGGGACACCTGGGGAATCAACCCGAACGTACTCGCTCCCACCGACAACACCCTGCGCTTCTACGAAGGCGTCCTCGAGGAAGTGCTCCGGCTGTTCCCCTCGGAGTTCGTGCACATCGGCGGCGACGAATGCCCCAAGGAACAGTGGCGGCGGTCGGAGACGGCCCAGGCGCGCATCAGGGAACTCGGGCTCGCCGACGAGGACGAGCTCCAGTCCTGGTTCACCGGGCACTTCGACACCTGGCTCGCCGCGCGCGGGCGGCGGCTGATCGGCTGGGACGAGATCCTGGAGGGCGGTCTGGCGAAGGGCGCGGCCGTGTCGTCATGGCGCGGCTACGCCGGAGGCATCGCCGCCGCCCGGGCCGGTCACGACGTGGTCATGTGCCCCGAGCAGCACGTGTACCTGGACCACCGTCAGGCCCCGGGCCCCGAGGAGCCGGTACCGATCGGGTGGGTGCGCACCCTGGAGGACGTCTACCGGTTCGAACCCGTTCCCCCTGAGTTGACGCCCGAGGAGACCCGGCACGTGCTGGGCACACAGGCCAACCTGTGGACCGAGGTGATGGAGGACCAGGCACGCGTGGACTACCAGGCCTTCCCTCGCCTCGCGGCCTTCGCCGAGGTCGCCTGGAGCGCCCTGCCCGCTCCGGCAGAGCGGGACTTCGCCGGCTTCCAGCGCCGTATGACCGGCCACTACCGGCGCCTGGACGCCCTGGGCGTCGCCTACCGGCCCCCCACGGGGCCGCTGCCCTGGCAGCGGCGCCCCGGGGTGCTCGGCCGCCCGCTCGACGGCCCGCCGCCGAACCGGTAGGGCCGGACGCCGCGACCGAACAGCTCGAACAGGCCACGGAAAAAGCGCACAAGGGTCACCGAAAGTGCCAATCGGCACGCACTGGCGAACCTGTGCGAAACCGGACCATCTCGCCGGTGAGGTGGGCGAATGCCTCCTAGCGGACCCGTGTCTTCGGCTCTCGCCAAGATGTGCCAGAGTTGCCACGTCCGCCCTGTCAGCACGTACCGTACGGCAGCACAGGTGGGACCAGGTGGGGCAGCGGGAAGGGGCAGCCGGTTTGACCACGCACGCACCGCAGGCGGCGCAGGCCGTCACGCTGCCCACGACGCTGGACGAGGCCGTCGCGGCGCTCACCGCCGTGCCCGCCGCCGTACCCGTCGCGGGCGGCACCGATCTGATGGCCGCCGTCAACTCCGGGCAGCTCAGGCCCGCCGCCCTGGTGGGACTCGGCCGGATCAGCGAGATCCGCGGCTGGCAGTACCTGGACGGCCACGCGCTGCTCGGCGCGGGCCTGACACACGCGCGCATGGGCCGCCCCGACTTCGCGGCGCTCATCCCGGCGCTCGCCGCCGCCGCGCGCGCGGCCGGCCCGCCGCACATCCGCAACGCGGGCACGCTGGGCGGCAACATCGCCTCGGCCGCCCCCACCGGCGACGCGCTGCCGGTGCTGGCCGCCCTGGAGGCGACCCTGGTCATCGCGGGCCCGGGCGGAGCCCGCCGGGAGATCCCCGTCTCCCACCTGCTCGCCGGGATGGACATGCTGCGCGCCGGTGAACTCATCGGCTACGTGCGCGTGCCGCTGCTGCACGCCCCGCAGGTGTTCCTGAAGGCGACCGGCCGGACCGGCCCGGGGCGCGCGGTGGCGTCCGTGGCCCTGGTGCTGGACCCCGCCCGCCGGGGCGTGCGCTGCGCGGTGGGCGCCATAGCGCCGATGCCGCTGCGGCCCCTGGAAGCGGAGCAGTGGGTCGCCGGCCTCATCGACTGGGACAACAGCCGCGCGCTCGTCCCGGAGGCGCTGAACGCCTTCGGTGAGTACGTCGCCGCGGCCTGCATCCCCGACGCGGCGCCGGCCGAGGACGGTTCGGTCCCGCAGTTGCCGCCCGCCGTACTGCACCTGCGGCGCACCGTCGCCGCGCTGGCCCGACGAGCACTGGGGAGGGCGCTGTCGTGACCGACGACCGGCACGGAGAGGGCACGCCCCGGGGCGGCAGCCGCTGGGACCCGCTGCCCCAGGGCGAGTACGACGACGGCGCCACCGCCTTCGTCGAGCTGCCCGAGGGCGGCGTCGACGCCCTGCTGGCCGCCGACAGCCCCCTGGCCGCGCCCGGCCACGGCTACGTGCCGCCGCAGATAACGGTCGCCCCCGCGACGACGGCCGGAACCGACCCGGCGGCCACCGGCGCCTGGCCGGTGCCCGGCGCGCCGGTCGACGGGGCGCAGTGGCACGACCCGAACGCCGCGCACCAGCAGCACGGCGCGCACGGGCAGCACGGCCCCGAGCACGGTGCCCACCAGCAGGGCCACGACGTGCCCGAGCAGCCCTACGGCGGCCCCGAGACGCCGTACGACCCCGAGGCCTCCTACGGCTCCGACGCGACGGCGCGGCAGCACGGCGGGGACGACCGGTTCACGTACGACCCCGGAGTGACCGGCCAGTGGAACTTCGAGGAGACCGCGGCAGCGGCCGAGGGGGCGCCCGGCCATGACGTGACCGGGCAGTGGTCGATCCCCGTCGCCGGGGGCGACCTTCCGGATGAGTCGGGTGAATTCACCACATCCTCGCTGGTCGAGCAGTGGGGCGGCACCCCACCGGCCACCCTGCCCGGGGGCGCGCCCGCGCCCTGGGCGACGCAGGCCGCCGGCCGGCCGTGGGGGCAGCAGGACCCGGCCGGGCAGGAGGAGGCCCACCGGGGCCACCACCACGAGCACGGGCCTGAGCCCGACCGGGGTCACGCGCCCGGGCAGCGGCCCGACGCGGGTCCGGCCGCACCGTCGGCCTACGCGCCGGAGGACCCCGGGGCGGCCGGTCACGCGGCGGACCCGTCCGCTTTCGCCGACCACCGGCCGGAGCCGGAGTACGGCCACGGGCCGGGTCCGGCCGAGTACGAGCACGGGGCAGAACCCGCGGAGTACGAGCACGGGGCAGAACCCGCGGAGTACGAGCACGGGCCCGAGCCCGCCGAGTACGACCACCGGCCGGAGCAGCCCGAGTACGCCGCCTCCGGCCCGGAGCAGCCCGAAGCGCCCGGCCACGGGCCGGAGTCCGCCGAGTACACCGACCACGCGCCCGAGTCCGCTGAACGCCTCGGGCACGGCACCGAACCGTCCGGCCCCGCCGGTCACCCGCTGCCCGCCGCCCACGAGCCCGAGCCGCCGTACGAGGAGCCCCCCGGCGAGTTCCCCGGGGAACCCCTGCCCGACGCCCGCCCGGAAGCCGCTGCGCTCCCGCAGGACGCCCCTGACGCCTCACAGACGGCTCCCGGCGCCGGTGAGGACTCCGAGGACGCCCCAGGGGCCCCGGAGGCCGGTGACGGCCCCTCCGAGCCCGCCGCCGGGCCCCTGCCGTCCGAGACGGAAGCGGACGCCGACGCCGAGGCCGCCCACGTCCGGGAGACCGCCGACGGCGGGGCCCAGGACGATCAGGGACCGGACGAGGACCCGGCGGCCCACCCGTCCGGCACCGCCCCCCAAGAGGAACACCCGCTCGCCTCCTACGTCCTGCGCGTCAACGGCACCGAACGCCCCGTCGGCGACGCGTGGATCGGCGAGTCCCTGCTGTACGTGCTGCGCGAGCGGCTCGGACTCGCGGGCGCCAAGGACGGCTGCTCACAGGGCGAGTGCGGCGCGTGCAACGTCCAGGTCGACGGGCGGCTCGTGGCGTCCTGCCTCGTCCCGGCCGTCACCGCCGCCGGCAGCGAGGTCCGGACCGTCGAGGGCCTCGCCGAGGACGGCCGGCCCTCGGACGTGCAGCGTGCGCTCGCCCGCTGCGGCGCCGTGCAGTGCGGCTTCTGCGTCCCAGGCATGGCGATGACCGTGCACGACCTGCTGGAGGGCAACCCGGCGCCCACCGAGCTGGAGACCCGGCAGGCGCTGTGCGGCAACCTGTGCCGCTGCTCGGGCTACCGGGGCGTGGTGGACGCCGTCAAGGAAGTCGTCGCCGAACGGGAGACCCACGCGGCGCCCGGCGACGGCGACACCGACGAGGCCCGCATCCCGCACCAGGCGGGCCCGGGCGCCGGTGGCGTGAACCCGTCGGCCTTCGGGGCACCCCCGGAACCACACGCCCCCGGACCGCACTCCCCTGAAGCGCACGACCAGCCCTACGGCCAGGACGGAGGCCCCGCGTGAGCAACGAAGCAGCCACCGCACAGGCCGCACAGGCCGCGGAGGCCGCCCCCGCCCCGGAACCGCTCCCGCACGGCATCGGCGCCTCGCTCCCGCCCGCCGACGCCCGCGCCAAGACGGAGGGCACCTTCCCGTACGCGGCCGACCTGTGGGCCGAGGGCCTGCTGTGGGCCGCCGTGCTGCGCTCACCGCACCCGCACGCGCGCATCCTGTCCATCGACACCACCCACGCGCGCGAGATGCCCGGCGTCCGCGCCGTCGTCACCCACGAGGACATCCCCGGCGTCGCGTTGCACGGCCGCGGCACGGCCGACCGCCCGGTCTTCGCCTCCGAGGTCGTGCGCCACCACGGCGAGCCCATCGCCGCCGTCGCCGCCGACCACCCCGACACCGCGCGCATGGCGGCGGCCGCCGTCATCGTCGAGTACGAGGTACTCGACCCGGTGACCGACCCGGAACAGGCCTTCGAGGCCGAGCCGCTGCACCCCGACGGCAACCTGATCCGGCACATCCCGCTGCGCCACGGCGACCCGGAGGCCGCCGGCGAGATCGTCGTCGAGGGCCTGTACCGCATCGGCCGCCAGGACCCCGCGCCCATCGGCGCCGAGGCGGGCCTGGCCGTACCGCGCCCGGACGGCGGGGTGGAGCTGTACCTCGCCTCCACCGACCCGCACGCCGACCGCGACGCCGCCGCCGCCGCGTTCGGCCTGGAACCCGAGCGCGTCAAGGTCGTCGTCACCGGCGTCCCCGGCGCCACCGCCGACCGCGAGGACCAGGGCTTCCAGCTCCCGCTCGGCCTGCTCGCACTGCGCACCGGCTGCCCGGTGAAACTCACCGCCACGCGCGAGGAGTCGTTCCTCGGCCACGTCCACCGGCACCCCACTCTGCTGCGCTACCGCCACCACGCCGACGGCGAGGGCAGACTCGTCAAGGTCGAGGCGCAGATCCTGCTCGACGCGGGCGCCTACGCCGACACCTCCTCCGAGGCCCTGGCCGCCGCCGTCGCGTTCGCCTGCGGCCCGTACGTCGTCCCGAACGCCTTCATCGAGGGCTGGGCCGTCCGCACCAACAACCCCCCCTCCGGCCACGTACGCGGCGAAGGCGCCATGCAGGTCTGCGCCGCCTACGAGGCCCAGATGGACAAGATCGCCCGGAAGCTCGGCATCGACCCGGCCGAGGTCCGGCTGCGCAACGCCCTGGCGACCGGCGACGTGCTGCCGACCGGCCAGACCGTCACCTGCCCGGCCCCGGTCGCCGAACTCCTCCAGGCCGTACGGGACTTCGAGCTGCCGCCACTGCCCAAGGACACGCCCGAGGACGAGTGGCTGCTGCCCGGCGGGCCCGAGGGCGCGGGGGAGCCGGGCGCGGTGCGCCGGGGCGTGGGCTACGGCGTGGGCATGGTGCACATGCTCGGCGCGGAGGGCGCGGACGAGGTCTCCACGGCGACCGTGAAGGTCCACGACGGGGTCGCGACGGTCCTGTGCGCGGCCGTCGAGACCGGCCAGGGCTTCACGACGCTGGCCCGGCAGATCGTCCAGGAGACCCTCGGCGTCGACGAGGTCCACGTGGCGCCCGTCGACACCGACCAGCCCCCGGCGGGCGCGGGCTGCCGCGGCCGCCACACCTGGGTCTCGGGCGGGGCGGTGGAGCGCGCGGCGAAGATGGTCCGCACGCAGCTCCTGCAGCCGCTCGCGCACAAGTTCGGCATGTCGACGGAGCTGCTCCAGATCACCGACGGCAAGATCACGTCGTACGACGGCGTCCTCTCCACGACCGTCACCGAGGCGCTGGACGGCAAGGAGCTGTGGGCCACCGCGCAGTGCCGCCCGCACCCGACCGAGCCGCTGGACGAGACCGGCCAGGGCGACGCCTTCGTGGGCATGGCCTTCTGCGCGATCCGCGCGGTGGTGGACGTCGACATCGAGATCGGTTCCGTCCGGGTCGTGGAACTGGCGGTCGCCCAGGACGTCGGCCGCGTGCTGAACCCCGCCCAGCTCACCGCCCGGATCGAGGCGGGCGTGACCCAGGGCGTCGGCATCGCGCTCACCGAGAACCTCCGCACGCCGCGCGGCCTGATCCGCCACCCCGACCTGACCGGTTACGCCCTGCCGACCGCCCTCGACGCCCCCGACATCCGCATCGTCCGGCTGGTCGAGGAGCGGGACGTGGTCGCGCCCTTCGGGGCCAAGGCGGTCAGCGCGGTGCCGGTGGTGACGTCCCCGGCGGCCATCGCGTCCGCCGTCCGCGCGGCGACGGGCCGCCCCGTGAACCGCCTCCCGATCCGCCCCCAGGCGGCGGTGGTCACGGAGCGGGGCTGAGGCTGGGGCCGTGCTGATGCGTGGCGCCCGACGCCTGACGCCTGACGCCTGACGCCTGACGCGTGGCGCTTGGTCCCGCACGCGTGGCGCCGTACGCATGGCGCGTGACCTCTGACGTCTGATGCCTGACGTCTGATGCCCGACGTCGATGCCTGCTGTCCGGCGCCCTGTTCGAGAGGCCCGGGGCGCGCGGTGCTCCAAGCCGTTGGTTGAAAACGGAAGTTGGGCAGGCGAAAAGGGAACGCGCGAGGGTGCTCCGAGCGTCTTGTGAGGTGAGCGCGCCGTGTCGCCGGGCGCGCGTCGCCGGTCCGGGGCGTTGTCAGTGGTGGGGCGTACTGTTCCGGGCAGTGGGGAACGGCTGCCGGGCTGGGCCGGGCGATTCTGACGTGCCCCGCCGGGGGACGGTGAGCGAGCACATGCGGGGGAGCCCATGAGTACGACCGACGCCGGTTGCGCGGTGATCACCCTGACCGAGTCCGACCTGGACCCGTGGGTGACGCACGCGTCCACGAGGCACTGGCTGACCGGCCCCGGGCTGCCCGGCGACAGCGGCGTGCTGAGCTTCGCAGAGCTGAGGCGGGACGGCCTGCGCACGGTCGCCGACGCGACCGCCGATCCGGACGACCGCCTCCCGGCCGAGCTGCGCGAGCAGCTGGTGATAGGCGGACTGCTGGGCCCGGGCGGCCTGGAGACGGAGTCGGTCCTGCTGGACGGCGCGACGGGCGAGATCTCGACGGCGTACGTCCTGCACGACCGCCCCGACCTGATGGACCGCCGCCCCCTGGCCCCCTCGCTGCGGACACTGGTCCGCTTCGCCGAGGCCACGGACGAACTGGCCGGCCTGCGCGGCCAGTTCGCCTCCTACGCGGGCCGCTACGGTCCCAAGGCGGTGGCCGAGGCGTCCCAGCACCTGCTGGCGGTGTTCCGCGACGGCGCGGACGGCGAACCGGCTCCGTTCTGGAAGATGGCGGCGCTGATCCGTCCCCTGTCCCTGGTGGCGGGCCGCGGCGGCGCGTCCGGCCTCTCCCTGGACCTCCCGCACCGCCTCCTGGACCAGGAGTTCGGCCCCGGCAAGGTGGCGCGCTTCGAGGACGTCGACTTCCCCGCGACCCTCACGCACGAACCGACCCGCCGCTTCCTGCGCGAGGTCGGCCTGCCGGAGGACGCCCATGTCTTCTCCCTGGACACCGACGTCCCCCTGGCGACGCTCGCCGAGTACCACGCCGACACGGGCACCCCGGCGGAGCTCCCGGCGGGGGCCCACCGCCTGATCCGCCTCGGCTACCTCGTCGAGGACCACAGCCTGGTCGTCGACGGCGCGACGGGCGCGGTCCTGAACTGGAGCGAACCCGAGGCGACCCTGTACCCGCTCAACACGGACGTGTCGACGCTCGCCTTCACCCTCTGGCTCCTGCACCGCGAGCGCGCGATAGACGCCAGGTCGTCCCACGAGCTGACCACCGACACCTACGACCAGCTGGCCATGACGATGCTCCAGGTGCTCTCGACCGTGGACCCCACCGGCGTCACCGCGGACAGAACCGTCCGCCACTACTGGACGGACGCCTTCCAGGACGAGGCCGGCGGGGTGCTCTGACGGGCTGCCGTCAGACGGATCCGGCGGCCCCGGCGGACCTGGCGGCGCTTCCGCGACGCACGGCGAGGACCAGACCGCCGCCGGTCACCGCGGCGGCAGCCGCGGCGCCCGCGAGGAGCGGGGTGCCGTCGGAGCCGGTCGTGGCGAGGCTGCCCCCGGTGGTGCTGCCGGTCGTGGTGCCGGTGGAGCCACCGGTCGAGGTGCCCGCCGAGTCCGATGCCGTGGCGGAGGGAGAGGCCGTGGCGCCCGTACCGCCGGCGGCCTGGCCCTCGGGGTCGTTGCCGTTCCCGCCGTTGCCTGAACCACCGTCGGTGCCGTCCGAGGGGCTCGGCTCGGGCTCGTAGTCGCTCGGCACGTCGATGCCGATCGAGGCGATGTTGTTGGCGCGGTTCTTGTCGTACGCGGGGGCGATGTCGTAGACGGACGACGCCTTGATCTCGCCCTCGGTGTCCTGCGCGGACTTCTTGATCTTCAGCATGAAGGTGTACGCCAGGGACTGGCCGGCCTCGATCGTCCCGTTCCGCGGCCAGCAGACGTACTTGGGCTTGCCCGGGGTGCCCTGCGGTCCGCTCGGCCCGTCGATCCCGAACGGCGCGCAGTCCTTCGGCACCTCGATGGCGGTGGTGCCCGGCGGGATCTGCACCAGCAGGCCGGGGAGGTCGTCACTCTCCTGGTTCTGCACCCAGCCCGGGCCGTCGTTGCGCAGGGTCGCCGTGACCGACTGCTCCCCGCCGGCCAGTGCCTCCATCTCCTGCCCGACGGCGACGAGATCGGCGGTGTTGTCCGCGGTCAGGGTGTGCCGCCGGTAGCTGTCGTCGAACCCCTCGCCCGGGGCCTCACCGGTGGCGCCGGTGCCGTACTCGACGGCCTCCATCAGGGCGTTGTCCAGCGCCTTGAACCGCACGGGGGTCGTGATCGAGGCACCGGGCTCGATGACGGTGTCCAGCTCACAGACCGCCTGGCGGATCTGGTCCTTGACGGTCGAGTAGGTGCAGCCCTTCACGTGCTCGGGGAAGTCCAGCCCGCGCGTCAGACGCACCCGGAAGGTGACCCCGTCCACGGCGGCCGTGCCCTGGTTGGTGAGGGTGACGGACTTGTCGTAGACGTCCCCCGGCTTGGGAGTCGCGGACGGCAGGGCCGACACCACCAACTGGGGCGCACCCTCCTCGGCGTGCGCCAGGGGAGCGACGACAGCGGGACCGGCGGCGGCGAGCACGACGGCGGCCGGAACGGCTGCCGAGGGGCGGAGGTGCACGGAGTATCTCCTCGTCGAAACAGGGGATGGACGACCGGAGCATCAGCCACCGGTCATGTCCTGGACACCTGAGGGGTGCTTGGGGTTGTGCGGGACTGCCAGCGCGGGACACCGAACGTCACAAGGAAGGCAATGACCTGCGGCATTGGTCGTATTGCCCCGCTGCGCCCTGAACGCGCCCTTCCATACCCCCGGACCCCCGCACATGCTCGGGCCATGGGGGACACAGACGCATCGCGCATCATCCCGTTACCCGACCCCGACGGCCACCGGCAGCGGCCACCGGACGCGCCGCGCCCCTGGGAGAAGACGGACCGCGCCCAGGCGGCACTGGAAGGCGCCACCGGCCCGGAGCCACCCGCTCCACCCGAGTGCCCCGACTGCGGCCTGGTGGGCGAACGGCACGTCACCTACTACGGCACCCATGTCCTTCTCGAACCGGGCATGGAGGCCCCCGCTCACATGGTGCCGGTCTGGCACCGCTGGTACGTGGACTCCAACGGCACGGCGTGGAACAGCCGCGAGGACGAGCCCGAACCCGGTGCGGTGTGCTGCGTCCCGCACCGGATCGCCTGCCCCGGTCTGAGCCCGGAGGAGGCGGGCCTCTGGCGATGGCTGGACGCCGTGCGCGAGGAGAACGCGCGCGGGGCCCGTCTGCACGCCGACGGGAACACCGACCCGGCCGTATTTCCCGACGCCGGCTGACGCCGCGCAACCACTCCCACAGCAGATCCCCGCCAGGGCGAACAGGCTGGTAAGAGGGGTCGACATGGTCCGCTCCGAGGAGCATCCCATGAGGAAGAACAGAACCGGCGTCTGGCGCGCGACGGGAGTGGTCACCGCGCTCGCCACAGCCGCCGCGATCGCCTCCGTCGCCCCGGCCCAGGCACAGACCACCGCTCAACTGTCCGCGTACGTCAGCGACGGCTGGGGAGGCGGGACCATCACCAGTCAGCCGGCCGGTATCAACTGCCACCAGGAGGCGTGGGATCCCTACGCCTCGAACGACCCGCAGCCGAACCCGACCGGCACCTGCACCGCGAGCTTCGAGATCGGAACGACGGTCACCTTCACCGCCACACCCGACACGGGGTCCTACGTCAATGACGGCCCCACCCCGAACCCCGTGACCGTGCACACCGGTTACAACTACACGTGGGTCATGTTCTGCCCGACCGAGGGCCTCTGCTCGGCGGGCTAGTACTGGAGGCCGTGGCGGGATTCGAACCCACGTAACTCGCTTTGCAGGCGAGCCCCTCAACCACTCGGGCACACGGCCGTGACCGAGTCCGACTGCTCACTGCCGTGGCGGGATTCGAACCCGCGTAACTCCCCGCGAGCGGAGCTCGCTGATGGATGCAGCGCGAGCGAGCCCCTCAACCACTCGGGCACACGGCCTTGTTCGGACTTGATGTCGAACTCGGTGTAGTGACCGTACGGGGCTCTCGGAGGGCGGCTCAAGGGCATCCGGTGGGGTGCAACGTGACTGCCACACGCCGTTCATGAAAGGCGGTGGGTGAAGGGGAGGGCGTACGACCAAGGTCTCAGGCCGGGCCCGTCTCGCGACAGGGGTCAAAGGGCCGCGTGGACCTTACGCTGGCGGGCATGCCTGACTCACGAGCCGCGTGACGTCGATGTCGTGACTGCTGCCGTCCCGTCCTCCCTCGCCCAGGGAGACGAGGGTGTGCTCGGGCCGGGATACCGGGCCTTGAGCGTCGGGATCGTCTCCGTCGTGCTGCTCATCGCCTTCGAGGCGACCGCCGTGGGGACGGCGATGCCCGTCGCCGCCCGGGAGCTCGACGGGGTCTCGCTGTACGCGTTCGCCTTCTCCGGGTACTTCACGACCAGCCTGTTCGGCATGGTGCTCGCCGGGCAGTGGTCGGACCGGCACGGCCCCCTCGGGTCGTTGACGACGGGCATCGCCTCCTTCGGCGCCGGGCTGCTCCTGTCCGGCACCGCAGGATCGATGGGGGTGTTCATCCTGGGCCGGGCCGTGCAGGGGTTCGGCGGTGGGCTGGTGATCGTCGCGCTCTACGTCGTCGTCGGGCGGGCCTATCCGGAGCGGTTGCGGCCCGCCATCATGGCCGCGTTCGCCGCCGGCTGGGTGCTTCCGTCGATCGTCGGCCCGCTCGCCGCCGGCACGGTGACCGAGCAGTTGGGATGACGGTGGGTGTTCGTGGGGGTACCCGTGCTCGTCGTCCTCCCGCTCGCGCTCGCGCTGCCGCAGATACGGCGTCGGGCGTCCGGCCCGGCGGGGATTGCCGACGGGGCGCAGGCGCCCGGCTCTTTCGACCGTCGGCGTATCCGGCTCGCCCTGGCCATCTCGCTCGGTGCCGGTCTCCTCCAGTACGCCGCGCAGGACGTGCGTCCCCTCTCACTCCTGCCGGGTGCGCTCGGCGTGGCCCTGCTCGTGCCCGCCGTGCTCGGGCTGCTGCCGCGCGGCACCTACCGGGCCGCTCGCGGGCTGCCGTCCGTCGTGCTGCTGCGCGGCGTCGCCGCCGGGTCGTTCATCGCCGCCGAGTCCTTCGTGCCGCTGATGCTGGTCACCCAGCGCGGGCTCAGCCCGACCCTGGCCGGGTTCTCGCTCGCCGCGGGCGGTGGGACGTGGGCGCTGGGGTCCTGGGTCCAGTCGCGGTCGCGGCTCGAACCGTACCGGGAGCGGTTGACGACCGTCGGCATGCTCCTGGTCGCCGCGGCCGTCGCCACGGCGCCGAGCGTGCTGGTCGACTCCGTGCCCGTCTGGACCGTCGCCGTCGCCTGGGCCTTCGGCTGCTTCGGGATGGGGCTCGTGATCTCCTCCACGAGCGTGCTGCTGCTCAAGCTGTCCGCCCCCGAGGAGGCCGGCGCCAACTCCGCCGCCCTCCAGATCTCCGACGGCCTCTCCAACGTCGTCCTCCTGTCCGCCGGGGGCGCCGCCTTCGCCGCGCTGGGCGGCGGCACGGTGGCCCACACGACCGCCACCCACGCCTCCGGCTCCCACCCGGCCGCCTTCGTCGTGGTGTTCCTGCCGATGGCGGCGGTCGCGCTGACCGGGGCCTGGGTGTCGACCCGGCTGCGGGAGCGACGGGCGTAGGACGGGTGCCTGCCGTCCCGGCTGCGGGAGTGGTTGCCGTAGAACGGGCGCCTGACCCGTTCCCCGCTGCGGGAGTGTGGGCCGTAATGCGGTCGCCCGTCGTCTCCGCCCGGTCGTAGCCTCTGCCCATGTCCGAGATCCTCCTGCCCCTCGACCCCGCCCTGCGGGCCGCCCTCGACGACCTCGCCGACGCGCGCGGGTGCGCGCCCGAGGACGTGGTGCTGGACGCCGTACGCGGATACCTGCGGCAGGAGACCGGACGCGTGCGGGCCGTCGCGGACGGGCTCGCGCGGCACCACGCCGACCTGTTGCGGAGGCTCGGCGAATGACCGGGGGCACCCGTTACCTGACCCTCGGCGAGGTCACCGCCATCGCCGAGACCGCCTTCGGCGGGCGGCCGCCCGAGGCGCGTGCGCCGGGGCTGCTCGCCTCCGCCGTGCACCGCCCGCGTGCCCGCATGTTCGGGACGCCCGCCTACGACGACCTGTACGAGCAGGCCGCCGCCCTGCTGCACGCCATCGCCGCCAACCACCCCCTCGTCGACGGCAACAAGCGCACCGCCTGGCTGGCCACCGCGACCTTCCTCGCCCTCAACGGCGTCGACCTGGCCGGGGTCGATCAGGACGTGGCGTACACGCTGGTCGTCGACGTGGCGTCCGGGGCGGAGGCGGACGTGGGCAGGATCGCGGGGCGGCTGAGGGAGCTGTGACGTCGGTCCCACCCCCGGCCGCCCCGGGCCGGTCCGCGCGTCGACGGGCCCGGGGCGCCGGTAGGGTGGCCCGGTTGTCATACGTAGCCGAGCCGTCAGGCTCCCTCGAACGAGCCGCCCGACCCCCAACGGAGACCGTGACTACCACCGCCGGCACCAGCTCTGCCTCGCATCACCTGTCCCCGGCGTTCCCCGGCCGTGCCCCCTGGGGCACCGCCAGCAAGCTGCGTGCCTGGCAGCAGGGAGCGATGGACAAGTACATCCAGGAGCAGCCGCGGGACTTCCTCGCGGTCGCCACCCCCGGCGCCGGCAAGACGACCTTCGCGCTGACGCTCGCCTCCTGGCTGCTGCACCACCACGTCGTCCAGCAGGTGACCGTGGTGGCCCCGACCGAGCACCTGAAGAAGCAGTGGGCGGAGGCCGCGGCCCGCATAGGGATCAAGCTCGACCCGGAGTACAGCGCCGGGCCGCTCGGCCGGGAGTACCACGGCGTCGCCGTGACGTACGCCGGTGTCGGTGTGCGGCCCATGCTGCACCGCAACCGGGTCGAGCAGCGCAAGACGCTCGTCATCCTCGACGAGATCCACCACGCCGGTGACAGCAAGTCCTGGGGCGAGGCCTGCCTGGAGGCGTTCGAGCCGGCCACCCGGCGGCTCGCCCTGACCGGTACGCCGTTCCGGTCCGACACCAACCCCATCCCCTTCGTGACATACGAGGAGGGCAACGACGGCATCCGGCGGTCGGCGGCCGACTACACCTACGGCTACGGCAACGCCCTCGCCGACAACGTCGTCCGGCCGGTCATCTTCCTCTCCTACAGCGGCAACATGCGCTGGCGGACCAAGGCCGGTGACGAGATCGCCGCCCGGCTCGGCGAGCCCATGACCAAGGACGCCATCAGCCAGGCCTGGCGGACCGCGCTGGATCCGCGCGGCGAGTGGATGCCGTCGGTGCTGCGCGCCGCCGACCAGCGGCTGACGGAGGTACGGAAGGCCATCCCGGACGCGGGCGCCCTCGTCATCGCCTCCGACCAGGAATCCGCGCGCGCCTACGCCAAGCTCATCCGGGACATCACCGGCAGCAAGGCCACCCTGGTGCTGTCGGACGACTCCGGCGCCTCCGCGCGGATCGACGAGTTCAGCGGCAACGACGACCGCTGGATGGTCGCGGTGCGGATGGTGTCCGAGGGCGTCGACGTGCCGCGGCTGGCCGTCGGGGTGTACGCCACCACCATCTCGACGCCCCTGTTCTTCGCCCAGGCCGTCGGGCGTTTCGTGCGGTCCCGGCGGCGCGGCGAGACCGCGTCCGTGTTCCTGCCGACCGTGCCCGACCTGCTGGGCTTCGCCAACGAGATGGAGCGCGAGCGCGACCACGTCCTCGACAAGCCCAAGAAGGAGGGCGAGGAGGACCCGTACGCCGAGTCCGAGAAGGAGATGGACGAGGCGAACCGGGAGCAGGACGAGGACACCGGCGAGCAGGACATGCTGCCCTTCGAGGCGCTGGAGTCCGACGCCGTCTTCGACCGGGTCATGTACAACGGCGCCGAGTTCGGCATGCAGGCCCATCCCGGCTCCGAGGAGGAGCAGGACTACCTCGGCATCCCCGGGCTGCTGGAGCCCGACCAGGTGCAGCTGCTGCTGCAGAAGCGGCAGGCCAAGCAGATCTCGCACAGCCGGAAGAAGCCGGACGCGGAAGCCGACCTGCTGGAGGTGCCGGCGGAACGGCGGCCCGTGGTCTCCCACAAGGAGATGATGGAGCTGCGGCGGCAGCTCAACACGATGGTCGGCGCGTACGTGCACCAGAGCGGCAAGCCGCACGGGGTCATCCACACCGAGCTGCGGCGCGTGTGCGGGGGGCCTCCGGCGGCGGAGGCGACGGCCGGGCAGTTGCGGCAGCGGATCGCCAAGGTCCAGGAGTGGGCCACGCGGATGAAGTGACGGTGCCCTCCGCGGGGCACGGGGGTGGTGGCTCCCACGCGGGCGGAAGCCGTACACCGACACAGCTCCGCGCCCTTTCGGGGGCGCGCAAACCGCCCGAATACCGACACCACGCCCTGACCCCTGCCCGGATTCTGGACGGAGACTTCCGCTCAGCGAACCTGCTTCGCTACTGTCCGGCTACGCACACGCCCCGTGGCAGCGCCGCCGCGGAGCGCAGCCGTGAAGCGACGCGGTCCGGACAGGCCGGGCCGCCGACCGATCGGCGGCCTCTGAAGCGCGTGACCGACGGGACTCGGTGACGCATTCGCCGACCGGGGAGCCGCCGACCTCACCACTAAGGAGTGGGCGTCGTGACCGCGGAGACCTCTCAGACGCTCGACCGGGGACTGCGGGTCCTCAAGCTGCTCGCCGACACGGACCACGGGCTGACCGTGACCGAACTCTCCCTCCGGCTGGGTGTGAACCGGACCGTCGTGTACCGGTTGCTCGCCACGCTGGAACAGCATGCCCTCATACGCCGTGACCTCGGCGGACGTGCCCGGGTCGGGCTCGGCGTGCTGCGGCTGGGGCGTCAGGTACATCCGCTGGTGCGGGAGGCCGCGATGCCGGCACTGCGGTCACTGGCCGAGGACATCGGCGCGACGGCGCACCTGACCCTGGTCGACGGGGCGGACGCGCTGGCCGTGGCCGTCGTGGAACCGACCTGGACGGACTATCACGTCGCCTACCGCGCCGGTTTCCGGCACCCGCTGGACCGGGGCGCCGCCGGCAAGGCGATACTCGCGGCCCGGCAGCATCCGATGAGCGACCCCGGCTACATGCTGACCCACGGGGAGCTGGAGGCAGGTGCCTGGGGGGCGGCGGCACCGCTGCTGGGCGTGACGGGCGTCGAGGGCAGCGTGGGTGTGGTGATGCTGGCGGAGGCGGTACCGGAACGGGTGGGCCCCCGAGTCGTCGACGCGGCCCGCGAGGTCGCGGAAGCCCTCCGCTGACCAACGCGCGCCGCGGCCCCCTCGCCCGGCGACCCCAGCGGCCCTGCGCTGAAGGCCTGCGGCCTCCCCCACGCGGGCGGCCCGAAAGCCTCGCGGCGCCTGCGACCTCACGCACCGGCCGCCTGGAGGCCTGGCGCCGACGGCCTGCGGCTGCCGAGCCCCCGGCGCCCTGGTCCCGGTGGTATCGCGCCTCCGCGTTAGATTGATCCCGTGTTCTCTCGCCTCACGCGCCCCCAGGCCATCGCCGTCTGCGCCCTGCCCGTCGTGGCCCTGTTCGCGACGGCGGTGTTCGCGCCGCTGCCGTTCTCGGTGGCGCAGCCGGGCCTGACGGCGAACGTGCTCGGCGAGAACAAGGGCGCGGAGGTGATCACCATCTCCGGTGCGCCGGTCCGGGAGACCGAGGGCCAGTTGCGGATGACCACCATCGAGGCGACCTCCCCGGACACCCGGGTCTCGCTCCCCGACGTCATCGACAGCTGGTTCCGCACCGACCAGGCGGTCATGCCGCGCGACTCCGTCTACCCGAGCGGGGACAGCGTCAAGGAGATCGAGCGGCACAACGAGGAGCAGATGAAGGAGTCCCAGGACGCGGCGACGCAGGCCGCGCTGGGGTACCTCGGTCTCGACGACGAGGACGTCGAGGTCAGCCTGAAGCTCGCGGACGTGGGCGGGCCCAGTGCGGGGCTGCTCTTCTCCCTCGGCATCGTCGACAAGCTCGACGGCGACGGCACGGGCGGGGATCTGACCGGCGGCCGGGTCATCGCCGGTACGGGCACGATCGACGCGGCCGGCCGGGTCGGTGCGGTCGGGGGCGTCGCCCTCAAGACGCAGGCCGCGAAGCGGGACGGGGCGACGGTGTTCCTGGTCCCCAAGGCGGAGTGCGGGGACGCTCGCGCCGAGCTTCCGCAGGGGCTGCGGCTGATCCCGGTGACCACCCTGAAGAGCACGGTGAGTTCCCTGGTGGCCCTGGAGACGGGCAAGGGCTCCGTGCCGAGTTGTTAGTGGGCGGGGAGCGGCCCCGGCCGGGTGGCGAGTTTCAGCCCGACCTCTACGAGGGTCCAGCCCAGCCGCGTACGGAGTGCGGGGCGCTGCGCCGGACGGGGTTCGGTCTCGGCACGGAGCTCGGCGGCGCGGGCGTGGTGCAGGGCCAGGTGGATGTCCGGGTGCATGGCGGACCCTTCAGTCGGTTCGGAGGGGGAAGGCGTGCGTGTGGATGCGGACCTGCTCCGTGCCGGGAGAGTCCCCGGCGGCACGGTCCCGGTAGGTCTCGACCAGGGCGTGCATCTTCTCGACGAGTTCCCGCGTCAGTTCGGGCGTGAGGCTCAGCGTCGCGCTGCTCATGTCCCAGGAGCGGCTCCACTCCTCGGTCCACGCATCGCGATTGCCCAGCCAGGTGGACAGAGCCCGGGTCTGCGTGGTGGCGACCTCGTGCAGATACATGTCCGCCGCTCCGCGTACGGCCGGGTCCGAGTCGGCGAGCAGGGAGTCGTCGAAGCGGAGGCCGCTGTGGACGGCCTTCCACCACCGCTCGCGTCCCTTGCCGTGCTCGGGTGCGTCCTCCACGAAGCCGTACTCCGCGAGCTGACGCAGGTGGTAGCTGGTGGCCCCGCTGGATTCGCCCAGCTTCTGGGCCAGTTGGGAGGCGGTTGCCGGGCCGCCGAATCGCAGGGCGTCCAGCAGCTGCATGCGCAGCGGGTGTGCCAGCCCCCGCAGGGACCGGGCGTCAAGTTGCCGTACGGGTGTCTCTTCGGCCTCGCTCATGATGCAAAGGTAGCGTTGCAAAGCTCCCTTTGCAACGGTCTCTTTGTAAGTCACCCCTCCTTGACGAACCCCTCCCGCACCATCCAGTCCAGCGCCACCTGATGCGGATCCTCCCCGTCCACATCCACCTTCGCGTTCAGCGTCTGCGCCACGGAGTTGTCCAGCTTCGCCGTCACCGGGTTCAGGACCTCCGCGATCGCCGGCCACTCCTTCAGGGTCTTGGCGTTGATCATCGGGGGTTGTAGTTGGGGAAGAACTTCTTGTCGTCGTCCATCACCACCAGGTTCATCGACTTGATGCGCCCGTCGGTGGTGAACACCTCCCCGTACGTGCAGTTGCCCTTCGCGGTCTGCGTGTAGATGATCCCGGTGTCCATCTGCGTGATGTTCCGCGCCGGCACGTTCATGCCGTAGGCCTTCTGCATGCCCGGCAGCCCGTCCGCCCGGTTGGCGAACTCGACCTCCACGCACAGCTGCACGGCCCCCGGGTCGGACTTCGACAGCTTCGCCACGTCCGACATGGTCTTCGTGCCGTACTTCTTCGCGTTCTGCTGGTTCATCGCCAGCGCGTACGTGTTGTCGAGCTTCGACGGCGGCAGCCAGACCAGCCCGTTGCCCGCGTCCTCCTTCCTCACCGACTCCCACTGCTCCTGCGGGTCGGTGATCGGCTTGCTGTGCCCGAGGTAGGTGATCCACGCCGTGCCCGTGTACTCGTACCCGGCGTCCGCGTCACCTTTGCGGACCGCCTCGCGGCTGCCGATGGACCCCTGGATGCCGGTGCGGTCGATCACGTCGGCGCCGGCCGCCTCGAACGCGATGCCCATGATCGAGCCGAGGATCAGCTGCTCGGTGAACGACTTCGACGTCACCGTCAGGTGCGCCCCCTTCAGCGGCTCGCCCCGGCCGATCGACCCCGGCTTCACATCGTCGGTCAGGGGGGAGCCACTGGTCAGGCCACAGCCGGCCGCCGCCAGCAGCAGGGCCGCGGCCGCCGGGCGCGTACGCCCCCTCACGGCTGCAACCCCCGTGGCCGCAGCAGCAGTTCGACGATCGAGGCCAGCCAGTCCACCAGCAGCGCCAGCACCACCGTGAGGACCGAGCCCAGCACCAGCACCGGCATCCGCTGGTTGGTGATCCCGGTCGTGATCAGCACACCGAGACCGCCGCCCCCGCCGAACACCGCCAGGGTCGCCGTACCGACGTTGAGGACGAGGGCCGTACGCACGCCCGCGAGGATCAGCGGGACCGCGAGCGGGAGTTCCACCCTCCGCAGCACCCCCGAGGGGGACATGCCGATGCCGCGGGCCGCCTCCAGCAGGGTCGGGTCGTTCGCCTTCAGGCCCGTGATCGTGTTGGAGAGCACCGGCAGGATGGCGTAGACGATCATGCCGATCAGGGCGGCCCTGCGGCCGATGCCCAGCCAGATCACCAGGAGGGCGAGCAGGCCGATCGCCGGGGTCGCCTGGCCCGCGTTGGCGAACGCCATCGCCACCGGCGTGGCCCTGCTCATCGCCCCGCGGGTCAGCAGGATGCCCAGCGGGATCGCGATGATCAGCACGAAGAACGTGGAGATCACGGTCAGCTGGATGTGCTGCCACAGCGCCTTGGTGACCTGGCCGCCCGACAGGGCGTTGCGGGTGAGCGCGTCCAGGTCGGCCTGCTGGAACCAGAGCCAGGTGGCGAGCAGCACGGCGATCAGGGCGACCGGCAGGAACGTCAGCTTCTGCCAGGTCAGGCGCGAGGGCGGGCGCTCCGTCCGGGACGCTTCCGCGACCGGCTCGGAGGGCTCCTCGACCTCCGTGGCCGTCACCGTTCTCCTCCCGGGCCGGTCACGCCCGCCGGGCCTGAGGCCCCCTCTTGCTCCGCGTGTGTCTGCGAGGCCCGCAGCGACTCCAGCTCGTGCTGGTGCTCCATCGCGTCGAGCCGGTCGGCCTCCAGCAACTCGTGCACGGAGTTGATGAGCGTCTCCATGTCGACGACGCCCGTGTACTCGCCGCGCCGCCCGGTCACCACCACCCGCCCCGCGTTGTCGGTGAGCACCGCCTCCAGCGCGTCCCGCAGGGTGGCGTCCAGGCTGACCGTGGCCTGCACCAGGGTCCCGGCGCGGGCCAGTGAGCCCCGGGCCCGCATCAGATCGCCGCGCCGCAGCCACTTGTAGGGGCGGCGGCGCCGGTCGAGCAGCAGGATCTCGTTGCTGCCGCTGGTCCGCAGCAGGTTGAAGATCTGCTGCAGCGGGTCGTCGACCGTGACCGTCGGACAGTCGGTGATCTCCACGTCCCGTACGCGGGTCAGGTTCAGCCGCTTCAGTGCGGCGCCGGCGCCCACGAACCCGGACACGAAGTCGTCCGCCGGGTTCGTCAGGATCGCCTCGGGGGTGTCGAACTGCGCGATGTGCGACCGCTCGCGCAGCACGGCGATCCGGTCGCCGATCTTGATCGCCTCGTCGAAGTCGTGGGTGACGAACACGATCGTCTTGTGCAGCTCGTACTGCAACCGGATCAGCTCGTCCTGGAGGTGGTCCCGGGTGATGGGATCCACCGCCCCGAACGGCTCGTCCATCAGCAGCACCGGGGGATCGGCGGCCAGGGCCCGGGCCACCCCCACGCGCTGTTGCTGCCCGCCGGAGAGCTGGCGCGGGTAGCGGCCGCGGAACTCCGCGGCGTCGAGGCCGACCAGGTCGAGGAGCTCCTCGGTGCGCTCCCTGATCCGCGGCTTCGACCAGCCGATCATCTTCGGGACGATCCCGATGTTCTGCGCCACCGTCATGTGCGGGAAGAGCCCGGCGGACTGGATGGCGTAGCCGACCTTGCGGCGCAGCTTGACCGGGTCCATGTCGGTGACGTCCTCGCCGCCGATCCTGATACGGCCGCCGGTCGGCTCGATCAGCCGGTTGATCATCTTGAGCGTGGTCGACTTGCCGCAGCCCGAGGGGCCGACGAAGACGACGACCTCGCCCGCCTTGATCTGCATGCTCACGTTGTCCACGGCCGGCTGCGCACTGCCGGGGTAGCGCTTGGTCAGGTTCTCCAGCTCGATCGAGGCGCCGTGGTCACCGGTCTCAGGCACGGATCCCCCTGGGAATGGTCAGCCGCCCGATCAGGACGTACGCGGCGTCGAACAGCAGCGCCAGGATGATGATGCCGAGCGTGCCCGCGAGGACCTGGTTGAGCGCGTTGGCGCTGCCCAGCGAGGCGAGGCCGCGGAAGATGACGTTGCCGAGTCCGGGGCCGGAGGCGTACGCCGCGATGGCCGCGATGCCCATCAGCATCTGGGTGGAGACGCGGATCCCGGTCAGGATGGGCGGCCAGGCCAGCGGCAGCTCGATCCGCAGCAGCCGGGCCGGCCGGGACATCCCGATGCCCGTGGCCGCGTCCACCAGAGCCGGATCCACCCCGCGCAGCCCGACGATCGCGTTGCGCACGACCGGCAGCAGCCCGTACAGCGTCAACGCGATCACCGTGGGCGGCACACCGAGGCCCACGAGGGGGATGAGCAGACCGATCAGGGCGAGCGCCGGCACGGTCAGGATGGTGGCGGTGGTCGTGGTGGCGAGGTTCCCGGCCCACTCGCTGCGGTACGTGACCACGCCGATCAGCACCCCGAGCGCGGTCGCCACGACCATGCACTGGAAGACCACGCTCGCGTGCTGGTAGGCGTCCGTGAGCAGCTGCTGGTGCCGGTTGACCAGGTACTCCCAGAAGTTCACACGCGCTCACCCCTACACGTCAGGTCTCCTCCGCGGCCTGCTCCACGAGCGGGATGATCCGCAGCGGAACGGGGTTCTCCATGACGATCGCCGTGGAGGCCCGGACGATGCCATCAAAACCGACGACCCGGTCGATCACACGCTGGAGATCGGCGTTGGAGCGGGCCACGAGACGGCACAGCATGTCCCCGGTGCCGGTGGTCGTGTGCAGCTCCAGCACCTCCGGCACGGTCGCCAAATGGGCCCGTACGTCGGGCCCTTGCCCCTGCCGGATCTGCAGCGTGGCGAACGCCGTGACCGGATAGCCGAGCGCGGCCGGATCGACTTGCGGACCGAATCCGCGAATGACTCCGTTCGACTGAAGCCGGTCCAGCCGCGCCTGCGCGGTGCCCCGGGCCACCCCCAGCCGCCGGGACATCTCCAGCACCCCGATCCGCGGCTCCCGGGCCAGCAGCAGAATGATCCGGCCGTCCAGATGATCGATCGCCACAGCAGCCTCCCGGCATGGTCATCCTGTACAGAAGGGCCGCCGATACGGCCGTATCGCTGAACAGATTGCTCATTCAGAACACAAACTATTGCGCACCTTGCCGGGCAGGGAGACCCTGCGGCTATGACGCAGACCACAGACCACACTCCCGACACCGCCCGGCAGGCCGACCCCTTCCCGGTCAAGGGAATGGACGCGGTCGTCTTCGCCGTGGGCAACGCCAAGCAGGCGGCGCACTACTACTCCACCGCCTTCGGCATGAAGCTGGTCGCCTACTCCGGACCGGAGAACGGCAGCCGTGAGACCGCCGCGTACGTCCTGGAGAACGGCTCCGCCCGCTTCGTCCTCACCTCGGTCATCAAGCCCACCACCGACTGGGGCCACTTCCTCGCGCAGCACGTGGCCGAGCACGGCGACGGTGTGGTCGACCTCGCCATCGAAGTCCCGGACGCGCGGGCCGCGTACGCCTACGCGCTGGAGCACGGCGCGCGCTCGGTCGCCGAGCCGTACGAGCTGAAGGACGAGCACGGCACGGTTGTCCTGGCCGCCATCGCCACCTACGGCGAGACCCGCCACACCCTGGTCGACCGCTCCGGCTACGACGGCCCCTACCTGCCCGGCTACGTCGCCGCCGAGCCGATCGTGGAGCCGCCCGCGCAGCGCACCTTCCAGGCGATCGACCACTGCGTCGGCAACGTCGAACTCGGCCGCATGAACGAATGGGTCGGCTTCTACAACAAGGTGATGGGCTTCACGAACATGAAGGAGTTCGTGGGCGACGACATCGCCACCGAGTACAGCGCCCTGATGTCGAAGGTCGTCGCCGACGGCACGCTCAAGGTCAAGTTCCCGATCAACGAGCCGGCCGTCGCCAAGAAGAAGTCCCAGATCGACGAGTACCTGGAGTTCTACGGCGGCGCGGGCGTGCAGCACATCGCGCTGAACACGAACGACATCGTCCAGACGGTCCGCACGATGCGCGCGGCCGGCGTCGAGTTCCTCAACACGCCCGACTCCTACTACGACACGCTGGGGGAGTGGGTCGGCGAGACCCGTGTCCCGATCGACACCCTGCGCGAGCTGAAGATCCTCGCCGACCGCGACGAGGACGGCTACCTGCTGCAGATCTTCACCAAGCCGGTCCAGG
Organism: [Streptosporangium] indianense; assembly: GCF_021474405.1. Taxonomy (GTDB): domain Bacteria; phylum Actinomycetota; class Actinomycetes; order Streptomycetales; family Streptomycetaceae; genus Streptomyces; species Streptomyces indiaensis. The sequence continues at coordinate 30,714 of NZ_JAKEIO010000015.1, forward strand.
ACCGTCCGACCGTCTTCTTCGAGATCATCGAACGCCACGGCTCGATGGGCTTCGGCAAGGGCAACTTCAAGGCCCTGTTCGAAGCGATCGAGCGCGAGCAGGACCGCCGCGGCAACCTGTAGCCGCCGCACCCCCGGGTCGTGCGGGTGTCACGGGGCACCCGCGCGACCCGCACCCGTGCCGCCCCGGACGGGCGGCCCGGTGGTGGCGGTGTGTGCCGGCCGTGCCCGGCTATCCCGCCCCGCCGTCGATCTCCGGCACCTCTTCGTCCGGCGGTTCGCCCAGTGCCTCCAGGGCCGTCCGGGCCGCGGGCGCCCCCAGCGGGGAGAAGTGCGGGTTGATCCGCAGGGCCTCCGTGAGGTGGCGGCGGGCCGCGCCGTCGCGGCCCAGCTCCCGCTCGATCATGCCCCGGTGGTACATGGCCACCGCGTCGTACACCCCGCCCCCGCGCACCGGATCCGTCGCCACCAGCGCGAACCGCAGGCCCTCCACGGACTCCCCGGCCCGGTGCAGCGCCCACCCCAGCGCGTCGGCGACCTCCGCTACGGGCCGGCGCCTCCACTCCGCCCGCAACCGCCGTACCGCTGCCCCCGGATCGCCGTGGTCGGCCTCGAACCGCCCCAGCACCAGCTCCTCGTCGGCCCCGCCCGTGGCAGCTGCCCGCACCCGCTCCCGCAGCAGCCCGTACTGCACCCGGGCCGCCGCCGGCCGGCCCAGCGACTCGTACAACTCGCCCAGCTCCAGCGCGTACAGCGGACACGGCTGCCGGGCGAGAGCCGCCCGGTAGACGCCCAGGGCTTCCGTCGGCCGGCCGAGGGCGGCCAGGGCACGACCCTGTCCGGCCTGCGCGGCCCGCTGGCCGGCGTCGAGGCGGACCGCCTCCCTGAAGTGCCGCAGCGCGACGTCGGGTTCCCCCCGTTCGAACGCCAGCCGACCCGCCTGCTCCAGATAGGCGGCCCGCTCGGCGGGATCCCGCGCGCCCGCCACCGCGTCCGCCAGCGAGGCCGCCGCGTCCTCTCGCCGGCCCCGGTCCCGGTAGACGGCCGCCGCCCGCGCCAGCACGGCGGGACCCGAGTGCAACCCGGTCAGCCGGTCCAGCGCCCGCTTGGCCGCATTCTGGTCACCGAGCCCGGTGTACGCGTCGATGAGCAGCGGATACGTCGTCCACCGCCGCGGCTCCAGCTCCAGCGCCGCCTCACCCCACCGGCGCGCGGCGGGAAAGTCCCGGCGGGCGAGCGACAGCGCGGCAAGACCCGCCAGGGCCCGGGTGTTGCGCTGCGGCCGCACCCTCAGCGATGTCCGCAGCGCCTTCTCGGCCCGCGGGTAGTACGCCGGGTCCGCCAGGCGCCGCCCCCGCTCCGCGTAGGCCGTCCCGAGCACCGCCCAGGACGTCGCGTCCCCCGGCCGCTCGCGCACGGCCCGGGCCCGCTCGTCGATCAGCTCCCCCAGGTCGGGCAGCGCGGCCGGCACCCCGCTGTCGAGCGCCGCCATGGCCGGCGCCCCCGGAGCCGGCGCGGCGGGCCCGGCCGGCTGCTCCCGCGGCAGCAGCACCAGCACCCCGCCCAGCACCGCACACCCCGCGACGGCGGCGATCAGCACCGGCCGTGAGCGCACCCGGCGCTTCCGGCCGGTCTCCGGCCCCACCGGGCCCTCCTGCTGGTTCTCCATGGCGCTCACTGTGCGTCAGCACGACCACCCACCCGGGCAGCCGAAGGGTGCCGCCGACGGGGTTCACACCGATGGCCCCGGGTGCGAACCTGTGATCATGAGCCGTATCGAAGCGTCCCGCTCCGAGGACACCACGGCGACCGGCGACCTCGTGGACCTGCTGCTCGGCGGCCTGCCCGCCGAAGCGGTCCTCACCGACCCGGACGTCACGGCCTCCTACGCCAACGACATGGCGAGCTTCTGCGCGGCCGGCATCCCGGCCGTGGTCGTGCTGCCCCGCACGGCCGAGCAGGTCCAGCACGTGATGCGCACCGCCACCGCCCTGCGCGTCCCCGTCGTCCCGCAGGGCGCCCGCACCGGACTGTCCGGCGCCGCCAACGCCTCCGACGGCTGCATCGTGCTCTCCCTGACGAAGATGGACCGGATCCTGGAGATCAACCCGGTCGACCGCATCGCCGTCGTCGAACCGGGCGTGGTCAACGCCGCCCTGTCCCGGGCCGTCGGCGCACACGGCCTCTCCTACCCGCCGGACCCCTCCAGCTGGGAGATGTGCACCATCGGCGGCAACATCGGCACGGCCTCCGGCGGCCTGTGCTGCGTCAAGTACGGCGTGACCGCCGAGTACGTCCTCGGCCTCGACGTCGTCCTCGCCGACGGCCGCCTGATGTCCACCGGCCGCCGCACCGCCAAGGGCGTCGCGGGCTACGACCTGACCCGGCTGTTCGTCGGCTCCGAGGGCTCGCTCGGCATCGTCGTGCGGGCCGTCCTCGGGCTGCGCCCCAAACCGCCCGAGCAGCTGGTGCTGGCCGCCGAGTTCGCCTCCGCCGCCGCGGCCTGCGACGCCGTCTGCCGCATCATGGAGGGCGGCCACGTCCCCTCACTCCTCGAACTCATGGACCGTACGACGGTCAAGGCCGTCAACACGATGGCGCAGATGGGCCTCCCCGAGAGCACCGAGGCCCTGTTGCTGGCCGCGTTCGACACCACCGCCCCGGCCGCCGACCTCGCCGCCGTCGGCGCCCTGTGCGAAGCGGCCGGTGCCATCCAGGTCGTGCCCGCCGACGACGTGGCCGAGTCCGAACTGCTGCTCCAGGCCCGGCGGTTGTCGCTCACCGCGCTGGAGGCGGTCAAGGGCGTGACGATGATCGACGACGTGTGCGTGCCGCGCTCCCGGCTCGGCGACATGCTCGAAGGGGTGGACCGGATCGCCGCGAAGTACCGGCTCACCATCGGCGTCGTCGCCCACGCGGGCGACGGCAACACCCACCCGACGGTCTGCTTCGACCCGGCGGACCCCGACGAGTCCCGGCGCGCCCGTGAGTCCTTCGACGAGATCATGGCGCTCGGCCTGGAACTGGGCGGCACCATCACCGGCGAGCACGGCGTCGGCGTCCTGAAGAAGGAGTGGCTGGCGCGCGAGATCGGCCCCGTGGGCATGGAGATGCAACGGGCCGTCAAGCAGGCCTTCGATCCGCTGAACATCCTGAACCCGGGCAAGCTCTTCTGAGAACCTCGCGCTCACTGGGCGAGCAACTGGGCCAGCTCGTCGTCCAGCCCGAGCTGCTCGTCCTCCGTCCCCGGCGGGACCACCCGCAGCGTGCGCTCCAGCCAGGCCGACACCGCCGCCGCCGGAGCCTCCAGCAGGGCGTCCCCGTCGGGCGAACTGAACGCCATCAGCACGACGCCGCGCCCCTCCGTCTTCGTCGGCCACACCCGCACGTCCCCCTGCCCGCAGGGCCGGAACACGCCTTCCACCAGAAGGTCCCGGGCGAACATCCAGTGCACCGGGTGCCGGGTGTCGATGTGGAAGGTGACGTGGACGGCGTAGGGGTCGTCGCTGAGATACCCGAGCCGGGCGGGCACCGCGACCCTGCGTTCGGGCGACAGGACGAGCTGCAGCTCCAGTTCCCGCTCCACGACGGTGTGCATGGCGGTCTTCCCTTCTCCTGACGGCTGCCCGTTGCGGGCCGGTCAGGAGGAGAGAGCGGGCCGGGGCCGCGGCATTACGCGCCTTGCCGGAAGTTTTTCGCGCGGGGATCCGCGGCGGCGGTGCGGTGCGTAGCACATCGGTGCTCGAAAGGGTCGGGTCCGGTGGGAGCGGCCGTGGGGATTGCGCTCGTCTGATAGATGTGGAGGCCCCCATTTGGCCCCCGAGCAGATACGGGACGACGGACATGAGCGCCCCAACCCCGGCCCCCGGTGACGACAGGCCCCGCGAAGGGTATTACCCGGACCCTTCCATTCCTGGATATGTCCGGTACTGGAACGGTGCTTCCTGGGTGCCGGGCACCAGCCGTCCGGCGCCCGGTGAGGGCGAGTCGCTCGCGCCGCCGCCCGGAGCGGGTGCGGCGCAGCCCGCCCCGGTCGAGGAGACCGGCCCGCACTTCTTCGACGAGGACCCGGTCGAGGAGCCGTCCGAGTCGCCGTCCGCCGCCGACGTCCAGCACGGCAGCCGTCCCGAACCGGCCTCCGCCTGGGGCGCCGACCGCTCCCGGCAGTCCGGCTTCGGCGGCGACCAGGACCGCCGTGTCTCGTGGGGTGCGCCGCAGGGCGCTCAGAGTGTCCAGGGCGCCGATCCGAGGCTCCCGCACGCCGACCGGCGGCCCGACGGGGAGTCAGCACGTGCCGACGGCACGGCTGACGCCTCTCCGGCCGACCTGGAGGCGAGCGCCGCGGCCGCGGGCAGCACGTTCGTGTTCCGCCGCCCGATGGGGAAGTCCGGGGGCGGAGCACCGGCCGACGCGTCCGACGACGGCACGATGACGTTCCGCGCGGTGTCCCCGCGCCCGGGGGCGGACGGTGGTGCGGCACCGGCCGGGGGACCGGGAGCCGGGAACCGCGGCGCGGCCGGGGCCGGGTCCGGCGGCAGTGCTCAGGGGCCGGGTTTCGGTCCGGCGGGTGCGGGTGCGGGTGCGGGTGCGGGTGCGGGTGGCCCGGGTGGCCCGGCGGCGTCAGGCGTCGGTGCGCAGGGCGGTGCCGGTGGCTCCGGGGGCGGTTCTCCGAGTCCGGGTTTCGGACCGGCCGGTGCGGGCGGACCGGGCGGCGGCCCGGCGGCGTCCGGGTTCGGCGCGCAGGGCGGAGCGTCCGGCGGTGTCTTCGGGCCGGCCGGCTCGGGCGGCGCGGCGTCCGCCTTCGGCGGCGGGCCCGGTGCGGCGGGCTCCGGCGGGAGCCCGTCGGGACCCGCGTTCGGCCCGCAGGCAGGGCCGAACGGTTCCGGGAGCGGTCCCGCGGGCCCCGGTTTCGGCGCCGGCAAGGCGGCCGCCGCGCAGGCAGGGGCCGGGAGCGCCGGCGCGGCGGCCTCCGGGTCCGCCCCGACCGCACTGTCCGGACCCCAGGCGGCACCCACCGTCCCTCCGCAGTCCGGCGGACCCGGCGCCGCCCCGCCCGTCGCCTCCCCGTCCGGCACCCCGCTCAGCCCGGGTCCCGGCGGCGGCCAGTCCTCCTGGGCGCAGCAGGTGCACCGGCTGGCCGGAGCCGGCGGCGGTGACGAGCAGCCCGTCGCGCCCTGGAAACCACCGGTCGAGGACGTGTTCCAGGCGGCGGCCCGGCGCCAGGCGGAGGCCCGCCCCGCCGGGCTCGGCAAGCGCCTGGCCGCCCGGCTGCTGGACACCGTCGTCCTCGCGGCCCTCACCGCCACGGCCGCCGTACCGCTCGGCACCGCGGCGATCGACCACGTCAACGAGAAGATCGACGCGGCCAGGCTCTCCGGCGAGACCGTCACGGTCTGGCTGCTCGACGGCACCACTTCCGTCTACCTCGGCATCATCCTTGCGGTCCTGCTGGTCGCCGGTGTCCTGTGCGAGGTGCTGCCGACCGCAAAGTGGGGCCGCACGCTCGGCAAGAAGCTGATGGGCCTCGAAGTGCGGGACATCGAGGCGCACGACTCCCCGGAGTTCGGTGCGGCCCTGCGCCGCTGGCTGGTCTACAGCGTGCCCGGGCTCCTCGTCGTAGGGATCGTCGGCGTCGCCTGGTGCCTCTTCGACCGGCCCTGGCGCCAGTGCTGGCACGACAAGGCGGCGCACACGTTCGTGGCGGGCTGAGGCTCCCTCGGACAGCCGTCCGCCGGATGCGGAGCCCGGGGGTTCGCGGTCGACTCGGGCCATGAGCAGTGAACCGCCCCCCGGCCCCGGTCAGGAACCGCCGGAAGACGACCCGTTCAGGAAGCGCCCCCCGAACGAGCCTCCGGGCGAGGGCACGGGAGCACCTCACGGCAACGAACCCCCGCCGTACGGGGGCGGCGGCCAGGACGGTCCCGGTGGCCCCGGAGGTCCTGCCGGCGGCCCGGGCGGCGGCTTCGGTGACGGTCCCCCAGGAGGCGGAGTCCCCCCGGGCGGTGGCGTTCCTCCCGGCGGTGGGGTTCCCCCGGGCGGTGGCGTTCCCCCGGGCGGCGGTCCCTACGGCGGTGGCCCCTACCCCACCGACCCCCTCGCCGGCATGCCCCCGCTCGCCGACAGCGTCCTGCGCACGCTCGCGCGCATCATCGACATGATCCTGGTGGGTGCCGTCGTCTGGCTGCTCACCTGGGCCCTGAACATCGACGAGTACGACGTGGACAGCGACCGCATCGAGGTCGGCAAGTCGCTCTGGCAGGCGGCGGTCGCCGCCGTCCTCTACATCGCCTACGACACCGCCATGACCGTGAGGAACGGCCAGACCCTCGGCAAGCAGCTGCTGCGCATGCGCGTGGCCAACCTGGACAACGGTGCGACGCCCTCCGTGCAGATGGCGCTGACGCGGGCCGCGGTGCTGTGGATCCCGTTCGCCTTCTGCTGCTTCTGCTTCTGGATCGCGGTCTCGGGCGGCTGGAGCTACTTCGACCGGCCCTACAAGCAGGGCCTGCACGACAAGGCCGCCAAGACGGTCGTGGTCAGCACCAAGGGGAGCAGTGGGTGAACGAGAGGCGGTGAGGAACGGTCAGCGGGCGCTCAGGAGGCCGCCCGTTCACGCACCGGCTCCGGGGCCGGCGCCGGGACAGAGGCCCGGAGCGGCTCGACGGGCGCGGGCTGTTCCACCGCGGCCGGGCGCTTCGGCAGGGGGACCGTCATGGCGACCAGCAGTCCCAGGGCGAGCGCCGCGAGGGCGATGACCGCGATCCCCGCACCCGAACGCGTCTGGGACAGCAGCAGCATGGCGAGGGTCGAGAGGATCACGGTGCACGAGCCGTAGGCGAGCTGTGCGGCAGTCGGACGGGGCATGGCCATCATGTCCTCGAAAGTGGGTGGTCCACGGGGTGTCGGCCTGGCATTCCGCCGGCTTCCGGGCGTTCTGCCGAACGACATTCTCTCGGGCAGGGTGCCCGACCGGAACCGGCGGTAAGCGTGACCTAACCAACAAGGGCGGTGCACAGGGGGCGCACGGAGTCATGACGTCCACCAAGTGGACAGATGCACGCGCCCGCACGGCCGGTGGGAGGGCCATGGGACAACCGTTTGGTTGTCCGCAAAACGAACGTTGCCTCCGTATAGTGCACTTGACCTGTCCAAGTCAAGGTCTGTCTTTTCTTCTAAACCTCTAGTCAAATGTCGTCACTTGACTACACGCGTTGATCACGCGCGCGCGGACTTCCATGACCGGGACCCCGCCTGCCGCGCGCAGCGAACGCGGGGGAGGATCTCAAGTGACCAGTAGAACCTGGACGTTCAGAGCGGCCGCCATAAGCGTGGCGCTCACGGCGGCCACTGCCACCGCCTCCACCTACGCGGTGGCCGACGACGCCTCGGCCCCCCGGTCCACCACCGTGGACCGGCACGACCCGGCGGATCGTCACCACGACGAGCACGACCTCGAAGGCCCGCTGAGCAAGACGCAGGACGCTCAGCGCCAGGAGGCCCTGAAGCAGGTCATATCGGGCAAGAGCAAGGTCAAGAACCGCGAGGGCTCGAAGGTCGTCCAGCTCAAGGGCAAGAAGGGCGACGACAAGTACGTCGAACTCGGCCGCGAGAAGACCGACAAGATCTTCACGATCCTGGTCGAGTTCGGGGACAAGGTCGACAGCCGCTTCGGCGGCACCGCGGGTCCGCTGCACAACGCGATCCCCAAGCCCGACCGCAAGAAGGACAACTCCACGGCGTGGAGGGCCGACTACGACCAGGAGTACTTCCAGGACCTGTACTTCGGTCACGGCAAGGGCGTCGACTCGGTCAAGACCTACTACGAGAAGCAGTCCTCGGGCCGCTACTCCGTCGACGGCGAGGTCTCCGACTGGGTCAAGGTCCCCTACAACGAGGCCCGTTACGGCAACAATGCCTGCGGTGACACCAACTGCCCGAGCGTGTGGAACGTCGTCAGCGACGGTCTGAACGCCTGGGTCGCGCAGCAGAAGGCCGCGGGCCGCACCGACGCCCAGATCAAGGCGGACGTCGCCCGGTTCGACGAGTGGGACCGTTACGACTTCGACGGCGACGGCGACTTCAACGAGCCCGACGGCTACATCGACCACTTCCAGATCGTGCACGCGGGCGAGGACGAGTCCGCGGGCGGCGGTGCCCAGGGCACCGACGCGATCTGGGCCCACCGCTGGTACGCCTTCGGCACCGACGCCGGCGCCACCGGCCCCGAGAACAACAAGCTCGGCGGCGCGAAGATCGGCGACACCGGCATCTGGGTCGGCGACTACACCGTCCAGCCGGAGAACGGCGGACTCGGCGTCTACGCCCACGAGTACGGCCACGACCTCGGTCTGCCGGACCACTACGACACCTCGGGTGGCGAGAACTCCACCGGCTTCTGGACGCTGATGTCGTCCGGTTCCTGGCTCGGCACCGGCAAGAACGAGATCGGCGACCTGCCCGGCGACATGACCGCCTGGGACAAGCTGCAGCTCGGCTGGCTGAACTACGACAAGGCCAAGGCCGGCGTCAACTCCTGGCACAAGCTGGGCGTGGCCGAGTACAACACCAAGCACAAGCAGGCCCTGGTCGTCGACCTGCCCAAGAAGGCGGTCACCACCGAGATCGTCGCCCCCGCCGAGGGCAAGACCCAGTGGTGGAGCGGCAGCGGTGACAACCTCAAGAACACGCTGACGCGTTCGGTCGACCTCACCGGCAAGTCGAAGGCGCAGCTGACCCTCGACGGCTGGTACGACATCGAGGCCAACTACGACTACCTCTACACCGAGGTCTCGACCGACGGCGGCGCCAACTGGACCGCTCTCGACGGCACGGTGGACGGCCAGCCGATCCCGCGCGACGGCAGCGACAAGCCGGTCCTGACCGGCACGGTCGACGGCTACAAGAAGCTCGCCTTCCCGCTCGACGCCTACGCCGGCAAGAAGATCGACCTGCGCTTCCGCTACCAGACCGACGGCGGCGTGGCCCAGAAGGGCTTCGCGGCCGACTCGATCACGGTGACCGCCGACGGCACGCCGGTCTTCTCCGACAACGCCGAGAGCGCGGACGCCGCGTGGAAGGCCAACGGCTTCTCCCGCATCGGCGCGTCCTTCACCAAGGACTACGCGCAGTACTACATCGCCGAGAACCGTCAGTACGTGTCGTACGACAAGACGCTGAAGGTCGGCCCGTACAACTTCGGCTTCACGGCGCGCCCGGACTGGGTGGAGCACTACGCGTACCAGAACGGCCTGCTGATCTGGAAGTGGGACACCTCCCAGGCGGACAACAACACCAGCCAGCACAAGGGCACCGGTCTGGTCCTGCCGATCGACTCGCACCCGGACCAGCTGAAGTGGGCCGACGGCACGCTGATGCGCAACCGCATCCAGGCCTACGACTCGCCGTTCAGCCTCTACCGCACCGACGGCATGACGCTGCACAAGGCGGACGTGGCGAAGTACATCCCGGGCTCGAAGGGCGTCTCGGTCTTCAACGACCGGAAGAACGACTACTACGACGAGTCGAACCCGACCGCGGGCGTCAAGATCACTGACACCAACACGAAGATCAAGATCCTCAAGGAGGCCAAGGACGGCTCGACGATCGAGCTGGAGGTCGGCGCCGCGGGTAGGTAATCCGCGTCCTTGCAGGTCAGAACATGATCGGCGGTGACCCACTGGCGGGTCACCGCCGATCCGTGTTTAGGTGCGTCCTGTGGCTCTCTTATTGACACCGACCGACACGGGGGGATGAGCGCATGGCCGCAGGAGGCTTCTGCAAACTGCCGAACGGCACGGTGGTGGTGGCACTGAACCTGCCCAGCCCCGCCGCCGACGGCCCCGGCTCCGTCCGGGTCCTCGTCCACTCCGTGAACCGCGCCCGGGCCCTGACCAGGCTCCGCAACCTCGGTCTGCGGTCGGTCTACCTGCGCGGCAACGCCGCCCCGCCGACCCCCGACGAGATCACCGCGGTCCTGCACCACCCCGACGGCCTCATATGGCGCACGGCCCCCGACAACGGTGTCGCGTCGAGCCCGGACCTGGTCCAGGAGCTGTGGCGCCCGATCAGGGCCCTGCTGCGGCGCCCGACGGCCCACACCTGAGCGACCCGGGCCGGGTCGGTCGCGGGCTACTGCACGATCGGCTTGCCCGACAGCTCCACACCCGCCCCGCGCAGCTCCTCCAGGGCCCGCTCGGTGCTCTCCTGGGCGACTCCGGCCGTCAGGTCCAGCAGGACGTGCGTACGGAAGCCCTCGCGGGCGGCGTCCAGGGCCGTGGCCCGCACGCAGTGGTCCGTGGCGATGCCGACCACGTCGACCTCGGTGACGTCGCGGGAGCGCAGCCACTCGGCCAGGGGCGTGCCGTTCTCGTCGGTGCCCTCGAAGCCGCTGTACGCCGCCGAGTACGCCCCCTTGTCGAAGACCGCGTCGATCGAGCCGGAGGCGACCGCGGGGGCGAAATTGGGGTGGAAGCCGACGCCCTCCGTGCCGGCGACGCAGTGCGCGGGCCAGGAGCGGGCGTAGTCCGGGTTGGTGGAGAAGTGCCCGCCGGGGGCGATGTGGTGGTCGCGGGTGGCCACGACGTGCTGGTACCCGGACCCGGCGGCCTGACCGATCAGTTCCGTGACGGCGGCGGCCACGTCGGCACCGCCGGACACCGCGAGGCTGCCCCCCTCACAGAAGTCGTTCTGCACATCGACGACGATCAAGGCGCGGCGCATGGTCGGTGTCCTTCGGCTATGAGGTCTATGAGGTCGGCAAGCCCGGCCGGTGAACCACCGAGCCTAGGGACAAGGGGGAGCGGGCGGGAGGGGTCGCGACTCGGCGCATCACGGCACACCGCAATTAGCTACCCGAGCTGTCGTGCAGGTACTCCGTGGGCAGGACGGGCTCCCCGCGCGAGAGCTGCGTGGCCGACATCGGCAGACCCGCGCGCGCCCTCGTGTGCCGCTCGCGCGCCGCGTCCAGGGGCTCACGCGCCACCACCTCGCCCCCCTTGACCAGCTCGACCAGGAGCTGCCGGTCCGCGAGCTCGCCCGGCACCGGCCCGGTGCCGATCACCTCGGCCTCGGCGACCCCGTAGGAGTCCAGCCGCCGTGCGGCCCACTTGCGCCCGCCGACGGAGGTCTTGCCGCCGGTGGACTTCTTCGCCACCGGCACCAGCGGTGCCTGCGGGTCGGTCGACTCTGCCCGCGCGACCAGCTTGTAGACCATCGAGGACGTGGGGTGGCCGGAGCCGGTCACCAGCTGCGTCCCGACGCCGTACGCGTCCACCGGCGCCGCCGCCAGCGAGGCGATCGCGTACTCGTCCAGGTCCGAGGTCACGACGATCTTCGTCTCGGTGGCGCCCAGCTCGTCGAGCTGCTGGCGTACCCGGTGCGCCACCAGCAGCAGGTCGCCGGAGTCGATCCGCACCGCGCCCAGCTCGGTCCCGGCGACCTCCACGGCCGTGCGGACCGCCTCGGCGACGTCGTAGGTGTCCACCAGCAGCGTGGTGCCGCGGCCCAGCGTGCGCACCTGGGCCTGGAAGGCGTCCCGCTCGCTGTCGTGCAGCAGGGTGAAGGCGTGCGCGGAGGTGCCCACGGTGGGGATGCCGTAGCGGAAGCCGGCCGCGAGGTCGGAGGTGGTCGCGAAGCCGCCGACGTAGGCGGCCCGGGAGGCCGCCACCGCCGCCAGCTCGTGGGTGCGCCGGGCGCCCATCTCGATCAGCGGCCGGTCACCGGCGGCCGCCGACATGCGCGAGGCGGCCGCGGCGATCGCCGAGTCGTGGTTGAGGATCGACAGGATCACGGTCTCCAGCAGGACGCACTCGGCGAAGGTGCCCTCGACCCGCATGATCGGCGAGCCCGGGAAGTACACCTCGCCCTCGGGGTAGCCCCAGATGTCGCCGCGGAACCGGTAGCCGGCCAGCCACTCCAGGGTCGCCTCGTCGACGATCCCCCGCTCGCGCAGGAAGGCCAGCACGGGCGGGTCGAAGCGGAAGTTCTCCACAGCGTCCAGCACCCGGCCGGTGCCGCCGACGACGCCGTAGCGGCGCCCGTTCGGCAGCCGCCGGGTGAAGACCTCGAACACGCTCCGCCGCTCGGCCGTGCCCGCCTCCAGGGCGGCCCGCAGCATCGTCAGCTCGTACTGGTCCGTGAAGAGCGCCGTCGAGGGAACCTCCACCGGCAGCCCAAGGTCCGCTGTGTTCATGATGATGAGCGTACCCCCATTTCGTCAATCTGACGATTGCGGTCCGCGGACCCGCGATCGCCTTACGGCCAGGCCCGTTTGTGCGACTACCCCCCTCGGGTGGCAGCATGGGCAGTGTGACGTCACCCGCGCCCCTGGAGATCGAACGCACCGAGTCGGCGGAGGAGGTCTTCGCCGTACCCGAGCCGGACGTCCCGTGGGTCACCATCGTCCACAACGACCCGGTCAACCTCATGAGCTATGTGACGTACGTCTTCCAGACGTACTTCGGCTACTCCAAGGACAAGGCCACCAAGCTCATGCTCGACGTCCACCACAAGGGCCGGGCGGTCGTCTCCAGCGGCAGCCGCGAGGAGATGGAGCGCGACGTGCAGGCCATGCACGGCTACGGCCTGTGGGCCACCCTCCAGCAGGACCGCAAGTAGCCAGCATCCCGCCCAGCAGCGAAAAGGCGTTCATGCCCGGAACCTTCGAACCGCTCCCCGGCGGCGGCGCGGCCGTCGCCCTCGACGACGTCGAGATCTCCATCATCCGGTCGCTGGCCGTCCAGCTCCTGGAGCTCATCGGCCCCGGCCCCGCCGAGGGCGCCCCCGACGACCCGCTCGCCGAGCTGTTCGCCGAGGGCCCGAGCGAGCCGCCCAGCGACCCGGTGCTGCGGCGGCTCTTCCCGGACGCCTACAGCGACCCCGAGCAGCCCGCCTCGCCGCGGGACGCCGAGGAGCAGCGAGCGCTCTCCGCGGAATTCCGCCGCTACACCGAGAACGACCTGCGGGCCGGCAAGCGCGACAGCGCCCTCGCCGTGATCCGCTCCCTCGACGCGCTCTCCTCGGCCTCGGCCGGTGAGGGCGGCGCGGTGCTGAAGCTGTCACCGGCGGAGTCCCAGCAGTGGCTCGCAGCCCTGAACGACCTGCGGCTCGCGATCGGCTCCCGGCTGGAGATCACCGACGACGAGGACACCGACCTCCTCTACCGCCTTCCGGACGACGACCCGCGCAAGCCGATGGTGATGGCCTACCTGTGGCTGGGTGGACTCCAGGAAACGCTGGTCGGCACCCTTATGCCCTGATCGGTGCAGGTTCTGTGACCGGCGGGTGACCGGATGGTGTTCGCTCAGAGGACACTCAAATCCGGATAACGATCGCATCACCGCACGCGCCTTCTATGGCCACTTCGAGTGCGTTTTGTCTGCTTTTACCTATGTCGTGCGCCACATCGCGCTCTCGTGATCAGTGTTGCGGGCGTGATAAATCTTCACGACCGCCCGGCAGAACACCACCCGAATGTTCGGCCGGGTGCGCCACCGAGCCGGCAACCGCCGGCCAGGCACGAGCGGGCTCGCGGGCCCGCTCAGCTCCATTCATTCCGGGGGGATCGAAACCCGATCCGAGGCCGACGAGAGGCCCGGGTCGGCATGGAGAAAGGCGCACCACACATGACCTCTGCGCAGGTCGACACGGAGAAAGCACCTGAAGAGGGCTACGAGCGCGGACTCGGCAGCCGTCAGGTCCAGATGATCGCGATCGGCGGCGCCATCGGCGTCGGCCTCTTCATGGGAGCCGGGGCGAACATCGCCAAGGCCGGGCCCAGCATCATCCTCATGTACGCCCTCGCGGGCGTGATCATCTTCTTCATCATGCGAGCCCTGGGCGAGCTGCTGCTCTACCGTCCGGTCTCCGGCTCCTTCGCCGAGTACGCCCGCGAGTTCCTCGGCCCGTTCTTCGGGTTCGTCACGGGCTGGACGTACTGGCTCATGTGGGTGGTCACCGGCATGGCCGAGCTCACGGCCGCCGCGATCTACATCAACTTCTGGTTCCCCGAGATCCCGCAATGGGTCAGCGCCCTGGTGTTCCTGGTGGTGCTCTTCGGCGTCAACCTGATCTCCGTCAAGATCTTCGGCGAGGTCGAGTTCTGGTTCTCGATGATCAAGGTCACGGCCATCATCGGCATGATCGTCATCGGCCTCGGCGTGCTCACCCTCGGCTTCTCCGACGCCGGTGACACCGCCACCGTCTCCAACCTCTGGGCGCACGACGGCTTCTTCCCGAACGGCATCGGCTCCAGCATGATGACGCTCCAGGGCGTCATGTTCGCCTACCTCGCCGTCGAGCTCGTCGGCGTCACCGCGGGCGAGTCCGAGAACCCCGAGAAGACCCTGCCCAAGGCCATCAACACCCTGCCCTGGCGCATCATCGTCTTCTACGTCGGCGCCCTGCTGGTGATCCTGTCCGTCGTCAAGTGGACCGAGTTCTCCGCCGGCGAGAGCCCCTTCGTGCACGCCTTCGGCAAGATCGGCATCCCGCTCGCCGCGGGCATCGTCAACTTCGTCGTGCTCACCGCGGCCCTGTCGTCCTGCAACTCGGGCATGTACTCCACCGGCCGCATGCTGCGCGACCTGGCCGCCAACAGCGAGGCCCCGCAGGCGTTCGGCAAGCTCAACGCCCGCAAGACGCCCGCCGTCGGCATCACCGTCTCCGTGGCGCTCATGGGCATCGGCGTCGTCCTGAACTACGTCGTCCCGGAGAAGGCGTTCCTCTACGTCACCTCCGTCGCCACCGCGGCCGGCATCTGGACCTGGATGATGATCCTCGTCAGCCACATCCGCTACCGCGCCGCGGTCGACGCGGGCCGGCTGCGCGCCTCGGCCTTCCCGGCCCCCGGCGGAGCCCTGTTCAGCTGGGTCGCGCTCCTCTTCCTCATCGGCGTGACCTTCATGATCGCCTACGACAAGGACGCCCGGGTCTGCCTGTACGTCGCCGCCGGCTGGGCCGTCGCTCTCGGCATCGGCTGGGCGCTCCTCAAGCGCCGCAACCCGCAGCTCACCGAGCGCCGCGACCCGGAGCTCGAGCAGGTCGGCTGACCAACCCGCGGGACGCCCGCCGCAGGGAGTACTCGTGGCACTCCCTGCGGCCGCCGCTCAGGGCGTCCGGCATATGGGCCGTTCCGTACCAACCCTCGGTACGGAACGGCCCTTCTGCTTATCCTGGCGAGCATGCTGACCATCACCCAGGCCCTCGTCGACCAGATCGTCGCCCACGCGCGCAAGGACCACCCCGACGAGGCGTGCGGCGTCGTCGCCGGACCGGCCGGCTCGGACCGCCCCGAGCGCTTCATCCCCATGCTGAACGCGGCCATGTCGCCCACGTTCTACGAGTTCGACTCCGGCGACCTGCTCAAGCTCTACCGCGAGATGGACGACCGCGACGAGGAGCCGGTGGTCATCTACCACTCCCACACCGCCACCGAGGCCTACCCCTCGCGCACCGACATCTCCTACGCCAACGAGCCCGGCGCCCACTACGTCCTGGTCTCCACCGCCGACACCGACGGGGCCGGCGCGTTCCAGTTCCGTTCCTTCCGGATCGTCGAGGGCCAGGTCACCGAGGAGGACGTCGAGATCGTCCAGGCGTACTGATCCCGCCTGAGCCCGCCCTGAACTCCACGATCTCGACATGCGGATGAATTCCGTCCGAAGTGTGGGATCACACTCCGGGGGCCCGGTCGGGAATCGATACGATGACCCCATGGTTTTCCACGACGTGAGCGAAAAGACGCCGGGCGATCTGCTCGTGGCGCGGCTGCACGTCGACCTGTGCAGGCTCGCCAGCGCCATCTGTTGACGCGGCGCCTGCCGCCGTACGGCCAGTGAGCCGCGGCGAACCGCTCCGCCTGCGTACGACCACGCACCCCCGCGCCGCCGCGCGCCACCACCCGACGACACCTTCCGACAGGAGCCCTACGCCATGGCCATCGAGGTCCGCATCCCCACCATCCTCCGCACCTACACCGACGGCCAGAAGGCCGTGGAGGGCACCGGGGACACCCTCGCCGAGCTGTTCACCGACCTCGAGACCCGGCATGCGGGCATCCAGGCCCGCATCGTGGACGGCGACCAGCTGCGCCGCTTCGTCAACGTCTACCTGAACGACGAGGACGTCCGCTTCCTCGACGGCATCAACACCAAGCTGTCGGACGGCGACAACGTCACGATCCTGCCGGCCGTGGCCGGCGGCATGGTCTGATCGGCGATGCGCTACGACTCCCCCCTGGCCGCGGTCGGCAACACCCCCCTGGTGCGCCTGCCGCGGCTGTCGCCGTCCGCCGACGTCCGCATCTGGGCGAAGCTGGAGGACCGCAACCCCACGGGATCGGTCAAGGACCGTCCGGCCCTGCACATGATCGAGCAGGCGGAGAAGGACGGCCGTCTGACCCCGGGCTGCACCATCCTCGAGCCGACGTCGGGCAACACCGGCATCTCCCTGGCGATGGCGGCGAAGCTCAAGGGCTACCGCATCGTGTGCGTGATGCCCGAGAACACCTCGCAGGAACGCCGGGACCTGCTGGGCATGTGGGGTGCGGAGATCATCTCCTCCCCGGCGGCGGGCGGCTCCAACACCGCCGTGCGCGTCGCCAAGGAGCTCTCGGCCGAGCACCCCGACTGGGTGATGCTCTACCAGTACGGCAACCCCGACAACGCGGGCGCCCACTACGCCACGACCGGCCCCGAGATCCTCGCGGACCTGCCGTCCGTCACGCACTTCGTGGCCGGCCTCGGCACCACCGGCACCCTCATGGGCGTCGGCCGCTTCCTGCGCGAGCACAAGCCGGACGTCCAGATCGTCGCCGCCGAACCGCGCTACGACGACCTGGTCTACGGCCTGCGCAACCTCGACGAGGGCTTCGTCCCCGAGCTGTACGACGCGTCCGTCCTCACCAGCCGCTTCTCCGTCGGCTCCGCGGACGCCGTCACCCGCACCCGCGAGCTGCTCCAGCAGGAGGGCATCTTCGCCGGCGTCTCCACGGGTGCCGCGCTGCACGCCGCGATCGGCGTCGGCAAGAAGGCCGTCAAGGCCCAAGAGCCTGCCGACATCGTCTTCGTCGTCGCCGACGGCGGCTGGAAGTACCTCTCGACCGGCGTCTACACCGCCGCCACGACGGAGGAGGCCATCGACACGCTCCAGGGCCAGCTCTGGGCGTGACGGTCGGCACGGACACACCGAGGGGCTGGAGTCGCGACTCCAGCCCCTTCGCTCGTGCGGATCAGCCCGCCAGGTAGCGCACCTGGTCCCACAGCGTCGGATCCACCACGCCGACCCGCCGCCGGAAACCCCACACCGGGACCTCCCGCAACTCGTCCGTCTCCAGGAAACTCGCGCGGCCCCGGACGTCGCCGACCGAGCCCGGCGGCAGCGGGATCACCCCGCTGCGCTCGTCACGGAACCGTGTCGTGATCTTCGCGACCGTCGCCCGCTCCCCGCGCACCGCCAGCACCAGACAGGGCCGGTCCTTCGTGCGGTTCTCGTCCTCGTAGGGCACGTCGGCCCACCAGATCTCCGCCGGCTGCGGCCGGCCCTCCGCGAGCACGGGCCCGGCCGTCCGGCCCCGCCGGGCCGTCGGCCGCCTGCCCCGGCCCCAGCCGTCGACGAGCGTGGCGATGAGCGCGAGCAGTACCACCGCGGCGAGCGCCAGCCACCAGGACGTGTCCATACTGAGACGTTACCGGCGCCACCCCTGCCACGCGCCCCCCTCACGCGGATCACCCCCGGCCCTGCCAGCCGAACCGGTGACACCACAGGTGAGTTCGCCCACAACAGGCCTTGGCGGAGGAGCTACCGGAGGTTTTGCGCCTTACGCTCGACGGACCGCACGACCCCCGACGCCCCTCTCAGACTTATCCCGCCAGCGGAGGTTTCTGCTTCATGAAGCTCACCGTCGTCGGCTGCTCGGGGTCGTTCCCGTCCGCGGAATCGGCCTGCTCGAGCTACCTCGTCGAGGCCGACGGCTTCCGGCTGCTTCTCGACATGGGCAACGGTGCCCTGGGCGAGCTGCAGCGCCACTGCGGTCTCTACGACCTCGACGCGATCTTCCTCAGCCATCTGCACGCCGACCACTGCATCGACATGTGCGTGTACTTCGTCGCGCGCTACTACCGCCACGACGGCGGCCGCTGCGATCCGATGCCCGTCTTCGGCCCCGAAGGCACGGAACACCGGCTGACCACCGCCTACGCGGACACCCCCTCCGCCTCCTCCATGAGCGAGGTCTTCGACTTCCACACCGTCAAGCCGTCCACGTTCGAACTCGGCCCCTTCACGGTGCACACCGAGCGGGTGGCCCACCCCGTGGAGGCGTACGGCATCCGGATCGAGCACGGCGGCCGGACGCTGACGTACTCCGGCGACTCCGGAGTGAGCCCCGCGCTCGACGAACTGGCCCGGGACGCCGACCTGTTCCTGTGCGAGGCGGCGTTCACGCACGGCAAGGAGAACATCCCCGACCTGCACCTCAACGGCCGCGAGGCGGGTGAGACGGCGGCCCGGGCCGGTGCCCGCCGCCTGGTCCTCACCCACATCCCGCCGTGGACGGACCCCCAGGTCAACCTGGTCGACGCCCGCGAGGTCTTCGACGGCCGGGTCGACCTGGCCGCGCCGGGGCAGACGTACGAGATCTGACGGCCCCGCCCGAAGGCCCACGCGTGCCCGCGAGGCCCCGGAACGCAGGCGGAAGGCCCCGGAGCACACGCGTAGGCCCCGGAACCGAGCGGTTCCGGGGCATACGCGCCTGGCGGAGTGTTACTTCGCCTCCGCCTTCTGCAGCTCGGCGAGCTCCTCGTCGGACTCGCGGCCCGGCGTCGGCAGGTTGAACTTGGTGATCGCGAAGCGGAAGACCACGTAGTAGACCGCCGCGAAGCACAGACCGACCAGAGCCAGGCCCCACGGATTGGTCGCGATGCCCAGGTTCAGACCGAAGTCGACCGCGCCGGCCGAGAAGCCGAAGCCGTCCTTCATCCCCAGCGCCCATGTCAGCGCCATCGAGACGCCGGTGAGCACCGCGTGGATCGCGTACAGCACCGGGGCGATGAACATGAAGGTGAACTCGATCGGCTCGGTGACGCCCGTGACGAACGAGGTCAGCGCGAGGGAGAACATCATGCCGCCGACGACCTTGCGGCGCTCGGGCCGGGCGCAGTGGACGATCGCGAGGCACGCGGCCGGCAGAGCGAACATCATGATCGGGAAGAAGCCGGTCATGAACTGCCCGGCGGTCGGGTCGCCCGCGAGGAACCGGGCGATGTCGCCGCTCTTGCCCTCGTAGGTGCCCGCCTGGAACCACGGGAAGGAGTTCAGCAGGTGGTGCATGCCGATCGGGATCAGCGCACGGTTGGCGACACCGAAGATGCCCGCGCCGACCGCCCCGGAGCCGACCAGCCACTCGCCGAAGTTGTGCAGAGCCGTGCCGAGGACCGGCCAGATGTACCCGAAGACGATGCCGATGACCAGGCCCGCGAAGGCCGACAGGATCGGCACCAGGCGACGGCCGCCGAAGAAGCCCGCCCAGTCCGGCAGCTTGGTCCGGTAGAACTTCTGGTAGAGCAGCGCCACCACGATGCCCATGACCACACCGCCGAGGACCTTGGCGTCCACGGGCGCGTCGACCATGACGACCTTGCCGTCGACCGCCGTGGCGACCTTCGGCAGGTTCTTGTCGGTGAACGTGGCCAGCACGTTCTTGAAGACCAGGTAACCCACGACGGCGGCCAGGGCCGTGGAGCCGTCCGACTTCTTGGCGAAGCCGATCGCGATGCCCACGGCGAACAGCAGCGCCATGTTGTCGAGGATCGCGTTGCCGCCGGCCGCCATGAAGCCCGCGATCTTGGTGATGAAGGCGGGGAACGACTCGCGTCCCAGCATGTCGGTGTTGCCGAGACGGACCAGCAGGGCGGCGGCGGGCAGCACGGCGACCGGCAGCATGAGGCTGCGGCCGATGCGCTGCATCACGGCCATCACGGCCGAGCCCTTGCTCGGGCTCGCGGGCGCGGCTGTGTCTGTGGACATGAACTTCCTCCAGGGGGCACGGCGCCGCCCAGGAAGCATGCGAAGGGGACGGCGGCGTCTCAAAGAAAGGGGAACGCGGTGACCACCGCGCGACCTCCACCGGTGAGTGGTGTAGACCAGTTGTAGCACGGTAGGCCGAACGAGTGGAACCCGCCAATTCCGCCCGCTGCGGACGATCACGCCTTGGCACTGCCCTCCACGCCCTCCCCGGGCTCCCGCCCCGCAGGCCGCAGATCGAACCTGCTGATCGCGAACCGGAAGATCACGTAAGAGGGGAGCGCGAACCCCAGCCCGATCGGAACGATCAGTCACGGCCGCGTGGCCGGATTCCAGTCGATGACGAAGTCGATCAGCCCCGCCCGGAACGCGAACGCCATCACCTCCCGGTCCAGCCCGGCCCGGCGTCCCCGAACGCATCCGGCCGCCCCGGCCGGTTCAGGATCCCCGCCGCCGACAGCACCGGCCTCGGCAACCGCAGGCTCCGGCCCGTCCTCTGCCACCCCTGGACCAGCCGGTTCCAGCGAGCCCGCCCGGGGCCCACGGCCGACGCGGCACCGGCGGAGCTGCCGGCACTCGTCCCGGTCCCCTTCGCCGGAGACTTTGTCGAGAGGCGGGTCGTGGTGTAGACCAGTCGTTCGACGGTCGCACGAACGTGACGCCATCCTTCGGCACACACAACAGAGCCGCTCGCCAAGAGGGGCCAACTGTGGGTTACTGCGACAAAGCGGTTCGGATCAGGGAGAACGAACATGGCCACCAAGGCTGAGAAGATCGTTGCCGGGCTCGGCGGCATCGACAACATCGAAGAAGTCGAAGGCTGCATCACCCGCCTGCGCACCGAGGTCGTGGACCCCGCCAAGGTCGACGAAGCCGCCCTGAAGGCCGCCGGAGCCCACGGCGTCGTCAAGATGGGCACCGCCATCCAGGTCGTCATCGGCACCGACGCCGACCCCATCGCGGCGGACATCGAAGACATGATGTGAAGGACCGGGATCACCCCGGACCTCACCCCCCGACACCCCTGAGGCCACCAGCGCGCACGGCCCCTCCCCACCGGGAGGGGCCCCTGCACCGGTGCGGATAGGCTCACCCGCATGTCTCGAATCGACGGCCGCACCCCCCAGCAGCTCCGCCCCATCACCATCGAGCGCGGCTGGAGCAAGCACGCCGAAGGCTCCGTCCTCGTCTCCTTCGGCGACACCAAGGTCTTCTGCACCGCCTCCGTCACCGAAGGCGTCCCCCGCTGGCGCAAGGGCAGCGGCGAAGGCTGGGTCACCGCCGAATACTCCATGCTGCCCCGCTCCACCAACACCCGCGGCGACCGCGAATCCGTCAAGGGCCGCATCGGCGGCCGCACCCACGAGATCAGCCGCCTCATCGGCCGCTCCCTGCGCGCCGTCATCGACTACAAGGCCCTCGGCGAGAACACCATCGTCCTCGACTGCGACGTCCTCCAGGCCGACGGCGGCACCCGCACCGCCGCCATCACCGGCGCCTACGTGGCGCTGGCCGACGCCGTCGCCTGGGCCCAGGGCAAGAAGCTCGTCAAGCCCGGCCGCAAGCCCCTCACCGGCACCGTCTCCGCCGTCTCCGTCGGCATCGTCGGCGGCGTCCCCCTCCTCGACCTCTGCTACGAGGAAGACGTCAAGGCCGACACCGACATGAACGTCGTCTGCACCGGAGACGGCCGCTTCGTCGAGGTCCAGGGCACCGCCGAAGCCGAACCCTTCGCCCGCGACGAACTCAACGCCCTCCTCGACCTCGCCGTCGCCGGCTGCGACGAACTCGCCGCCCACCAGCGCGCGGCGCTCGACAAGCTCCTGGAGAAGTAACCCCCAAAGTAAAGGGCACGCCAAGAACGGTGCTCGGCCCGGGCAACCGCACCGAGCACACTCGCGTCTCAAGGAGTACGGGCGCACGGCTCATCCCTGTGCGCCCGGCCAGCCGCGCGGGCCCGACCGGCCCGACCGAACGAGAGGGACCGCTCCATGGCCGCGAGCCGCCGACGCCGCACCGCAGCCGTCGCCGCCACCCTGGCGGCCGTCGCGCTGACCGCCGGACTCACCACCGGCTGCGCCGCCGTCGACAAGGCGCTGGACTGCGTCCAGACCGCCGACGCCATCGCCGACAGCGTCACGGAACTCCAGCAGGCGGTCGACAGCGCGTCCAACGACCCGACCCAGCTCGACGAGTCCCTCGACTCCATCGACAAGAACCTCGGCGAGATCGGCGACAAGACCGACAACGCGGATGTCGGCAAGGCCGTGGACGACCTGAACAAGGCCGTCGACAACGTCCGCACGTCGATCAGGAACGGCGACGAGACACCCGACATCAGCCCGGTCACGGACGCCGCGGGCGAGTTGACGAAGGTCTGCACGCCGTAAGCCGCGCCGGCTGAACCGGCTGCGGCTTCTCGTGTGCCGGGTCGCACCGGAAGCCGCCCGTGGGTCGCACGTGGCCGCCCGCGCAGTTCCCCGCGCCCCCGACGGGGTGCGGGGGCAATACTGTTGCGGGCATGAGTCGCCTGATCCTCGCCACCCGTAACGCCGGAAAGATCACCGAACTTCGCGCCATCCTCGCCGAAGCCGGGCTGTCCCACGAACTCGTCGGCGCCGACGCCTACCCGGACATCCCCGACGTCAAGGAAACGGGCGTCACCTTCGCCGAGAACGCCCTCCTCAAGGCCCACGCGTTGGCCCGGGCCACGGGTCTCCCGGCCGTCGCCGACGACTCGGGCCTGTGCGTCGACGTCCTCAACGGCGCACCCGGCATCTTCTCCGCCCGCTGGTCCGGCCGCCACGGCGACGACAAGGCCAACCTGGACCTCCTCCTCGCGCAGCTGTCGGACATCGCCGACGAACACCGCGGCGCCCACTTCGCCTGCGCGGCGGCCCTGGCCCTGCCGGACGGCACGGAGCGGGTGGTGGAGGGCAGGCTCCCCGGCACCCTCCGCCACGAGCCCACGGGCACGGGCGGCTTCGGCTACGACCCGATCCTCCAGCCGAACGGCGAGACCCGCACCTGCGCGGAACTGACCCCCCAGGAAAAGAACGCGATCAGCCACCGGGGGAAGGCGTTCCGGGGGTTGGTGCCGGTGGTGCGGGAGCTGTTGGGCTGAGGGGCCGGCCCACTTACGCCGAGGGGCGCAACACCATGAAGGTGTTGCGCCCCTGTGGCTGGTGGGCCCGGTGGGACTCGAACCCACGACACACCGGACCTAAACCGGCGCCCTCTTGGCCAGCTGGGGTACGGACCCGTCGCGGTTACTGTACTGGGCCGCAAGCGGTGGCGGTGCGGCGAGGTCGGGAGTGGGTCTTCGTCTGACTGTGACAGGAGGGGCAGAGGTATCGCAGGTTCCCGATCCGGTTATCAAGCCGATCGCCGTTGATGTGATCGACTTCCAGGACGAGTCTTCTGCCCTGCCAGCTCGCACCGGTACCGCACTCGTTGCACACGTGGGGCACGCCGAGGTCGTCGAGTGCCCGCCTGAGAAGGATTGTCCTGGTGCGTGGGGAGCCGGGAGCAAGCTTCACCAGGACCTGGGTCGCGGATTTGCGATGTGGGGACGCCGTGCCACGGAGATGAGCTTGCCCTGTGAAATGGGCGGTCGACAGGCCGTAGGACTCGATGCTGTGTCGGACCCGCGCTCGCCCGGAACCGCCGACGGGGGAGAGACCGAGCATGCGCATCACCCCTGCCAAGCTGTGTGATGCGGCGACGGCTCGTGTGATTTCTTCGCGTGGGAAGAGGGCCCCTGAGCGATTGTCCCTTCTTCCGGTGAAGTGCGAGGTGTCGATTTGGAAGGCGTCCAGTCTCTTCCTGATGTACCCGTACGGACTGTCGCGTGGAGAAAGCCCCATGTACTCCACCACCTCCCTGATGCTGGTCGACCGGGCGGCGGCTTCCCTCAGGACTTCTTCCGGATAGCTGCGCCTTTCGCGTTCCGGCAGCGACTCCTCGCGGAAGTGGGAGATGTCGATGCCGTAGTGCTGCAGCCGCTTGCTGAGATAACGGCGAGGGCCGCTTCCCATAGGGGCTTTCACTCGGCGCATCAGGTCGACCATGCTGGAGGCTTCGGCGGCAGTGCGCGTCAGCAAGTCGCGTGTGTACCTCGGCGTACTCACGAGGTCGCCCTCCGCCTGCGGCCACGGTATGTGTCCGTCACGGCATGGCAGTTGGGGCAGAGCAGCCGGAGGTTCCCCGGTCGATTGTCCCACCAGTCGCCGTTCATGTGGTCGACCTCCAGCCGGAGGGGCTTGTCGTTCCACCAGGGGTCAATGCCACACATCGCGCATGTTTGCGGGACCCCGAGGCGCAGCAGATGCCGAAGCAGTCGACTTCCTGGGATTCTGCCGGCTTCAGGTGTGCCGAGGCTGAGGAGGTCACCGCGAGAGCGTCTCGACCCTGGTGCGGATGTCTCGAAGTGAGATGTGTCGATGCCCAGTGTGGTGATGCGGCGGCTGATATGCGCGTAATTACCACCGACAGGGCTGACGTCGAGGAAGTGAAGCACTTCCTTGATGCTGGTCGACGCCGCCACCGCCTCGCGGAGTCTTTCCTCGGTGTGCCGCGCCCACCGCGCCGGGAAGTGTGCGACATCCACGCCCGCTTCGGACATCTTCTGACGCAGATAGCGTCTGCTGCCGGGCGTGGGTGTGCCTCCGCACCACCGAACGGCGTCGTCCCAGTTTGTTGTCCCTCGGGCTGCTTCTTCCAGTAGCTCGCGGGTGTACCTGACCCCCATGAAACGCCCCTCCGTCCCCGACCACCCGTTCGCGGTCTCGTACGGAGTAACGAACCGTTTATCGGACCGTCACGCACGGCATGCGGGGGAATGCGGAGCGGCTCGTACCGGAGGTCACCGGTACGAGCCGCTCGCGACGCGATCCGTGGGGTCTCAGACCCCCAGGTCCTTGATGATCTTGGCTACGTGGCCCGTGGCCTTGACGTTGTACAGGGCGCGTTCGACCTTGCCCTCCTCGTCCACGACGATCGTGGAGCGGATGACGCCGACGACCGTCTTGCCGTACAGCTTCTTCTCACCGAAGGCGCCGTAGGACTCCAGGACCTGCTTGTCCGGGTCGGCCAGCAGCGTGACCTTGAGTGATTCCTTCTCGCGGAACTTGGCCAGCTTCTCCGGCTTGTCGGGGGAGATGCCGATGACGTCGTAGCCCGCGCCCGCCAGCAGCTCCAGGTTGTCCGTGAAGTCACAGGCCTGCTTGGTGCAGCCGGGCGTGAGGGCGGCCGGGTAGAAGTACACGATGACCTTGCGGCCCTTGTGGTCCGCCAGGGACACCTCGGTGCCGTCGGCGTCGGGCAGGGTGAAGGCGGGGGCCACGTCCCCCGGCTGGAGTCGCTCGCTCATCGGACCAGCCTAACCGGGGGTCGAGGCAGTGCTATGAGCCGTGGAGCTGACAGACTGTCCAGCACAGGCTTCACACCGACTTCGGAGGCGACACGGTGGCGGACACGGCGGACACCAGGACCCCGGCGCAGATCGAGGCGGACATCAGGCGCCGCCGCGCGACCCTGGCCGAGACCCTCGACGAGATCGGGGTGCGGGTGCACCCGAAGACGATCGTCGGGGATGCCAAGGCCAAGGTCGCTTCCAACATCGACCACACGCTCGGGCGGGCCTACGTGGAGGTGAACCGGGCCGTCACCGATGTGCGGTCCCGGTTCGTGGACGAGGAGGGCGCGCCCCGGCTGGAGCGGGTCGTGCCGGTCGCCCTCGTCGTCGTCGGAGTGGTCGGGCTGCTCGCGTTCAGCACGCGGCGGCGCAAGGGCTGACCCGACTGCGTACGGATCCGGGGAAGACAGGTAGGTTTCAGGGCGTGAGCGCCAAGAGAAACGAGCAGAGCACCCATCCGGACAAGCTGCCCATCCGGATGCTGCACGACCGCGTACTCGTGCGGCAGGACACCAGCGAGGGCGAGCGGCGTTCCGGCGGCGGCATCCTGATCCCCGCCACGGCGGCGGTCGGCCGGCGGCTGGCGTGGGCCGAGGTCGTCGCGGTGGGGCAGAACGTGCGGACCGTGGAGGCGGGTGACCGGGTGCTGTTCGACCCGGAGGACCGTGCCGAGGTCGAGGTGCGGGGGATCGCGTATGTGCTGATGCGCGAGCGTGACCTGCACGCGGTGGCCGCGGACCGGTTCGAGGGCGCCGAGGACTCGACGGGCCTGTACCTGTAGGGCTCGGATCGTGGCGAAGGGGCCGGTGACGACCGTCACCGGCCCCTTCGCCATGGGCTTTGCTACGTTGGAGGCACCCCCGACGAGACGCGCCGTACCGGGATCAAGGCAAAGACGACGCACCGACACCGTCAGCCCGTTTCCCGGAGGTGCCCGTCATGGCCTGGGTTCTGCTCGTCGTCGCCGGTCTGCTCGAGGTGGGGTGGTCCGTCGGCATGAAGTACACCGACGGGTTCACGCGTCCGCTGCCCAGTGTGCTCACGGGCGCCGGCATCGTCGCGAGCATGCTGCTGCTGTCGCAGGCCGCCAGGACCCTGCCCATCGGTACCGCCTATGGCGTGTGGGTGGGGATCGGTGCGGCCGGGGCGGCGGTGTTCGGCATGGTGGTGCTGGGCGAGCCGGCGACCGCCGCCCGGATCTTCTTCGTGTGCCTGCTGCTGGTCGCCGTGGTGGGACTGAAGGCGACCAGCGGCCACTGAACCGGCATTGCGCAGAAGGTGACCAGCGGCCATGAGCCGTCCTTGAGCCGAAGGCGACCAGCGGCCACTGAGCCGTCACGGCGCCGAAGCCGGCCGGCCGCCCCTGACCGGCCAGGCACCGTCATGTGCTACTCGCGGCGGGCTCCCTGCGGGACCACGCCCCAGCCCGGGCCCGTCGGGCCGCCCGTCGCGCCGCCGTCGCTCGTGTCGCCGCCGCCCTCCGTGGTGCCGCCGTCCGTCGCGCCGCCGTCGGTGGTGCCGCCGTCGGTGGTGCCCCCGTCCGCGGTGCCGCCGCCCGTGGGGGACTCGCCGCCGGTGCTGCCGTCGGTGGTGCCGCCGTCGGTCTGGCCCTCGGTCTGCCCCTCGGGGGCGCTGGGGCTCTGCTCGGGCGTCTGGGTGCCGGTCTCCTCGCCGCCGGTGGTCGTGCCGTCGTCGGTGGTGCCGGGGGTCGGGTCGGCCGGGGCGTCGCTGGCCGGGGCCTGCGAGACGTCGGAGCCGGGCTGGAGCCTGAGGTCGAACTCCTTGGCGGGCTTGTTCTTGAGGGCGTCCTGGGTGTACTGCGTCCAGATCTCGGCGGGTGCTCCGCCGCCGTTGATGCGGGGCAGGCCCATGGCGCCGTACAGCGACTTGTGGGCGGCGGTGACCGGGTCCTGGCCCATCACGGAGACGACGGTGGCGAGGTCGGGGGTGTAGCCCGCGAACCAGGCCGCCGTGTCCTCCTCGGCGGTGCCGGTCTTGCCGGCGACGGGGCGGCCCGCGGCCTGCGCGGCGGAGGCGGTGCCGTTCTGGACGACGCTGCGCAGCATGGAGGTGGTGGTGTCGGCGGCCTCGCGGCTGACGGCCTGCCGGGTGCGCCGCTCGGGCAGGTCGATCGGCGTGCCCCCCTTGGTGACCTTCTCGACGATCGTGTAGGTGCCGTGCCGGCCGTGGTTGGCGAGGGTGGCGTAGGCCTCGGCCATGTCGAGGACGCTGGCGGTGGCGGTGCCGAGCGCGATGGCGGGGCCGTCGGCGAGGTCGGGGGTGGCCTCGGGGATGCCGAGGTCGATGGCGGTCTGCTTGACCTTGGCGGGGCCGACGTCTGCGGCCATCTGCGCGTACACCGAGTTCACTGAGCTGTCGGTGGCCTCGGTGACGGTGATGTCGCCGTAGGAGCGCTGGTCCTCGTTCTCGGGGGAGTAGGGGTCGCCGGTCCAGCCCTGGACGGTGCGCTTGTTGGTGCCGTCGTAGATGGTGTTCGGGGTGATGACGCGGCCGTCCTGCGTCTCGGAGTGGTTCTCGACGGCCGCGGTGAACACCAACGGCTTGAAGGTGGAGCCGACCTGGAAGTCCCTGCGGGTGGCGTTGGGGGTGTACTGCTTGACGTAGTCGATGCCGTTGTACATCGCCACGACCTTGCCGGTCTTGGGGTCGACGGAGGCGCCGCCGGCGCGGACGTAGGTGTCGACCTTGCGGTCCTTCTTGTCGAGCTTGGACATCAGCTTGTCGTTGACGGCCTTAACGAACGCGTCCTGCTTGCCCTTCTGCAGGGTCGTCGTGATGCGGTAGCCGCCGGCGTCGAGCTTGCTCTCTTCGATGATCTTGTTCTGGACGAGGTAGTCCTTGACGATCCGGACGATGTAGCCGCGCTGGCCGGACATGCCGGTGGAGAGGGTGGACTCCTTCGGCACGGGGAACTTCATGCCGGTCCGCTCCGACTCGCTGAGCCAGCCCTTGGTGACCATGCCGTCCAGGACGTAGTTCCAGCGGGCCTCGGCGGCCCTCCGGTTCTCCGGGTGGGCGACGACGTCGTACTGGCTGGGGGCGTTGACGAGCGCGGCGAGGTAGGCGGCGCGGGCCGGGTCGAGCTCCTTGGCGTCCATGCCGTAGTAGGCCTGGGCGGCGGCCTGGATGCCGTAGGCGTTGCGGCCGAAGTAGCTGGTGTTGAGGTAGCCCTCGAGGATGTGGTCCTTGCTGACCTCGCGGTCCAGCTTGATCGCGATGAAGAACTCCTTGGCCTTGCGCGTGACGGTCTGTTCCTGGCGCAGGTAGTAGTTCTTCACGTACTGCTGGGTGATCGTGGAGCCGGACTGCTTCCCCTTGCCGAGGGCGGTGTTCCAGGCGGCGCGGACCATGGCCTTGGGGTCGACGGCGGACTCGGTGTAGAAGTCGCGGTCCTCGGCGGCCAGGATCGCGTGCTGGGCGTCCTTGGAGACATGCGGGAGGGTGACGTTCTCCCGGTTGACCTCGCCGTCGCGGGCGATCACGGAGCCGTCGGCGTAGAGGTAGACGTTGGCCTGCTGGGTGGCGAGCGCGTTGGCGGGCGGGATCTTGACGAGCGAGTAGCCCAGGAAGAAGCCGCCGACCAGGAGCAGCACGACGACGATGAAGCCGCCGAGCGTCATGCGCCAGGTCGGGATCATCCGGCGCCAGCCGGTCCGCTTCGGTTTCCCGGCCGCAGTGGCCGCGGGCGTGCCCGGGTCGCCGTCGGCGTCCGCCTGCGGCTCTCTCGATGCCCAGCCCGGATTCGGCTGCTGCGGCTGAGGCTCGTCACTCATGTCGTGCACGGACTCCTGTTTCGCGTCGTACGTCGTTCCGTACGTCTCTGCTCGCTCTTGCGCCCTGGTGATGAAGACTGTCCCATCCGTTGATCAGTTCCCTGATCGAGGGCCGGGCTGTGAGCCGTGTGGTGAGGCGGGCCTCGTGCGTGCGGGTGCGCGGCGGGCACAGGGTGAAACGTGCTGCCGCGCACGTCTGCCCGAATCGTGATCTCGCCTGCGCGAACATTCGCCCGAAGGGGGCTACGACCGTGGATCGCGACGGCTCGTACGCTCCGCCCGGCCGGCACCGCCGTCCCGTTGCTCGCCCTGGCCACGGGCGCCTCGGCCCACGCGGACGCAACGGATCGTACCGTCTGGGCCGGTGCGCGCCCGCACCGCGGCGCTCCCGCGGCGGCCCGAAATTGCGTGGCACGCCCGTTCGTCGGAGCACTAGGCTCCTGCGCTTCGGTGCCGGCGGCGAGGAGGGCTGTGGACGTGGGCTCGGCACGGTTGTACGCGGCCGTCGCGGCGGGCGGTTTCAGGCGGTACGCGACGTATCGGGCGGCCACGGTGGCCGGGGTGTTCACCAACACGGTCTTCGGGGTCATCCTCGTCTTCACCTATATGGCCCTGTGGGACCAGAAGCCGCAGCTCGGGGGGTATGACCAGGCGCAGGCGGTGACCTACGTCTGGCTGGGGCAGTGCCTCTACGCGACGCTGGCGATCCAGGGCGGGGGCGCCGAGAAGGACCTGATGGAGCGCATCCGCACCGGGGAGATCGCCGTCGACCTGTACCGGCCGGCCGATCTCCAACTGTGGTGGCTGGCGGGGGACGTGGGGCGGGCGTTGTTCCAGATGCTGGGACGGGGTGTGGTCCCGTTCCTGTTCGGTGCGCTCTTCTTCCCGATGGCGCTGCCGACGTCGGTGACGCCGTGGGCGGCTTTCACGGTCACGCTGCTGCTGGCGACGGTCGTGAGCTTCGCGATCCGCTATCTGGCGGCGCTGAGCGTGTTCTGGCTGCTGGACGGCATGGGCGTCAACCAGGTCCTGATGGTCACGGGGATCTTCTTCTCGGGCATGGTGCTGCCGCTGAACGCCTTCCCGGGTGTGCTGGGCGAGGTGGTGCGGGTGCTGCCGTGGGCGGCGCAGCTGCAGATGCCGGCGGACGTGCTGATGGGGGAGACGGATCCGCTGCGGGCGTTCGCCTTCCAGGCGGGGTGGGCGGTGGCGCTGCTGGCGGCGGGTCGGCTGCTGCAGTCGGCCGCGACGCGGCGGGTGGTGGTGCAGGGTGGCTGAGCGCGGTGTGCTGCGGGAGGGCCTGCGGGCCTACCGGCTGATCGCCGGGATGTGGGTGCGCTCCAGCATGGCCTACCGCACCTCGTTCGTGGTCACGGTGTTCGGGAACCTGACGGTGACCGGCCTGGACTTCGTGGGCATCCTGCTGATGTTCTCGCAGGTCGACTCGCTGGGCGGCTGGTCGCTGCCGGAGGTGGCGTTCCTGTACGGGCTGTCGGTGACGTCGTTCGGTATCGCCGATCTGGTGCTCGGCTCGATGGACGTGCTGGGCGCCCGGATGCGCGACGGCTCGTTCGACACGCTGCTGGTGCGGCCGTGGCCGGTGCTGGCGCAGGTCGGGGCCGACCGGTTCGCGCTGCGCCGGCTGGGCCGGATCACGCAGGGGGCGGTGGTGCTGGGCTGGGCGCTGGTGTCGGTGGACGTCGGCTGGAGCGTGTCCAAGGTGCTGCTGGTGCCGGTGACGGTGGTCAGCGGCGCGGCGATCTTCTCGGCGGTGTTCGTGGCGGGCGCGGCCTTCCAGATCTACGCGCAGGACGCCGCCGAGGTGCAGAACGCGTTCACGTACGGCGGGACGACGCTGTTGCAGTATCCGCCGACGGTGTTCGGCAAGGACCTGGTGCGCGGTGTGACCTTCATGGTGCCGCTTGCCTTCGTCAACTGGGTCCCGGCCGCCTACGTCCTGGGGCGGCCGTACCCTCTCGGCCTGCCGCCCTGGACGGCGTTCGCCTCGCCCCTGGTGGCGGTGGCCTGCTGCGCGCTGGCGGGGGCGGCGTGGCGGACGGGCCTTCGTTCCTACCGGAGTACAGGGAGTTGAGGTGAGCGGGGTGGACAGCGGTTTCATCGAACTCGACGGTGTCGAGAAGGTCTTCGACGTACGCAGGAAGACCGGCTTCATGAAGCGGGCAGTACGGCAGGTACGGGCCGTCGACGCGATCTCCTTCCGGGTGGAGCGCGGCGAGATGGTCGGCTACATCGGGCCGAACGGCGCCGGCAAGTCCACCACGATCAAGATGCTGACCGGCATCCTCACGCCCAGCGCGGGCCGGCTGCGGGTGGCGGGCATCGACCCCTCCCGGGAGCGGAAGCGCCTCGCCCACCGCATCGGCGTGGTGTTCGGGCAGCGTACGACGCTGTGGTGGGACCTGCCGCTGCTGGACTCCTACCGGCTGATGCACCGCATGTACCGGATCCCCGACGCCCGTTACCGGGAGAACCTCGACCGGCTGGTCGAACTCCTCGACCTGGGCGCCCTGCTGGACGTGCCGGTGCGGCAACTCTCCCTGGGGCAGCGGATGCGCGGCGACATCGTGGCGGCGCTGCTGCACGACCCGGAGGTGCTGTACCTGGACGAGCCGACCATCGGGCTGGACGTCGTCTCCAAGTCGAAGGTGCGGGAGTTCCTGCGGGAGCTGAACGCCGAGCGCGGCACGACGGTGCTGCTGACCACACACGATCTGCAGGACATCGAGCAGTTGTGCAAGCGGGTGATGGTCATCGACCACGGGTGTCTGATGTACGACGGCCCGCTCGCGGGGTTGCACGAGGCGGGGGAGAGCGAGCGGACCCTGGTGGTGGACCTGGAGCGGGAACTGCCGCCGATCGACGCGCCGGCGCCCGCGCGGGTCGTGCGCGTGGACGGTCCGCGGCAGTGGCTGGCGTTCCCGGCGGGGGAGTCGGCGGCGCCGCTGGTGGCGCGGATCGCGGCCGAGTATCCGCTGGTGGACCTGTCGGTGCGGGAGCCGGACATCGAGGCGGTCATCGCCACCATGTACGGGGAGCAGGCCGAGCGGGCGATCTCGTAGCCCCCGGCGGGGTGAACTCGTAGTCTGCTGTGTATGACCGACGACGCCGTCCCGGACCTCCGCGCCTCCGACGCCGACCGTGAAAAGGTCGCAGACATCCTGCGGGACGCCCTCGCGGAGGGACGCCTCGACATGGAGGAGTTCGAGGAGCGGCTCGACGCGACGTACAAGGCGCGCACGTACGGGGAGCTGGCGCCGATCACCCGGGACCTGCCGGTCGCGGGCGTGACGGTCCCGGCGGTGTCCCTGACGAAGGACCCGGCGGCCGGCCCGGGCTGGTCCGGGCGGATCACCGGCGGCGAGGGCACCTCCACGTGGGCCGTCGCCGTGATGTCCGGCTTCCAGCGCAAGGGGCGCTGGACGATGCCCCGGCGGTTCACCTGCCTCGCCTTCTGGGGCGGCGGGGAGATCGATCTGCGCGAGGCGGACTTCGCGGACCGGGAGGTCGAGATCAACGCCTTCGCGATCATGGGCGGGGTGGATGTGATCGTTCCGCCCGGGGTCGAGGTCGTCGTCCGCGGCATCGGCGTCATGGGGGGCTTCGACCACCGCGAGGAGGGCGTGCCGGGGGAGCCGGGCGCGCCGCGGGTGATCGTGACCGGGTTCGCGCTGTGGGGCGGCGTCGGGGTCCAGCGGAAGCTGACCCGTGCGGAGAAGCTGCGGATCCGTGAGGAGCGCCGCCAGGAGAAGCTGGAGCGCAGGGCAGGGCGGCGGGAGTTGGACGGCGAGCGCTGAGCAGCGCTGTGCCCGCCGCCTGTGGTCGGGCGACGGGCACGGGTGAGACGGTGCGGGACGGGGTTACAGCTTCGCCGGCGCCGACCCCTTCAGCGTCGACAGATCGAAGGACTCCGCCATCCGCGCGTACCCCGCGTCGCTGGGGTGCAGATGGTCGCCCGAGTCGTACTCGGGCCGCAGCCGCCGCGGGTTGTACGGGTCGCGCAGCGCCTGGTCGAAGTCGGCCACCGCGTCGTACACCCGTCCGGCGCGGATCTGCGCGTTGATCGTCTGGCGGACCGCCTCACGCGCCTCCGTGTACCCGCGGTGCCCCTGGAACGGCATGAGCGTCGCGCCGACGACCTTCACGCCGCGCGCGTGGGCCTGTCCCACCAGCGTGCGCAGCCCGGTGAGGATCGCGTTCGGGTCGGCCAGACGCGGGTTGCGCAGGATGTCGTTGACGCCGAGGTCGATGACGACGACCTTGACGTTCGTCCGCTCCAGGACGTCCCGTCCGAAGCGGTTCAGGCCGCTGGGGTTGTCCGCGGGGCGGCCCAGGCCGTCGGCGAGGACCTGGTTGCCGCTGATGCCCTGGTTGACGACGCTGTAGCGCGGCAGGTCCCGCCCGGAGGCGATCTCGGCGCGCAGCCGGTCGGAGAGCACGTCGGTCCAGCGGCTGTTGGTGTCCGGCGTGGAGGTGATGCCGTCGGTCAGGGAGTCGCCGAGGACGACGACCGTGCCGTCGGACTCGTTGCTCAGCACGTCCAGCGCGGTCAGGTACCGCCAGGACCCGATCCGCTCCGTGTACGGCGTGCCCGTGACGTCCTGCGCGTGGTCGCCCCGGGCGACGTAGGAGACCTGCCGGGCGTGCCGGTGGTGGGTCACCGGGCCGGAGCTGCTGGGCGTGTAGGTCGTGATCAGGACGTCGGAGTCGTGCGGGACGACGATGCGTACCGCGTCGCTCATGACCTGCCGGCCGGGCGGGATGACGACCGTGGGGCCGCCGCCGAAGGTCAGCTGCCGCATGGTGTCGGCGAGTGCGGCGGGCGTACCGCTGCCCGCGGAGACGGCGACCGTCGCCCGCGTGATGCTCAGCGGCGACTGGCCGTAGAGATTGGACAGCGTGACGCGGGCACTCGTACCACCGACGCTGGTGTGGACGACGTTGCGTACCGAACGGTCCGCCATGCCCGTGGTCTCGGTGCCGGGTTCGGCGGCGGAGGGAGATGCGGACCAGGTGCCGACCCAGGTGCCGGTGGAGGCGGGGGCGGCGGAGTTGTGGGGGGCGCGGCCGTCGCCGAGGGCGCTTCGGATGCGCAGGCCGTCGTCGGACGCCACGCCGACGTATATGGCGGTGGAAAGGCCCACGATCGCTGCGACGACCAGGGCCAGGAGGGCGTAGCCACGTCCTCGGGTCATGCTGTTCAGTTCTCCTCGGGCGATGGGAGCCCAAGGCTCCGATCTGATGTGCCCATGATGCGGCATGGACCGGGGGAAGCTCACAGCACCCCGTGGCAATACCCCCTCCCGACAGACGCCGGGAACTCCTGTTCCGTTCCAGGAGTCGGTCAGGAAGGGACAATGTGTGTGCGGGATCACCGAGCGGGTGGAGCGGATGGAACAGACGAAAGCAGCTGAAAAAGGTGCCGGTGCCGAAGTGCAGCATGCCCGTCCCGGCGCCGCGGTGAACCGTGCGATGACGACCTTCAGCCCGGCGGACCAGGAGAAACAGCGCGGCGTTCGCCGGATGAAGCTCACCGCCACCGGACTCCTGGTGTTCGTGGCGCTGGTCTACGTCCTGTCCACCTGGGCGCACAACGCCGGCGCCGGGGCCTGGGCGGCCTATGTCGCCGCCGCCTCCGAGGCCGGAATGGTCGGCGCGCTCGCCGACTGGTTCGCCGTCACCGCCCTCTTCCGCCACCCCCTCGGCATCCCCATCCCGCACACCGCGATCATCCCCACCAAGAAGGACCAGCTGGGCGTCTCCCTGGGCGAGTTCGTCGGGGAGAACTTCCTCTCCGAGGACGTCGTACGGCAGCGGCTGCGCGCCGTCGGCATCGGCAGCCGCCTCGGCGCCTGGCTCGCCGTCCCCGAACACGCCGACCGGGTCACCGCGGAGCTGTCCACCGCCCTGCGCGGCGCCCTGACCGTCCTGCGCGACTCCGACGTCCAGGCCGTCGTCGGCGAGGCCATCACCCGCCGTGCGAACGCCCAGGAGATCGGGCCCGGCATCGGCAAGATGCTGGAGAAGGTCGTCGCCGACGGCGGCCACAAACGCGTCGTCGACCTGATCGTCACACGAGCGCACGACTGGCTGGTGCTGCACCGTGACGAGGTGATGGACGCCGTGGAGGGCGGCGCCCCGGGCTGGACGCCGAAGTTCGTCGACCGGAAGGTCGGCGAGCGGGTCTACCGGGAACTGCTGCGCTTCGCCACCGAGATGCGCGACATGCCCGGCCACCCGGCGCGCAACGCCCTGGACCGCTTCCTCACCGACTTCGCGGGCGATCTCCAGTCCGACACCGACACCCGCGCCCGCGTCGAACGGCTCAAGGGCGAGGTACTGGGCCGCGGCGAGGTCCAGGACCTCATCGCCAGCGCCTGGACGGCCGTACGATCCATGATCGTCTCGGCCGCCGAGGACGAGCGCAGCGAACTGCGGCTGCGCGTGCGGGCGTCCCTGCTGTCGCTGGGCTCCCGCATGGCGGGCGAGCGCAAGGTGCAGGACAAGGTCGATAAGTGGGTGGAGGACGCGGCCGTCTACGTCGTCACCACCTACCGCAAGGAGATCACCTCCCTGATCACCGACACGGTGGCGAGCTGGGACGCCGAGCACACCACGCGCAAGATCGAGGCCAACATCGGCCGCGACCTGCAGTTCATCCGCATCAACGGCACGGTCGTCGGCTCCCTGGCCGGCCTGCTCATCTACACGGTGTCGCACGCGCTGGGCGCATAAGGCTTCGGGCGTAAGAGAAGCCGGTCAGGGCACCCGATCCGGATTCCGCTCGAAGAGGAGGGGGCCCATGACCACCGCCCAGGCCGACACCGGCCGCACCGTGACCACCGACATCCCGGCACGCCTCGACCGCCTCCCGTGGTCACGCTGGCACTGGACGATCGTCATCGGTCTCGGCACCGTGTGGATCCTCGACGGACTCGAAGTCACCGTCGTGGGCAACATCGCCGGCCGCCTGTCGGAGCCCGGCAGCGGCCTGCCCATCACGTCCGGCGAGGTCACCGGCATGGCAGCCGCCCTGTACGTGGCGGGCGCCTGCCTGGGAGCCCTGTTCTGGGGCCGCCTGACCGACAAGTGGGGGCGCAAAAAGCTCTTCATGATCACCCTGGCGGTCTATCTGGCCGCCACGGCCCTCACCGCGATCTCCTTCGACACCTGGTGGTTCTTCCTCTTCCGGTTCCTCACCGGCTTCGGCATCGGCGGCGAGTACGCGGCCATCAACTCCGCGATCGACGAACTGATCCCCAAGGAGTACCGCGGCCGCACCGACCTGATGATCAACGGCAGCTTCTGGCTGGGCGCGGTCTTCGGCTCGCTGCTGTCGATCGTCGCCCTGGACACGGACATCTTCGCCGCGAACGTCGGCTGGCGCCTCACCTTCGCGCTCGGCGCCGTCCTCGCCCTGGTGATCCTCCTCGTCCGGCGGCACGTCCCCGAAAGCCCGCGCTGGCTGCTCATCCACGGCCGCGACGACGAAGCGGAACGCATCGTCTCCTCCATCGAGGACAAGATCGAGGAGGAGAGGGGCGAGCCGCTGCCCCGCGCCGAAGGTGAGATCACCATTCACCAGCGCCGCAGCGTCTCCTTCCTGGAGATCGGCCGCACGGTCTTCTCCGACTACCGCAAACGCTCCATCCTCGGCTTCTCCCTCTTCATCGGCCAGGCCTTCCTCTACAACGCCATCACCTTCGGCTTCGGCGCGATCCTGACGACGTTCTTCGACGTCCCGAGCGGCAACACCGGCTACTACTTCGCGGTCATCGCCATCGGCAACTTCTTCGGCCCGCTGGTCCTGGGCAAGCTCTTCGACACGGTCGGCCGCCGCATCATGATCTCCGGCACATACATCCTGTCCGGCGCGCTGCTCTTCGGCACGGCCTGGCTCTTCGACCAGGGCTCCCTGAGCGCGACCACGATGACGGCCTGCTGGTGCGCGGTCCTGTTCTTCGCCTCGGCCGGCGCCTCCAGCGCCTACCTGACGGTCTCCGAGGTCTTCCCCATGGAGACCCGGGCGATGTCGATCGCGTTCTTCTACGCCATCGGCACGGCGGCCGGCGGCATCAGCGGCCCGCTGCTGTTCGCCAAGCTCACGGAAACCGGCGTCGTCGGCGACACGGTCCTCGCCTTCTCCATCGGCGCGACGCTGATGTGCCTGGCCGGCCTGGTGGCGGCCCTCCTCGCGGTGAAGGCGGAACGCCGCTCCCTGGAGGACATCGCCAAGCCACTGACGGCGGCGGGCAGCGGGGCCACGGACGACGCGTCCAGGGGCGGCCCCGGGCCGGAGGGAGTCCGCTCGACGACGGCGTAGGCCTGATGCCCGGGGCGACGGCCAGCCAGGAGGTGACGGCCCCGGGTGACGGCACGGGCAATCGGAGCATGTGGGCCGCGAACGGCCAGGGAAACAAGGGCGGGGCCGGCCCACATGCTCCGGCCGCGCTGCCCGCCCCCTGTGGGGGACGGCGAGGAGACGGCCGGGCGGTGAGGTGAGGTGAGAACAGAAACTGCGCTATAGTTGATCTGCGTCCAGTCGCCGGAAGTCCGGTAGCAGGACGATGCGTTGGTGGTCCAAGGAAAGACGCCCCACTTCCTGTGGGGAGATGCAGGTGCAAGGCCTGCCCGGCGCTCCGACAAGAACCCGGCCCTGGGATACAGGGCCGGGTTTTCTTGTGTGCGGTTCTTTGTGTGCGGTTCTTTTGTGTGCCGACCGGGATGAGCCGGCCGGCATGCCCCGGCTCACCGGATCAGCCGGTCGGCATGCCCCGGCTCACCGAGATCAGCCGGTCAGTCGCGCCGGTCCGCGACCGCCCACGAGGCCAGCGCCACGGCCCCCGCCACGCCGAACACGGCAGGCCAGGCGCCGACCTTCTTCGCCAGTGGATGCGACCCGGCGAAGGCGGCGACATACGCGGCCGACAACGCCCCCGCGGCCACCCCACCGGCCTGCTGCCGCCACTGCCGCGCCGCGGCCACCCCGGCCGCGGCCAGTACCACCCCGCCGAGCGGCCGCTGCCGGGTCCAGCGGGCCACGCCGTACCCGCCCACGAGCCCGCTCGCCGCGACCACCGCGCTGGGAACCTTCGCCATACGTGCCTCCTGCGTCCTACACCCTGCTCGGGATCTTGAGGCTAGCCCGCACACCCCCGAAACCCGAACCTGAGTCCGGGGTTGTCAAGTTTCCTCCTCCGAGCTATATAAGAAGACGCAGACCGTATGGCATCGCACCCACTGCACCTGGAGAGAGGAGTGACCAGTGATGCTCATGCGCACGGACCCCTTCCGTGAGCTCGACCGGCTCACCCAGCAGGTCTTCGGTCCCAACACCACCCGCCCGACGGCGATGGCGATGGACGCCTACCGCTCGGGGGACGACTTCTTCGTCCACTTCGACCTCCCCGGCGTCGACCCCGAGACGATCGAACTGGACGTCGAACGCAATGTGCTGAACGTCCGAGCCGAGCGCAGGTCCCCCGCCCCCGAAGGCGCGGAGCCCCTCGTCGCCGAGCGCCCCACCGGCACCTTCACGCGCCAGCTGTTCCTCGGCGACACCCTCGACACGGAGCGCATCGACGCCTCCTACGAGGCCGGCGTCCTGACCCTGCGCATCCCGGTGGCCGAGCAGGCCAAGCCGCGCCGCATCCAGATCTCGGGCGGCGACACGCCCAAGCAGCTCAGCAGCTGACCCCACCGCATCACCAGAGGTACGTCGCGCCGCCGGGACGGTCTCCCGGCGGCGCGACCCAGGCTCGCCCCCCTCAAGCACCCGGAGGAAAACCCCGCACATGAGCACGACGACGGTGCCCCGTGTGACGACGAGACGCGCCCCGCACGCCGCCGACGACAACGGCTGGCCCCAACTGGTCGAGACGGTCCGCGAGTCGGGCCTGTACCCCACCCGGTCGAAGGCGGAACAGGTCACCCGTACCGTCCTGGCCGCCCTCGGTACGCACGTCACCGGCGACGAACGGGTCGACCTGGCCCGGGCCCTGCCCCCCGAGGCCGCCCGGCTGATCGCCTCCCAGATCCCGGCCACACGGCGCCTGACGGCCGCACGGTTCGTCGACGAGGTCGCGTCCCGCACGCCGGGAGCCACGTCCGCCACCGCCCGCTGGGACGTCAGCTCGGTCCTGGGCGCGCTGCCGCCCCTCGTCGGCGACGACCTGGTCACCCGCATCCTGGCCCAACTCCCCGCCGGCTACGCCCTCCTGTTCGGCCGAGCGGACCTGACCCCGACGTCGTAGGCTCCTCACACCAGACGCACGACGGCCACCCCTTGTCACACGGAGGGTGGCCGTCGACGCGGATGCCGGCCAAGCCGACGACGAGGGGAGGGCGCTTTGAGCCGCACGACCTCCGGGACCGGGAAGGCCCTGTGACCCGCATGACGTCCGTGGACCGGGAAGGCCTGTGACCCGCATGACATGCGGGACCCTCACCACCCCCGACGGCACCCGCATCGCCCACCGGACGTACCACCCCGCGGCCGAGCCCGCGACCACGCTCCTCCTCCTGCACGGCTTGGCCGGCCACCAAGGCGAGTGGGACACCCTCGCCGCGCAACTGTCCGCCGACGGCCACCGCGTGGTGACGTACGACGCCCGCGGACACGGCGCCAGCACCCGCACACCGGCGTCCACGACCCGCGAGGCCCATGTCCAGGACGCCACAGTCCTGATCGAGGCACTGAACGTGGCCCCCGTGATCCTCCTGGGCCAGTCCCTCGGCGGCCACACGGCGATGCTGCTGGCCACGGCCCACCCCGGCCTGGTGCAGTCCCTGATCCTGATCGAAGCCGGCCCGGCCGGCCCGACCCCCGACCTCCCGGCGCAGATCGCGGCCTGGCTGGACAGCTGGCCGACCCCGTTCCCGTCCCTCCGGGAGGCGGAGGCCTTCCTCGGCCATGAGGATGGACGAGGACGTTGGAGCAGCGAGCCGACGGCTGGCACGCCACCATGGACCGCACCACGATCGTCGACACGGTTGCCGAACTGGCCACCACCGCCTACTGGGACGAGTGGTCCCGCATCACCTGCCCCACGCTCCTCATCCAGGGCGAACACGGCACGATGCGCCCCGACGAGCCGTCCACGATGCTCGCCCGCCGCCCGGACACCCGCCTGATCCGCATCCCCGACGCGGCCCACGACGTCCACCTGGACCAACCGGAACGCCTCTACGAAGCGGTCGTCTCCGTCCTGCCCGGCTGAGGCGGCGTGGGGCGAATGCGTGGGACCGAGAACGCCAAATAGTTCGACAGGCCCCGGCCTCCCTACGCATCCTGCGAAGCGCCAGCGGCGCGCCGGACGACGTCAGGGAGAGGACCGTTGCACCCCAACTCCCCACCATCCGCCACATCACCTTCGACTGCACGAACGAGCCCTACGAACTGGCGTGCTTCTGGGCCGAGTTCCTGGGCCGACCCATCTCCGACCTCGACAAGCCCGGGGACGACGAGGTCCTGGTGGAACTCCCGGTCGGCGCACCCTGCCTCCTCTTCGTCAGAGTCGAGGAGACCAAGGCGACGAAGAACCGCGTCCACCTCGACCTGGGGCCCACTGGCCGCACCCGCGCGGAGGAGGTCGAACGCGCCGTCTCCCTGGGCGCCAGGGTCCTCACGGACCGCACCCTCCCGAACGGCCGGGGCTGGGTCGTGATGACGGACCCGGAGGGCAACGAGTTCTGTATCGAACGGGGGGAGCTGGGTTGAACGAGGAGGGGAACGTGTCAGCGGCCGAAGACCGACCACGGGTGTACGAGATCCACATCCACGGCTACCCGACCTCGCAGGAGGCCCTCGCACTCCAGCACCCGATCGAACGCCTTCTGTGCCCGGACCCCGACCACGCCCCACCGTGCGAGATCCCCTGGAGCTTCACCCTCGCCGACGGGGAGGACGAGGCTTCCACCGCGCTGGTCCTGGGCGTGTATACGTCCAGAGGCCAGGCCGCGCAGGTAGCAGACCGCGTACGCACGCTGGCGGGCGAGACGCGAACTGTTGCTGTGAGCGAGGGCGAGGCCGGGGAGTGGGAGGAGCTGGTGGAGCAGTATCGGTTCGAGAAGGGGCTGCGCTAAATCCAATTCCGGAGCGCAAGGTGGCCTAGTGGGCAGTTACAGGAACAAACTTCCCCATTTGCTCTCGAAGAGCAGCCGGTGTACGCCAGGATTCTCCGGGACGGTTCCTGTGGCACATGCGATGGCAATTGGCGCATAGGCAGGCCAGGTCGGCAAGATCGGTCTCCCTGGCCCCGGAAACGTGCAGTGGGGTTACATGGTGCACTTCGATGTAACCGTCGCCCAGGGCCCCGTAGGTCTGGGCAAAGTCGAATGTGCAGACCTCGCACCGCAACGGACCACCGTCGAGTTGCGCTTGCTTGATTTTCAGTGCTCGGAGCTTCGGGTCCCGCTCGCGAGTCAGCGCGCGACGCACGAGGAGTCGCCCTTCGATGGCAGTTGAGCCGGCTTCGTCGACCTCGTCGGGTTGCTTTGCAAGTCGGTGCAGCTCCCCCGAGGCAATGCCTTCCTCGATGGCCTTCGCGGCTTGGAGCATCTCCGCCTCACGCTGGGTGAAAGCCTTGATCATGAGCATCGTGGGCTTACCGCAGCGGGTGGCTTTGCCCGAGTACGCGGGGTGGTTCGTCATGAAGTCCGTCGTCTTCCGACTCACACTGTCCGGAGACCGGAAGCCCGGCTGCAACCGAGCTTCCGGCTCATGGATCGGAAGGGATCGAAGGAGGTTTGACAGCTCCTGTACGTCGACGTGGCCGGTCCGCAGCTCACGCCAGTCGTTTTCCACCACGAGCGCTCCGGCCAGCACGAGCTCGTCCTCAGTCCACGCAGGTATCGGCATGTCCAACCTCAAATCGGCGTTGCTCGTGTCTGGCGTGATGTGCAGTGGGCCGGCAGCCAGCGTGGGCCTTCCTGGTGCACGGCTTTGCGTCGCAGCGGGACCGCTGCTCAGGCCTCGATGCGATTCTCTGCCTTGCGTCCCTTGTTCCAAGCCGCAGCGACCAAGCGATAGGCAGTGGTGACTCGTGATCC
Organism: [Streptosporangium] indianense; assembly: GCF_021474405.1. Lineage (GTDB taxonomy): Bacteria > Actinomycetota > Actinomycetes > Streptomycetales > Streptomycetaceae > Streptomyces > Streptomyces indiaensis. The sequence continues at coordinate 73,010 of NZ_JAKEIO010000015.1, forward strand.
CGTTCCGCTGTTGTTGAATCCACCACGGGACGACTGGCTGAGTATCTCGGAGCGCCATTTGGCCGCAGTGCCCATTGACAGCATCTTTCGCGCCAGCTCGCTATCGTCCACAAGGTCACCCCAACGACCCAGGAACATGCCGATGCCGCCGAGTAGCATGCCGTCCCAAGTCTCGGCCGAGCGGCCCCATGCGCCCTCTGCGACCGTGAGGGTTCTGTCGAAAACGGAGGATCCGAAGCGGTCTACGATCTGGAGTGCACCCGACACGGCTCCGACGCCATTGGTGGAGCTTGATCCAAGGGTCAGCCCGTGCTTTTCCAGCACTCTGTCCGTGTCAACGAAGAGCGGTACTCCCCCCGTGAGGCCGACGTGATATTCGTCGATGGGGCGAGGCTTATGGGATTCTCGGTTCTTGATCAGGAAAAGGATCGCTTCCTGGGCCTGTGTCAGGCCGTGGTGAATCTCCGCTCGTATGGTCGGGATGCCAGCCAACGCGCACGCTCGCCACCTGTGCTGTCCATCAACGATGTACAGATCTCCGTCAGAACGTTTTGACAGGATGACCGAGCCGATGGCTTCACGAACCATGTTGTCCGCGATGTTCTGGGCGCGCCGCTCGTTGAGAGTCCGCTGCGCTTGCGGATCAATGTTGAGGTTCCTGACCGGGACCTCGACCCCGTAGTCCACCGCATGTTGTGGAAGTTCGAACGTGTACCGAGCCTTGGGCATGGCTGTACCTCTCGGCGCTGCGTTAGGGGGAAGTGTCGGCGTGGCCGGGATGTCGGGATGCAGCGCGGAGGTCAGAAAATCATATGAGTGTAATTTTGCCAAGTCGCTTACGGCGTAGCGGTGTTGGGTTGCGATTGAACGCCGCCTGTGTGTCAGGTCAGGTCGAGACTGTCGGGGAGCTGCCACCGTCGTGGGAGGGCATGGGCGGGCCAATCGGGAGTAGAGGGCAGGGACGCAACCGCGTGCTGGCAGAGCTCTTCGCCGCGGGGAGGGTGCGACCACCTGGGGAGATGGGAACTGAGTGGCGGCCGGCGGCCGCAAGGACGGACTTTTCCGAGCGGTTGGCCTGCAGGCAATGGGCCAGGACAAGTCCCCTTGGGTGACAGGCTTATCCCGGAGTATTGCCGGCGCGGCGAGCCGCCACTGCGTCCCGGACGCGCGCCGCTGCTTCGCCCGGGTCCTCGTGCTCCCACACCCTCAGCGCCAACCACCCGGCGGCAGCCAAGCGTTCGTCAGTGTCACGATCACGCCGCTGATTGCCCTCGATCTTGGTTCGCCAGAATTCAGCATTGCTCTTGGGCCACGTTGCGTGCTCCGGGCATCCGTGCCAGAAGCACCCGTCCACGAAGACAGCGACCTTCGCCCGTCCGAACAGGATGTCGGCTTCCCGCCGGACTCCTTTCAGCGGTTTGCGATGCACTCTGTACCGAAGTCCTGCCGCATGCAGAGCTCGGCGAAGCGCCATCTCGACTTCGGTGTTCCGGCTCCTCTGCCGGCTCATCCGCGCACGGATCTCAGGGGTTGTGTCCACCGCTGGCCGCGCCCTTCCTTGATTCGCTCGGTTCGTTGCCGGTTTGCTAGGCGTCTACGCCGTGGCACTCGCCATACGTCCGCCCCGACCCGCACCAGCAAGCCGCCCCCTGCTGCGGTGGCCATGCCACTGCCCTTCCTCTCGCCGCCAGCGTCGTCGCGTACTGGGGGAGGAGGGTCGGGTCGGTCGGGGAGGAGAGTTCCGATGCTGCGAAGGCCTCGTAGGAAGGGACCGTGCCCGTGACGATGCCCAGGTTCGGGGTGCCGGAGGCGGACAGTTCGCGGAGGGCCGTCTCTATCGTCGCGAGGTGTTCCTCGTGGGTCGGGTACTCCGACGCGAGGGTCGGATACGCCTCCAGGAGCTCCGTGAGTTCCGGCGCCGGCCAGTGCAGGATCGCCACCGGGAAGGGGCGGGAGAGGGCCTCTCGGTACGCGCCCAGTTCCGCTCGGAGGCGGAGGATCTCCGCCTCCAGTTCCGCCGGGTTCTCCGAGCCCAGGGACCACACGCGCTTGGGGTCGTGGAGTTCGTCCAGGGTGATCGGGAGGGAGTGGACCGTGTCCGCCAGGGCGTCCCACTCGTCGTGGGACCTGCCGAGCATGCGCCGTACGCGGTGGCGGCCGAAGAGGAGGGGGTGGGTCGCGTAGGGGGGCTCCTCGACGTCCGCCAGGAGGCGCTGCACGGCCTCCGTGAACGTCTCGTGGGCGGCTTCCAGTTCGTCGTGGGATTCAAGGGACTCCGCGACGATCACCCAGGGGGCCGGGTCCTTGGGGGACGCCGCCCGGATGCCCTCGATGATCGCGCGGGCCTCGGCCTCGTGGCCGTACTCCCAGAGGTTCGAAGCCTTGAGCGCCCGTACCAGGTGGGGGTTCTCCAGGCCGTCGGGGGAGGACAGCAGTCGGTCGTAGAGGGTGGTCGCGGTGGGGCGGTCGCCGGCGAGCTCCAGGTGGGCCGCCGCCCGCAGCAGCAGGGCCTCGGCGTCCTCGGGATACAGGCCGGCGGTCCGCTCCAGGCGTGCCGCCTCGGCGGTGTGGTCGACGTTTTCGGCAGGCGTGTCGGGGCGCATGGGGGACACCGTACTGCCGGGAGGTGACGAGCGTGAGAGATGCGCAGGCCAGACCACTCGGCCCACCGACTTTCCCCCGCTCGCCACCGGGGTTTCGCAGTTCGTCCCGAACGTCCGTTGCCGGACCGCCCAGGACCTTGCCGGACCGCCCCGGGACTACAGGGTCACGCCGTCGATTTGGAGGGTTTGTACCGACTTTGCCGTGAAGGGGACGCTTGCGGATTTTCCGGACAGGCGGATGTCCGAGTGTGGCGTGTAGAGGTCGGCGCCGCCCGTCGTGACCGTGTTCCAGCGTGGGACCAGGCCCCCGGCACCACCCGTCACCGTCGCGAAGCGGGAGAGGTCGAACGTGAGGGTCTGGGCCGAGGCGGAGGTGTTCACCGCGACGATCACCAGGCGGCGGGCCGTCGCGTCGTACGCCGCCACCGCGTGGTCCACGCCCGTGTCCAGGATCGTCATGCCGGGGCGGATGTGGCGGCTGAACTGGGCCATCACGTAGTGCTTGGTCTGGACGGTGGTCGGCTGGAGCGTGTTCGCGTCGTAGGCGATCATCGCCCAGCCCGTGGACGGGTCCATGACCTGCCAGTAGCACCAGGCCGTCGGATGCAGCCAGCGGAAGTCGAGGCACAGGTTGGACGCCATCGTCAGGCCCGTGCCGTCGCTGTCGCCCGTCTCCGAGTTCCACAGCTTCTTGCGGGAGGTGGTCACGACGTCCGTGTGGAGGAGGTCGCGGCGGCCGCCCGAGCCCTGGTAGCCGTGCACGTTGACCTGCGAGACCAGGCCCTTCGTCGTCGAGTTGAAGGACGACCAGGTGGAGCGGGCCGTGTCGTAGTTCGTCTCGTCCGAGGCCGCTATGCGGATGCTCGTCAGGCCGCGCTTGTCCAGTTCGCTGCGCATGTACGGGAGGACGGCCGCCTGGACCGCCGGGTCCATGTGGCAGCCCTCCTGGGTGCCGGTCGCGGTCCACCAGGTGGAGGCCGGCTCGTTGAAGGGGTCGACCGTCGCGAAGTTCACGCCCCAGTTCGACTTCGCGTACAGGGCCGTCGCCGCCAAGTGGCCGGCGTGCTGGCGGTAGTTCCACGTCTGGAGGTTGTTGCCGCCGCCCGACGCGCCCGAGGGGTTGTGGTTGCCGCACATCCACCACATGGGGGAGTTCGCGAACAGCTCGGTGATCGCGCCCCGTTGCGTGGCCTTCACCAGCATCGCGCGCTGGTTGGCGTCCGCCGTCCACTTCCACGCCGAGGAGGTGGGGTCCTCGTTGGTCCAGTCCTGCCAGAAGCCCTCGATCTGCTTGAAGGCGGGGATGTTGGGCGACGTGACCATCGTCTCGCCGCCGACGCTGTTCCAGTTGCACGCGCCGAGGTTGTAGCGGGCGATGGTGAGGCCCAGGCCGGGGAGAGAACGGCCGTTGTACGTCACGGACTTGGTGGTGAAGAACAGGTCGGCGAAGTCGTCCCGGGCGCCGAAGACGTTGGCCCACCAGGCGAGGGAGGTGCCCCAGCCCTCCCAGGTGCCGTACGTCGTCGACGGGTTGACGGCGATGGTGGCGTCCGCGTGCGCGGTGCCCGTCGCCGGGGCGCTGCCGAGGAACGTTCCGCCCGCTGCGGTCAGCAGGCTTCTGCGTCGTATCACGGCTCCTCCGTAAGGGAGATGAGGGCGCACGCCGGTCCCCGGCCCGGCGTCGCAAAGGGAGCCCGTTGTCGGGTGACGAGAAGCATCGGGTGTGGCGGGTGGGTTGTCGAGGGTTCCGACGCGCCTTTCTCAAACCCGTGTACGAAGTCGCGGGTCCGGGCGGGAGGGCGGTCCTGTATAACGGACGACAGGACCTACGCAGGGACGAGGGGAGGGGCAGCCGGTGAACCGGAGCTGGGCCACGCTGCGTCCCGCCCTCGCGCTGCTCTTCCTGCTCGTCGAGGTGGCGCTGCTCGACACCGGCAGCCTCTCCGCCACCGTCGCCCTCGCCGCCACCGCCGCGGTCTCGTCCGCCCTCGCGCTCTGCGTCGTCGTCGCCTCCCGCTGCGCGCCCGCCGTGCCGCGCACCCGCGTGCGCACGGCCATCCGCGACCGGGACCGGCGTACGGCCTTTCTGCCCCAGCGCGATCCCGACGCCCGGGGGCGCACCCGGCCCCGGGCACCCGGTCACGCCCTCCGGGCGACCGTCGCGTAGGGGCATCTCCACACCTGTCACACCCGTGAGTGACCCCGCGCGGTCGTCATGCCGTCATGACCTGTTCCCGGCACGACGAGACCCCCGGAGGGCTCACTCATGTCCGTCTTCGCAACCCTGGTCGAGCACCTCGCCGACCTGCTCCAGCCGCTGTTCGGCGCCTCGGCCGCCGCCGCGGCGATCGTCCTGTTCACCGCGCTCGTACGGCTTCTCGTCCACCCCCTGTCCCGGGCCGCCGCGCGCGGCCAGAAGGCCAGGACCGCGCTCCAGCCGAAGATCGCCGAGCTGCGGAGGAAGCACGGCAAGGACCCCGAGAGGCTCCAGAGGGCGGTGCTGGAGCTGCACGCCCAGGAGAAGGTGTCGCCGCTCGCCGGCTGTCTGCCCGGCATGTTGCAGGTTCCCGCGTTCTTCCTGCTCTACCACCTGTTCTCCAGCGACACGATCGGCGGCGAGGCCAACGCGCTGCTCGGCCACCGGCTGTTCGCGGCGCCGCTCGGAGGGCGGTGGGCGGACGCGCTTCAGGGGGGTGTCCTCAGTGGTACGGGGCTCGTCTACGCCGGGCTGTTCGTGGTCGTGGCGTGCGTCGCCGCGTTCAGCTACCGGATCAGCACCCGCATGATGGCCGCGAACCCGGCCGCCCGGGCCGGTGACGGGGAGCAGCTGCCCGGGCTGGGAGCGGTGGCGAAGGTGATGCCGTTCATGTCGTTCTTCACGCTCGTCACCGTGGCCGTCGTGCCGCTGGCCGCCGCGCTGTACGTCGTCACCAGCACGACGTGGGCTGCCGTCGAGCGGGCTGTGCTCTACCGGTGACCGGCGACCGGTGACCGGTGGCCGGTCCAGTACGTGAACGGGGTATTGCGGAGTGCACGCCCGGCTTGGAGGATCGACCAGTCCTCCGATGGCTGCCCCGCCGCATCCGGGTCGCGCTCATCGGTCGGGCGCCCGCGACAGAGGGAGACTGATCATGAAGCTGCTGCGAGTCGGTACGGCGGGGGCCGAGCGGCCGGCGCTGCTCGACACCGGGGGTGCCCTGCGGGACCTGTCGGGCGTGGTGGCGGACATCGACGGCGCGCTGCTCGCCGACGAGGAGGCACTGGACCGGGTCCGGGCCGCCGCGGGCTCCGGGGAGCTGCTCCTGCTGGACCCCACCGGGCTGCGGATCGGGCCGCCGCTCGGCAGCATCGGCAAGATCGTCTGCATCGGGCTGAACTACCACGACCACGCGCGCGAGACCGGCGCCGAGCCGCCCGCCGAGCCGGTCGTCTTCATGAAGGCACCGGACACTGTGGTCGGCCCGCACGACACCGTCCTCGTGCCGCGCCGGTCCCTCAAGACGGACTGGGAGGTCGAACTGGCCGTCGTCATCGGGCGTACGGCCAGGTACCTGGAGTCCGCGCAGGAGGCGCTCGGGCACGTCGCCGGGTACGCCGTGGCGCACGACGTGTCCGAGCGGGAGTTCCAGATCGAGCGGGGCGGGACCTGGGACAAGGGGAAGAACTGCGAGACGTTCAACCCGCTCGGGCCCTGGCTGGTGACGGCGGACGAGGTGCGCGACCCGCAGGACCTGTCCCTGAAACTCTGGGTCAACGGCGAGCTGAAACAGGACGGGACCACGGCCGAGCAGATCTTCCCGGTCGGGGAGGTCGTGCGGTACCTCAGCCGGTTCATGACGCTGTACCCGGGCGATGTGATCAACACGGGGACGCCGGCGGGGGTGGCGATGGGGGCGCCCGACCCGAAGCCGTTCCTGCGGGCCGGGGACGTCGTGGAGCTGGAGATCGAGGGGCTCGGTCGGCAGCGGCAGGAGGTCAAGGACGCCTGACGGGCCGGAGGGCGCGGATCGGTGAAAGGCGCCCCCGGCGCAGTCGAGCGCGGGAGGAGCGCGTGCGGTGCGCGTGCTCCTGTTCGGCCTCTCATAGCGCTCGATGTGGGGAAATCAGCCAGTACGGTTGGCGACCGGGTGGACTGATGCACGGCGCGCTCCGAAGCGGCGACTCCCGCGCCGGTCTCGCACCTTGACGCGAACGGGGAGCACCATGCGGGTACTTGCGGAGCGCTACGAGCTGATCGAGGAAGCAGGACGGGGCGGCATGGGCCAGGTCTGGCGCGCCACGGACCGGGAACTCGGTCGCGTCGTCGCCGTGAAGATCCTGCCGCCGGAGCTGACCCGGCACGAGGAGTTCCGGGTCCGGTTCCGCCGGGAGGCCCGCACGATCGCCTCGCTCAGCCACCGCAACATCGCGGTCCTGCACGACGTCGGCGAGGACGTCCGGGACGGCGGCGAGACGACCCCCTTTCTCATCATGGAGTTCATCGACGGCCGCACCGTGGCGGACGCACTCGCTGAAGGGCCGTTCACGGTCGAGCGTGCCCTCGACGTCAGCCGGGGCATCGCGGAGGCTCTCGCCCACAGCCACGGTCAGGGCCTGGTCCACCGGGACATCAAGCCCTCCAACGTCATGCTCACCTCCGAAGGCGGCGTCAAGGTCCTGGACTTCGGGATATCCAAGGTCGTGGCCGAGACCACCACCCGCCTGACCGCGACCGGGATGACGGTCGGGACCCCGGCCTATCTGTCACCGGAGCAGCTGACCGGTGGTGGGGTCGACGGCCGCTCCGATCAGTACTCCACGGGCTGCCTGCTGTACGAACTGCTCACGGGACGGCCGCCTTTCGCCGGTGACTCCCCGTTCGCCGTGATGCACCAGCACATCAGCAAGGAGCCCGTCGCCCCGTCCGAGCTGCGGCCGCTGATCCCGGCGGCGGTCGACGAGGTCGTCCTGCGGGCGCTGTCGAAGGACCGGGAGCAACGATTCGCCGGCATGGGCGAGATGCGGCAGGCGCTGGCCCGCGCGGGCACCGTGACCCCCGCCCTGCCGGCGATGCCCCCGGTGCCGCCGGTGCCGCCGCCCTCGGGATCCGGGCCGGGCCGGACGATGCTGGCCGAACAGCCGACCCAGGCCGCGTCGGTGCCTCGGCAGGCCGCTGCCGCACCCCCGCGGCCTCCCAAGGAGCCGGGCGAGGCGGCGGCAGGCCACGGCGATCAGCAACCGACCGCCGGCTCCTCCGAAGCGACGACCACCGGCCCCGAGCGGACCGGCCCCGAGCGGACCGGGCCCGAGGAGACCGGCCCTGAGCAGACCGACCGTGAGCAGACCGACCGCGAGCGGACCGGCCCCGACGAGGCCGGCTCCCGGGCCGATGTGCCCCGGCGCAGATGGCGCCGGCTCCCGGCCAAGAACCGTGCGATGGCCCTGCTGGGGCTCCTGGTCTCGGCCGTGGTCGTCCTCGTCCACCAGGACGTCGAACCGTCGAGCGACCACCTCGTGCCGTTGTCGGTGGTCGCGGCGCTGGGTCTGGCCGTGTTCCGCTGGCTCCCCCTGACGTCCACGCTCGCGTGGTGGGGGGCGGGAGCCCTGGTCATCGCGAGTGTCCCCGCGGGCGCGCCGGTCGAGGAGAGCGACTACACCTTCGCCTCCGACGCCGACTTCAACGGCACCCTTTACTACTACGGCACCTACTACAAGGACTACTACCAACTGTCCGAGGACCCCTCCGGGCACACCCTGTTCGAGCAGGCGTACGACGGAGGGTACGAGCCCGCGTCGGCCATGGTCTCCATGGACTACACGGGGCACGAGCCGATGTCCTTCCTCGCCGTCCCGGTCCTCGTCCTCGCCGTCCTCTGCCTGGCCCGGACGCTGCTCACCCGGCGGCACTCCGCTCTCCTCGCGGCCTCCGGCATCACGCTGGGCGGGCTGGGAGTCAGCTGGCTGGCCGCCGGAACGGACGACCAGGTGGCGTGGTTCTCCCTCGCCTGGGCCCTGACCGCGTTCGTGGCCGTCGTCCAGGAGGTGCGGGGCCGCAGGCACGGCCCGGGCCCGCGACGGCCCCGACGCCGACTCCGGTTCGTCGTCGCCGAGTAGCAGCAGGGCCCGCGCCCCTGCGAGGTCAGCCCAGCAGGGCGGCCACCTCGCGCCACGCCTTCCTCGGGAGGGCGTCGCGCGGTGCGCCGTCCAGGACCTGGAGGGCGACGTGGTCGGCGCCCGCCTCGAAGAACGCGTCGATCTTGGCGCGGATCGCCGTGTCGTCACCCCAGGCGAACAGGGCGTCGACCAGGCGGTCGCTGCCGCCGTCCTTGAGGTCGTCCTCGGTGAAGCCGTGCCGGAGGAAGTTGTTGGTGTAGTTCGGCAGGGGGAGGTAGATCTCCAGGAACTCGCGGGCCAGGGCACGCGCACGGTCCGGATCGGTCTCCGGGACGACGCCCAGCTCCGGGGCCAGCAGCGGGGCCTCGCCGAGGATCTCGCGGGCGTGCGCGGTGTGTTCCGGGGTGACCAGGTACGGGATCGAGCCCGCCGCCCGGTCCCGGGCCAGCCGCAGCGACTTCGGGCCCAGCGCGGCCAGCAGACGGCGGTTTGCCGGCACTCCGGCGGCGTCCAGCCCGTCCAGATACTCGACCAGGGCCGAGTAGGGGCGGGCGTACTGCTCCACGCGCTTGGCGTGGCTCACTCCGAGGCCCAGCACGAAACGCCCCGGGTGGGCCGCCTCCAGCTCGGCGAAGGCCGCGGCGGCGGTGGCCGGCTCGTGCTGCCAGATGCTCTGGATGCTGGTGCCGAACGTGAGCTTCGAGGTCGCCTCGATGAGCGGGGCGGCGTGGGCGGCGGAGCTGTTGCCGCCCAGCCATACGGCGCCGTAGCCGAGTTCCTCCAGTTCGGCGGTGGCCTCGGCGAGTTCGCCGCGCCGGTCCGGGTCCTCCGAGCGCAGGCCTACGCTCCAGATGCCGTACCGGCCGACGGTCTCCTTCAGGGGGCTGGTCATCAGGGGGATCCCTCCGGTTGGGGCGCCGTGCTCGATCACGCGTACGCAGGTGCCAACCGGAGGGAGTCTCCGCTCATTCCATGGGGCCTAGGCGCCCAGAAAGCGCTCCAGTGCCTCCACCACGAGCCGGTGGTCCTGGAGTTGGGGCAGGCCCGAGACGGTCACCGCGCCGATCACGCCCACGCCCTCGACGGTGATCGGGAACGAGCCGCCGTGGGCCGCGTAGGTGTCGGGGTCCAGGCGGGAGGACTCCTCGAACGTGCTGCCCTTGGCGCGGAAGCGGGCGCCGACCAGGTAGGAGGCGGAGCCGTAGCGCTCGACCACCCGGCGCTTGCGGGCGATCCAGGCGTCGTTGTCGGGCGTCGAGCCGGGCAGCGCCGCGTGGAAGAGCTGCTGTCCGGCGCGGTGGATGTCGATGGCGACCGGGGCCTGCCGCTCCCGGGCCAGTTCGACCAGAAGCGAGCCCAGCGTCCAGGCGTCGTCGTACGTGAACTGGCGGAACACCAGCCGGCGTTCCTGCTTCTCCAGCTCCTCCAGGCTCGGCGTGAGCTCCGGGTGGAACTTCGGGGTGAGCCCCTGGCTGTGGGAGGGGTTGCTCTTGTGGGTCACAGCGTCACCGTCACCTTCTCGAGGGCCGAACGACGAGCGGCCTCCAGGACGTCCAGGGCGGCCGCCGCCTCCCGTGCGGTCACCGGGTTCGGGGCGCCCTCCAGCAGGGCCTTCGCCACGGCCGCATAGTAAGCGGGGTAGTCGCCCGGGAGGGTGGGTTCGGGGCGGCCGCCGCCGGTCACCGGGGACTCGCCGGAGCCGACGCGGCCCCACAGCGACTCGGGCTCCACGCCCCAGTCGGGGCCGGGGCGCAGACCGTCCCGGAGGGCCGCCTCCTGGGGGTCGAGGCCGTACTTGACGTAACCGGCGGCGGAGCCCAGGACGCGGAAGCGGGGGCCGAGTTGGGCCGTCGTCGCGGAGACGTAGAGGTGGGAGCGGACGCCGTTGGTGTGCGTGATCGCGAGGAACGTGTCGTCGTCCGTCTCGGCGCCCGGGCGGCGGATGTCCGTCTCCGCGTACACGGAGGCCGCCGGGCCGAAGAGGACCAGGGCCTGGTCGACGACGTGGCTGCCGAGGTCGTAGAGCAGACCTCCGATCTCTGCGGGGTCGCCGGACTCCCGCCAGCCGCCCTTCGGCTTCGGACGCCAGCGCTCGAAGCGGGACTCGAACCGCCACACGTCGCCCAACTCGCCCTCGGCCAGCAGCTTGCGCAGGGTGAGGAAGTCGTTGTCCCAGCGGCGGTTCTGGAAGACGGAGAGGAGCAGGCCGCGCTCCTCGGCGAGGGCGGCGAGTTCGCGGGCCTCGGCCGCCGTGCCCGCGACGGGCTTGTCGACGACGACCGGCAGGCCGGCCTCCAGCGCGGTCCTCGCGAGCGGCACGTGCGTCTTGTTCGGGGACGCGACGACGATCAGGTCCAGCTCGGCGGCCCGGGCGAACAGCTCGTCCGGTGTGGCGGCGAGGCGTACGTCCGGGAACTCGGCACGGGCCTGCTGCTGCCGTTCCGGGTGGGAGGTGACCACCGTGTCGAGGGCGAGGCCCTCCGTGGCGGCGATCAGCGGGGCGTGGAAGACGGAGCCGGCGAGGCCGTAGCCGACGAGGCCGACGCGGAGGGGCGAGCCGGGGGCTGTGCCGAGGGGTGTGCCAGTCATGCCCTCCACTTTCGCAACGCTGTTGCCAAAGTGCAAGCGCCGGGGACAATGGGGGCGTGGACAGGGCGGACGACCGTACGGGCGGAGTGGGCGGCATGCGCGGGGCGCCAGACGCGGGAGCGGCCGGAGCGGGTGGGGCAGGCACGCGTGGTGTCGCAGCGGGTGGGGGCGACATGCAGGGGGCCGGAGCGGAT
>NZ_JAKEIO010000016.1 GCF_021474405.1 [Streptosporangium] indianense
CCCGGATCGAGCCCGCCCCGCTCGGGACGGGCGGCTCGGGGCCGATGGGTGCGGAGCCCGGAGGAGAGGAGGCGCCGGTGTGGCGGGCCGAGTCCGAGTCGCGGGTCGCCCGGTCGTCGGTGGGACGGGTCGCCCGGTCGTCGGTGGGACGGGGGGTCCGGTCGGCGGTGGGCAGGTCCGAGCCCGCATCACGGGATGCCGAGCCGCCCGTCCCGAGCGGGGCGGGCTCGATCCGGGGCCTCGGGCTGTGGGCGTTGTCGGGCGTCTCCCGGGCCGGCACGGTCGGGCCGGACCCGCGCCGCGAGCTCCCCGCCGCTCGGTCGCCGGCGCCGTGCAGCAGGTCGGTCATGCGGGCGGAGCCGCCGGACCGGTCGGCCGTGGGCTCGTCCTCGGAAGCCGTGTCCCGCAGGTCCGGCATCAGGAATGCGCCGGACAGCAGCCGCCCCACGTCACGCGGACCCGGGCCAGGTGCGTCCGCGCCCGCCCGTCGCGCAGCCGCCGCCCTGTCGTCCACGGCTCTCTGCCGGGCCCGGCGCCTGCGGCGGGCGCCTTCCCGCTCCGTCTCCTCCCGGGCCAGCCGCGCGTCGTCCCGTGCCGCGCGCAGCGCCTCGCGCGCGACGTCTGCGGCTCTCCGCCCGGTCCCCGCCCGGCCGGTGGGTGGGGCGGGGGCGGCCCCGGCCGACGTGGCCTCCACAGGGGTCGTCTGCGGGTCACCGGGTGCCGGCGGCTCCGGCGTCACGGCCGCCGGGAGGCCCTCGGGCGGCACCTCGCCGGCACGCGGTGCGTCGGCGCCCTCCGGGCGATCACCACGGTTCCCTTCGGGGGCAGTTCTCTCCTCCTGCCCGCCGGAGCGTTCGGTGGCGCCGGTGTCCTGGGGCGCACCGCCACCGACCCCCTCACCGGCGGCCGCCCCGGAACCATCGGCGTCGGCGCAGGCTTCGGCGGACTCGGAGGAAGCGGCAGGCACGGAGGACGCCGCCGGCTCGAAGGCATCGGCGGACTTGAAGGCGTCTGCGTCCGCCCGCCCGCTCCCCCGCTGCTCGGACACCGCCCTGCGCAGCGCCTCGCGGGCCACGTCTGCCGGTCTGGGCGCCCCATGGTCTGCCGCTCCCCCGGCCGGGGACGGCGGCTCCGGACGGGCGGCCGGGGCCGGCGCGGGATCCTGGGCCGCCCGTTCCCGGGCCTCGCGCAGGGCACGGCGGGCCTCGTCGGCCGGGCGGGCGTTCATGTCGTCCTCCCCTGGCGCTGGCGGGCGCGCGCTCATGACGTACTCCGCGGGGAGGGCGGGGCGGGCGGTTCGCAGCGCACGCGGGGGGTCATGACGACCTCCGCAGCGACACCAGGTCGGACAGCTCCCGGTCCGTCAGCTCCGTGAGGGAGGACTCGCCGGAGCCCAGGACGGCGTCGGCCAGGGCGCGCTTGGACTGGAGCATCTCGGCGATGCGGTCCTCGACGGTGCCCTCGGTGATGAGGCGGTGCACCTGCACCGGCTGGGTCTGGCCGATGCGGTAGGCACGGTCGGTCGCCTGTTCCTCGACCGCCGGGTTCCACCAGCGGTCGAAGTGCACGACGTGGCCCGCCCGGGTGAGGTTCAGGCCGGTGCCGGCCGCCTTGAGCGACAGCACCAGGACCGGTGTCGAACCCGCCTGGAAGCGGTCCACCATGCGTTCCCGCTCGGGGACCGGCGTGCCGCCGTGGAGGAGGTCGACCGGGACGGCCCGGGTCGCCAGGTGCGAGGTGATCAGGCGGGCCATCCCGACGTACTGGGTGAAGACGAGGGCGGATCCGTCCTCCGCGAGCAGCGTGTCCAGCAGCTCGTCCAGCAGGGCGAGCTTCCCGGAGCGGGCGGCGAGCCGGTCGCCGGAAGCCGGGGTGTGTTCCTCCTTGAGGAACAGCGCGGGGTGGTCGCAGATCTGCTTCAGCGACGTGAGGAGCTTCAGCACCAGGCCCCGGCGGGGCATGCCCTCGGCCGTCTCGATGGCGAGCATCGACTCGCGGACCACCGCCTCGTAGAGCGCGGCCTGTTCGCGGGTGAGCGGCACCGGGTGGTCGGTCTCCGTCTTGGGCGGCAGCTCGGGCACGATGCCCGGGTCGGACTTCTTGCGGCGCAGCAGGAAGGGCCGTACCAGCCGGGCCAGGCGCTCCACCGCCTCCTCGTCCTCGCCGTTCTCCACGGCGCGCGCGTGCCGGGCGCGGAAGGACTTCAGCGGGCCGAGGAGTCCTGGGGTGGTCCAGTCGAGCAGGGCCCACAGCTCCGAGAGGTTGTTCTCGACGGGCGTGCCGGTCAGGGCCACGCGCGCGGGGGCGGGGATGGTGCGCAGTGCCTTGGCGGTGGCCGAGTAGGGGTTCTTCACGTGCTGCGCCTCGTCGGCGACGACCATGCCCCAGGCGCGTTCGGCCAGGGCGGGGGCGGCCGAGCGCATGGTGCCGTACGTGGTGAGGACGAAGCCGCCGTCCAGGCCGTCCATGCTGCGGTCCGGGCCGTGGAAGCGGCGGACGGGCACGCCGGGGGCGAAGCGGGTGATCTCCCGCTGCCAGTTGCCCAGCAGGGAGGCCGGGCACACGACCAGGGTGGGTTCGCTGCGCGCCCGCTTCAGATGCAGGGCGATGAGGGTGACGGTCTTGCCGAGACCCATGTCGTCGGCGAGGCAGCCGCCGAGGCCGAGGGAGGTCATCGACTCCAGCCAGGCGAGGCCGCGGAGCTGGTAGTCCCGGAGGGTCGCCTGCAGCTGCGGGGGCGGTTCGGCGGGTCGGATCCCCGCGGTCAGGCGGTCGCGCAGGGCGGCCAGCGCGCCGACCGGGACGGCCGGGACCGTCTCGCCGTCGACGTCGGCGGTGCCGGTGAGGGCGACGGACAGCGCGTCGACCGGGTCGAGCAGGCCGAGGTCCCGTTTGCGGGCCTTGCGGACCAGCGCCGGGTCGACCAGCACCCACTGATCGCGCAGTCGGACGACCGGGCGGTGGGCCTCGGCGAGGGCGTCCATCTCGGTGTCGGTGAGCGGGTCGCCGCCGAGCGCCAGCTGCCAGCGGAACTGGAGGAGGTCCTCGCTCTCGAAGAAGCCGGTGCCGTCGGTCGCCGAGCCGGGGGCGGGACGGACCACCGCCGCCGCGGACAAGTCCTGTGCGAGGTCCCGGGGCCAGTGCACCGCGACGCCCGCGGCGGCGAGCCGGGTCGCCGCGATGCCCAGCAGGTCGGTGACCTCGTCCTCGGTCAGGGCCAGGACATCGGGCACGTCCTGGTCGGCGAGCCGGTCCAGCGGGGGCCAGACGCGGGCCGCGCGGCGGACGGCGAGGGCCGCGTCCACGCGCGCGCGGGGGCCGAAGGCGTCGTCGGCCGCACCCGCCCACAGGGCAGCCGCGTCGGCCACGAGGGTGGGGTCGGCGAGGCTGTGCACCTGGACGATCGCGGCGCCGGCGCTGCGGGCACCGCCGTCGGAGGCGTCGTCGAACAGGTCGTACGCCGACAGGTCCAGGCGGAGCGAGATCCGCACGCCGGCGTCCATCCCGGCGGCGACCTCGGCGGCCCAGTCGTGGGCGGTGGGCAGATGCGTGGCCTCGCGGGCGGCGAAGGGCCGGCCGGAGGTGTGGGGCGCTGCCGGGGTGCGGGGCAGGGTGTCGGCGACGGCGTCGAGGAAAGCCCGCACCAGCGCTTCCGGCTCGGGCAGGTGGATCGGCCCGGGGCCGGGCAGCGGCACGGCGTGGCCCTCGTAGGGCAGGGCGGCGGCCACCGCGCGCAGGTGTGCGATGTCGTCCGGGTCGAGGGGGCCGGCCCGCCAGGCGTCGTGGCCCGTGGCGGTGAGGCCGGGCAGCAGCCGGCCGCGGGCGGTCAGCCGCAGGGCGTGCAGGGCGGCGGCGCCCCAGCAGGCCGTGGCGGGGTGGGCCGCGGGGTCGTGCCGGGCGCGGACGAGGAGCGGCAGGGCGGCGTCGAGCGGGAGGGTCAGTGCGGGGGTGGTGTGCCGCCGGACACCGGTGGCGCCGTGCCGTCGTACGACGGTCAGCTCCGTGTCCGCGGCGTCCCCGCCGGACTCGGCGCCCCCGGCTCCGCGGGCGGGCAGGGGTTCGCCTTCGGGGTCCCAGAAGGCGATGCGCCCCTCGCGCGGCAGGGGTGCGGGCAGGAAGACGGCAGGGAGCCGGACCGGGACCGTCGTCTCCCCCGCCCGCTCGGCCATCACAGCCGTGTCTGCCATACGTCCTGCCACCTCCCGCCCCGCGTGTCGGATCAGTTGTCTCCGACTCTACGGGCGGGGTCTGACAATCGGCCCCGGCGGCTGGGTCGGGGCACGGTCCGGCAGGATCAGGGCACGGTCCGGGAGACGACGTACACCCAGGGGTACGCCGGGTTGGACAGGTCGACGACCACGTCGTGGGTGGGTGCCGGGTTCTTCTGCCTGTGGACGAAGCCGTACCAGGAGTCGGTCGTGGCGAACTTCCAGCCGGTGATCTTCCGGTCGCGGGCACCGATGGCGACGTCGCCCTGCTTGAGGTCCTTGCGGGTCACGCCCAGGCCGGTCAGGTAGGCGTCCAGGCCGGCCGCATTGGTCTCGAACTGGGTGTAGAGGCGGCTGGTCTTCCAGTTGTTGGTCTCGTAGTACGCCACGTGCCAGGCCGGATGCGGGACGGGCACCTGGTAGATGCGGCGCTGGAGCTTGGAGGGCCAGCCCGCGGTGAGGCCGGTCGCCGAGTACTTCGCCTCCTTGTCCTTGCCGCTGTCGCGGCTCTGGTTCGCGGAGATCACGAGGTAGCCGGCCGGGATGCCGATGAGCAGCACGATGATCAGCAGGGTGAGGGACCTGCGGCGGATCATGTGGCGGCGGTCCTCGGCGGGCCGGCCCGGTTCGTCGGACCAGGGGCCCTGGTGGGGCAGGGAGGCGGTCACGGCGTCTCCTGGGTACTGCGGAGCGACTGCGTGTACCGCTCGAGGCGCTCGTAGCGCTCCACGCGGCGGCGCTTGGCGCGGCGGAAGCGGCGGGCGACGAGGCGGGCGAGGTCGGCGGCGCCGACCATGCCGGCCTCGGGGCCGAGCTGGGCCCGGACGATGCGGGCCTCGGGGCGGTAGCCGCGGCCGGTGAGGTGCCGCTTGAAGGCGTCCCGGGCCGGGCCGATCAGCAGGTCGTCGGCGGCCGAGACGCCGCCGCCGATCACGAAGCAGGAGGGGTCGAGGGCGGCGGCGAGGTTGGCGATGCCGACGCCGAGCCACTGGCCGATGTCCTGGAGCAGCTCGATGCACATGGCGTCGCCCTCGCGGGCCAGCTCGGTGATCATCGGGCCGGTGATGTCGCCGATGCTGCCCTTGACGTGCTCGATGATCCCGTAGGCGACCGGTGAGTCGGCGGCGGCCAGCTCGCGGGCCTCGCGGACCAGGGCGTTGCCGGAGCTGTACTGCTCCCAGCAGCCGCGGTTGCCGCACGGGCAACGGTGGCCGCCGGGCACGACCTGCATGTGGCCGAACTCGCCGGCGACGCCGTACTTGCCGCGCTTGACCTGGCCGTCCTCCAGGATCGCGCCGCCGATGCCGGTGCCGAGGGTGATCATGACGAGGTGGTCCTCGCCGCGGCCGGCGCCGAAACGCCATTCGGCCCAGGCGGCGGTGTTGGCGTCGTTGTCCACGAGGACGGGGACGGAGAGCCGGCCCGAGAGGCGGTCGCGCAGCGGTTCGTTGCGCCAGGACAGGTGGGGGGCGAACAGCACCCGGTTGCGGTCGGCGTCCACCCAGCCGGCCGCGCCGATGCCGACGGCGTGCACGTCGTGCCGGTCGGAGAGGTCCAGGACCAGCTCGGCGATGGTGTCCTCGACGACCTTGGGGCTCTTGGACTTGTCCGGGGTCTCCGTGCGGAGCATCTCCAGGATGTTGCCGTCGGCGTCGACGACGCCCGCCATCACCTTCGTACCGCCGATGTCGATGCCGACCGTGGGCACGCGGGGGGCCGTCAGGTGCGAGCGGCGCTCCCGGGTGCCGACGGTGCGCAGGGCCGTGGCACGGCGGGAGCCGATGGGGGCGGTGAAGTCGCGGTAGGTGCTCATCGCGCCCGATTCTGCCTCACGGGGAGGCAGGGTGCGGAGCGGGGCAACAACCCGCCGTCGCCGTGTGCGGGTGCGTGGGGGCCGGTCGCGCAGTTCCCCGCGCCCGTGAAAAATCAGGTCCGTACGAGCAACTGGAACTCGAACGAATAGCGCGTCGGGCGGTAGGTGTGTGTGCCGTATTCCACTGCTCGGCCGGTGTCGTCGAACGTCACCCGCTGCATCGTCAGCAACGGGGCCCCCGTCTCCTCCGCGAGGCGCTCCGCTTCCTCCTCCGTCGCCGCTCGGGCGCCGATCGACTGGCGGGCGCTGTGCAGGGTGATGCCCGCCGCGCGCATCAGGCGGTAGAGGCCGGTCGTCTCCAGCTGGTCGGTGTCGAGGTCGATGAGGCCGGGGGGCAGGAAGTTGCACAGGTAGGCCATGGGCTCGCCGTGGGCGAGGCGGAGGCGTTCGACGCGGTGGACGTCGCTGTCCTCGGCGACGCCGAGTGCCGCGGCGACCTCGGCGGAGGCGGGGACCAGCTTGTTCACGAGGACCCTGGTGGCCGGGCGCTGGCCCGCCGCCTCCAGGTCGTCGTAGAGGCTGCTGAGCTCCAGGGGGCGTTTGACCTGGCTGTGCACGACCTGGGTGCCCACACCGCGGCGGCGTACGAGGAGGCCCTTGTCGACGAGTGACTGGATCGCCTGGCGGACGGTCGGCCGGGACAGGCCGAGCCGGGCGGCGAGTTCGATCTCGTTGCCCAGCAGACTGCCGGGGGTCAGCGTGCCGTGCTCGATCGCGGCCTCCAGCTGCTGGGACAGCTGGAAGTACAACGGCACGGGAGAGCTGCGGTCCACGCTCAGCTCGAGCTGCACGGTCGGGTCCACTTCTGGTTTCGGCACGGGCCGAGCGTAGCCCCGTGCGTTGTTGACGGGAAGTCGTGTAGTCAGATTGTCCGGACATACAGATTGACAGCGGCGGGCTGCGCACGCACTTTGTTCTCATGCGCATCGGCGTCATCGGTACGGGCCGCATCGGCACCATCCACGCGAACACGCTCAGCCGGCATCGCGACGTCGGCTCCCTGATCCTGACGGACGCGGACCCGGCCAGGGCCCAGGAACTGGCGCACCGGCTGGGCGAGACGGCGGCGCCCGGCGTGGAGGAGATCTTCCGCTGGGGGGTGGACGCCGTGGTCATCACGACGGCGACATCGGCCCACGCCGAACTGATCGGTCGGGCAGCACGCTCGGGTCTGCCGGTGTTCTGCGAGAAGCCCATCGCGCTGGACCTGCCGGGCAGCCTGAGTGCGATCGCCGAGGTCGAGACCGCCGGAACGATTCTCCAGATGGGGTTCCAGCGCCGCTTCGACGCCGGCTACACGGGGGCGCGCGAGGCCGTGCGGTCCGGCCGGCTGGGGCGGCTACACACCGTGCGGGCGCTCACCAGCGACCAGGCGCCGCCGGACGCGGCGTGGCTGCCGCTGTCCGGCGGGCTGTACCGGGACACGCTGATCCACGACTTCGACGTCCTGCGCTGGGTGACCGGCCGGGAGGTGACGGACGTCTACGCCGCCGGGTCGGACGCCGGGCCCCGGATGTTCCGCGAGGCGGGTGACGTGGACACCGCCGCCGCGCTCCTCACCCTGGACGACGGCACGCTCGCCACCCTCACCGGGACCCGGATGAACGGGGCCGGCTACGACGTGCGCATGGAACTCGCCGGGGAGCGCGACCAGATCGTGGTCGGGCTGGACGACCGTACGCCGATCGCGTCCACCGAGCCGACCGGGCCACCGGCCGCGGACAAGCCCTGGTCGGGCTTCCTGGAGCGGTTCGGCCCCGCCTACGAGGCGGAGCTGAACGCGTTCGTCGAGGTGGTCCGGGGCGAGCGGGCCAACCCCTGCGACGGGCGCGAGGCGTTGCAGGCACTGCGGGTCGCCGAGGCGTGCGAGCTGTCGCGCCGCGAGCGCAGGCCGGTCCACCTCGGTGAGATCCCCGGCGGATCCCCTCCGGCGTTCGCCTGACTGCTGTCCCTGCGGGCCCGGCTGTCCCTGCCGGTCGATCTCTACCGGTCGGTGCCCGCCGGTCAGTGCCCTTCCGGTTCCTCCTCCAGGAGTCCCGCGTCGTAGGCGAGCAGCGCGATCTGCACACGGTTGTTGAGGTCGAGCTTGGCCAGGATGCGTGAGACGTGCGTCTTCACGGTGGGGACGCTCATGTAGAGGGCCGCGGCGATCTCGGCGTTGGCCAGGCCCCGGCCGACGGCGACGGCGACCTCGCGCTCACGGTCGTTGAGGTCGGTCATGCGTGCCCGCGCGCGGGTGCGACGCGTGTCGGCGGCGGTGCCGACGGCGTGCCGCATCAGCTGCCGGGTGACCGTGGGCGACAGGACCGGGTCACCGGCCGCGACCCGGCGCACCGCCGCGACGATCTCGGCCGGCGGGGTGTCCTTGAGAACGAACCCGGCGGCGCCGGCGCGCAGGGCGCGCAGCACCTGCTCGTCGGCGTGGAAGGTGGTGAGCACCACCACCTGCGGGGCGTCCTCGCGGGCGCGCAGCCGCTCCGTCGCCGTGAGACCGTCCACGGTCGGCATCCGGATGTCCATGAGCACGACGTCCGGGCGAGTGCGGTCGACGAGCGTCTCCGCCTCGGCTCCGTCGGCGGCCTCGCCGACGATCTCGATGTCGTCGGCGCCGCCCATCATGAAGGACAACCCGGCCCGCACCAGCGGATCGTCGTCGACGAGGAGCACTCTGATCGCAGTCATGAGCGGTACGTAATCACGTCGGGCCCGGGCTGCGGGTCGGAACGGGAAGGGGCCCGGACGGGGAGAGGGCCGGGCGGGTGGAGAGGGGTCGGACGGCACAGGGGCCGGGCGCTCACCCCCACGGCAGCCACGCCCGTACCTCGAACCCGCCCTGCGGGGTGGGGCCGTGCTCGAGCCGGCCTCCGGCCAGCGTCGCCCGCTCCATGAGGCCGATCAGCCCCTGCCCGGAGCCGGGGACGGGCGGCACCTCGCCCTCGGGCGGCGGATTGTGCACACGGACGGTGAGCCCGGTGCCCGGTGCGCCGGTGACGGTCACCGCGACCTCCGTTCCGGGGGCGTGCTTGCGCGCGTTGGTCAGGCCCTCCTGGGCGATCCGGTAGGCGGTGCGGCCGACCGAGGGCGGGACGCCGGCGGGGTCCTCGACGCGGTGGTCGAGGGAGACCTTCATGCCGGCCTGCCGGGATTCGGCGACCAGGGTGTCCAGCGCCCCGAGGGTCGGCTGCGGCCGGCCCGTGTCGTCGGCCTCGCCCGCCCGCAGCACGCCGATGATCTCCCGCAGGTCCTGGAGCGCCTCGTGTGCGCTCTCCCGGATCACGCCCGCCGCCCGCGCCGTCTGAGCCGGGGGCGCGTCGGGCCGGAACTCCAGGGCGCCCGCGTGCACGCTCAGCAGGGTGAGCCGGTGGGCGAGCACGTCGTGCATCTCCCGCGCTATGGCCTCGCGGGCGAGCCGCTGGGCCCGCTCGGCCCGCAGCCGCACCTCCGTCTCGGCGCGCCGGGCCCGGTCCCGCAGGCTCAGCAGGAGCTGCCGCTTGGCCCGTACGAACATGCCCCAGCCGATGGTCGCCACGGTGAGCACCTCGACGAACACCACGCTCACCAGGTAGGGAAGATCCGCGTCGGGCCGCACCCAGTAGAAGAGCGGCACCTGCGCCATGTTGACGCCGCCCACCCAGGCCACGCAGCGGAAGGGGCGGTGCACGGCGAGGGTGAACAGGGCGATGAGGCCCGCGCCGCCCGCGGTGTCCGACAGGAAGCTGACGGGGGTCAGCGCCACGGCCAGCCCCAGCGGCCAACGGCGCCGCAGCCAGACGGCCGCACAGGCCAGTGCGCCCGCCACCTGGTCGACGACGGCGAGTCCGTCCGGTACGTGCGGGTTGCCGGCGAGGGCGTCGGCGGCCAGCGCGCCCACCAGCACGGCCAGCATGAAGCAGAAGAAGTCGACGACCCAGTCCCGGGCGGTGCGCCGGGGCCGCCGCCCGGGCCGGGCGGCGTCGGGGTCGAGTTCGTGCAGGAGGGCCGACGGGAAGAACCATCTGCGTCCGGTGAACAGTGCGGGTGTCTCCCCCACCGGCACCGGGGAGGCGTGCCCCACGTCGTCACCCGTCACGAGCGACCAATCTACGCAGTCGGCACCCTCCCCACCCCGTGTGCGGGCGGGATCGTCGACCGAAGTCGTCACGACGCATACTTTCGATGCCGCCGCCGCGCGGCGGCGGGGACTTCCGTCGCCGTGCGCCCCTCCCGCGGCCGATGTGCGTGGGGGGTGCGCGGGACGACTCTGGTGGCATGAAGCAGGTACTGGAGATTCTCGGCTTCCTCGCCCTGGTCCAGGGCGTGGCGGGCCTGGTGCACGAGTTCACCGACTGGAACTGGGGCCTGGTGCAGCGCCTGGGGTTCCTCGACGGCTACGAGATCTACGCGAGCGTCGCGCTGCTCGTGCTGGGCGTCGCCCTGTTCGCGGCGGCCGGGAGCCGGAGGTCCGTCTGAGACACCGACGGACGTCCGGCCCCCGGGCGTCGGGGCTCAGCAGCCGTGGTCGACCAGGTCGAACGACTCGTAGTGGTCGGCCGTGTAGTAGTCCTCCTGGTTCTGCTCACCGGTGACGATGCGCCGGGCGCCGCGGGTGGAGGAGCCCGGGGTGATGACCGTGTACTCGTGGTAGTAGCCGGACGACTTGCCCGGCAGGACGCCCTCCCGGTTCTGGAAGACGGTGCCGTCCTGGTCGAACGGGTAGGGGCCGCCCTGCTCGATCAGGTCGAGCGTGTCATGGGCCTGGGACGGCAGGTCGCTGTAGCAGATGTCGCCGACGGCGGTGGGGGCGGCGTCGGCCGTGGTGGCGGAGACGGTTCCGCCGACGAGGAGGGCGGACAGGAGGGCGGCTGCCGCGCCCAGCCGCGAGGCGCGTGGGGGGAAATTCATGACGTTCATGATGACGCGCGTAGAGGCTGGCATGTCAATGACAAGCCAGGAGAATTTCCTGTGAAGCCCCGTCCGTTCGCGGGAAGTTCACCCTCGCTCCCGCCCCCTCACTGGGCGTTCGTCGAGAACAGCCCTCCCGTCGGGCCCTGCTTGTCGCCGCCCTGGGCCTTTCGCAGGGCGTTTGCGAGGCTCTCGATGGTGAGGGACTGCAGGATGACGCGGCCGTCGCCCTCCAGGGTGGCCAGGGACAAGCCCTCGCCGCCGAAGACCGCGTTCATCAGGCCCTGGCGGTTGAGGCCGCCGACGCGTTGGACGCCATAGCGGATGCCCTCCTCGAAGGCGACGACGCAGCCGGTGTCGACCTCCACGCGACCGCCGAAGTCGGCCGGGTTCAGGTCGATGAAGTTCCCCGCTCCGGCGATGATCACCGTGCCGCGTCCGGTGAACTTCTCCAGGACGAAGCCCTCGCCGCCGCTCCTGCCGGTACGGCCGCCCTGGAAGGCGATGCCGAAGTCGACGGTGGACTCGGCGGCCACGAAGGCGTCCTTCTCCGCGAACCACGCGCGCGTGCCGTCCAGCTCCAGCGCGCGCATCTCCCCGGGCAGCACCCCCGCGAAGCCGACGGTGCCCTCGCCGCCCTGGGTGGTGAAGTACTGGAAGGCCAGCGACTCGCCCGCCAGGACGCGCTGGCCCGCCTGCATCGCCGTGCCCATGGCCTGGCGCAGCAGCCCGCCCATACCGCCGGAAGCGCTGCTGCCGGGCTGCGACTGACCGCCACCGCCCGACGGGCCGCCCAGGCGCGTCTCCATGGTCACGTTCGTCGTCTTGAACAGGAACTTCCCGGCCTCGCAGTACACCGTCTGACCGGGCTGCAGGCTGACGACCGCCATCTGCATGGCGTTGCCGACGATCTCTTGCTGAAGTGTCACGACCGGAGAACGGAGGAGGCGGAGGGAAAGGTTCCGGATGTGCTCCGGGCGGAGGAACTCGACGGCCGGGGGGCCTCGTCGGACCCGGGGGCGTGGACGGGCCGGGGGCCTTGAGGAGCCTGCGGACCTTGAGGAGCCTGAGGGCCTGAGGGCCTGAGGGCCTGAGGGCCTGAGGAGCCTGGGGGCCTCGTCGGGCCGGGGGGGACCTCGACGTCCGTTCGCCGCCAGCGCCGGTGCCGTGCGGCCGGTGGGATGGACCCATGACTTCTCAAGGAACCCTGCACGGCAAGGTGGCTCTCGTGACCGGCGGGAGCCGCGGGATCGGCGCGGCGACGGCGGTCCGGCTGGCCCGGGAGGGCGCGGACGTCGCCGTCGGCCATGTGAACGGCAAGGAGGCGGCCCAGGACGTCGTACGGGCCGTGGAGGCGCTGGGGCGCCGGGCAGTGGCGCTGCGCGCGGACACGGGCGATGCCACGGAGGCGGCCGAGATGGTGGACGCGGCGGCGGAGACGCTGGGCCGGCTGGACATCCTGGTCAACAACGCCGGAGTGGGGGTGCTGGGTCCGCTGGAGGACCTGTCGCTCGCGGACGTGGACCGGGTCCTCGCCGTCAACGTACGGGGTGTCTTCCTGGCCTCCCAGGCTGCCGCGGCCTGGCTGCCCGAGGGCGGGCGGATCATCACGATCGGCAGCTGCATGGCCCAGCGGGTGCCGGGGCCCGGCGGGACGCTCTACACGACGAGCAAGGCGGCCCTGGCCGGTCTGACCAAGGCACTGGCCCGGGAGCTGGGCGGGCGCGGGATCACGGCGAACCTGGTCCATCCCGGCCCCATCGACACCGACATGAACCCCGCGGACGGACCGTTCGCGGCGGGCCAGGCGGCGATGACGGCGCTGGGCCGGTTCGGAACGGCGGAGGAGGTGGCCTCGATGGTCGCCTACCTGGCGGGGGCGACGTACGTGACCGGGGCGGAGTTCTCGGTGGACGGAGGCCACGCGGCGTGAGGCATGCACGTCGTGAGGGACGCCCGGCTTGAGGCATGCATGTCGTGAGGCACGCCCGGCTTGAGGCATGCATGTCGTGAGGCACGCCCGGCTTGAGGCAAGCCCGTCGTGAGTCACGCGTGACATGAGGCATGCACGTCGTGAGGCATGCACGTCGTGAGGCACGCGTGACATGAGGCATGCACGTCGTGAGTCACGCCCGGCTTCAGGCATGCACGTCGTGAAGCACGCGCGGCATGAGGGATGTACGTCCGAAGTGCGTGGGGCGCACCGGTGCTGTCCGGCCGGTGCGCCCCACGGGTCGGGTCAGCCGCCGAGCTCCTGGTGGCGGGCCGCCAGCCGGCTCGCGCCCTCCGGGGTCAGGGAGCCGAACAGGCGGAGCCTGGAGATGCCGCCGTCGGGGAAGATGTCCACGCGCGCGTGGGTGCCGACGGCCGGCTCCGGCAGGACGAAGCGGTGGTTGGTGTCGGGCTGGAGGCGGGTGCGGGGCAGGATCTCCTGCCACTCGCCGTCCTCGCCGTCCTTGACGGACACCGAGGCCCAGCCGGCGCTGTTGCCCTTGAGGTAGGCGGTGTCGATCTCCAGGGCGCGGACCCGGGCCTGCTCGGCCAGCCGGTAGCGGATCCAGTCGTGACCCTGGTCGCGCCGGCGGCGGGTCTCCCAGCCGTCGTCCATCTTGCGGGAGCGGCCCGGCTGGATGGTGTTGGAGGCGGGCGAGTAGAAGAGGTTGGAGGCGTCCTCGGCCCGGCCGCCGTTCTCCAGGGCGACGACGTCGAAGGTGCCCAGCGCCTCCAGCCACGCGGGGTCGGGGACGACCTCGCCGTGGACGCGCAGGCGGGCGATGCCGCCGTCGGGGTGCTGGTTGACCCTCAGGTGCGTGAAGCACTGCT
The DNA here is from genome assembly GCF_021474405.1 of [Streptosporangium] indianense. Classification (GTDB taxonomy): domain Bacteria; phylum Actinomycetota; class Actinomycetes; order Streptomycetales; family Streptomycetaceae; genus Streptomyces; species Streptomyces indiaensis. Next base: position 13,786 of record NZ_JAKEIO010000016.1, read on the forward strand.
CGACGTCGACGGCGAAGCCGTTCGCCGCGTGGCCGCCCACCGCGGTGCGCGGGACGAGGGTCGTCCACTTCACGTCGTCCCCGAGGAGTTCCTCCGGCGACGGGGAGCCCGGCACGCAGGTGCCCTCGACCGACACCGCCTGCGGGTAGTTGCCGCGGAAGTGGGCGGTGTCGACGACGATCCCCCGGATCACGCCCGGGGCGCCGAGGCGGACCAGCGCCCAGTCGTGGTCCTCCTCGGTCGGCCAGGGGCGGTCGGCGGAGATGCCCCGGCGGCGGCGGGTCTCCCAGCCGTCCATGATCTTGCCCTTGTGCCCGAAGTGCTCGGGGTCGAACGCGGCGGGCTCGGGCACCAGCAGATTCTCGCGCTGGGCGAAGAACTCGTCGTTGGCGGCGATGACACCGGCCCCGAGCCGCCGGTCGGCGAGGTCGGCGTACGAGATGAAGGGGAAGTCGGCGGTGCGGTAGTCCGCGTACGGGTCGCCGCCTCCGTAGGGGTTCGCGTCGCCGGTGAAACGGGGAATCGCCGTCACGATGATCAGGTCTTCCTTTCGGGTGTCCGGGGTGGGATTCAGTTGGTCCGGGTGAGGAGCCGCCCCTTCGGTTCGGTGAACTCGCCGTCCGCGACGATGCGCTGCCCGCGCAGCCAGGTGGACTTCACGACGCCGTGCAAGGTCCTGCCCGCGTAGGCCGTGACCCGGTTGCGGTGCTGGAGGGCCAACGGGTCGACGGTGAAGGTCTCGTCGGGGGCGAGGACGGCGAAGTCGGCGTCGCGGCCCACCGCGATGGCGCCCTTGCGGTCGTCGAGCCCGACCAGTGTGGAGGTGCGCGCGGACATCCAGCGGACCACGTCCTCCAGGCCGTGCCCGCGCCTGCGGGCCTCGGTCCACACCGCGGCCAGGCTCAGCTGGAGTCCGGAGATGCCGCCCCAGGCCGTCGCGAAGTCGTCGGTCTTCAGGTCGGCCGTGGACGGGGAGTGGTCGGTGACGACACAGTCGATGGTGCCGTCGGCGAGGGCCTGCCAGAGCAGGTCCTGGTTGGCGGCCTCGCGGATGGGCGGGCAGCACTTGAACTCGCTGGCGCCGTCGGGGACTTCCTCTGCGGTGAGGGTCAGGTAGTGCGGGCAGGTCTCCACGGTGATGCGGACGCCCTCCGCCCGCGCCTCGGCGATCATCGGCAGGGCGTCGCTGGAGGACAGGTGCAGGACGTGCACGCGCGCGTCGAGGGCCTTCGCCTCGCGGATCAACCGGGCGATGGCGGTGTCCTCGGCGTCCCGGGGGCGGGAGGCGAGGAAGTCGGCGTACTTCGGGCCCGGCTGCTGCGGGGCGGAGGCGAGCAGGTGGGGGTCCTCGGCGTGCACGATGAGCAGGCCGTCGAAGGCGGCGATCTCCGCCATGGCGCGGGCGAGGGGGCCCTGCTCCAGGTGCGGGAACTCGTCCACGCCGGACGGCGACAGGAAGGCCTTGAAGCCGAACACACCGGCCTCGTGCAGCGGCCGGAGCTCCTTGACGTTGTCGGGCAGGGCGCCGCCCCAGAAGCCGACGTCGATGTGCGCCTTGTCGGCGGCGACCTGCTGCTTGGTTCGCAGGTGCGGGACGGTGGTGGTCGGCGGGAGGGAGTTCAGGGGCATGTCGACGAGGGTCGTGATGCCGCCGGCCGCCGCGGCGCGGGTGGCGGTCCAGAACCCCTCCCACTCGGTGCGGCCGGGGTCGTTGACGTGTACGTGCGTGTCGACCAGACCGGGCAGCAGGACGTGGTCGCCCAGGTCCTCCAGACGGGCGCCCTCCGGTACGGGCGCGTCGTGCGGGAGGACGGCCGTGATCGTGCCGCCGGCCACCACGACGGATGCGGCCCGCGTTCCCTCGGGGGTGATGACTCGCGTCGAGCGCAGCACCAGTTCAGCGTCGGACACCCGGACCCCTTACTTCCAGCCACTTCCGCGTAACGGAATTCAACTTTCTGTTGAAGGAGTCTTCACTCCCTCTTTCGCGCAGTCAAGGGCACACTGGGCTGCGCCGCACTTCAGGCGGGCACCCCTGGACGTTTCCATAAAGCGGAATTAAACTTCCAGCAAGCAGAACGTAGCTACGTACGAGCGGGGAGTCAACCGACCGCCGGGTAGGCTTCTGCCCTTCCCGCCCGCCCCGAAAGGAACGCGCCGTGCCGACGTCCAGCGCCAGCACCACCGACTCCGCCCGGTCCTCCGCCAACGGCGGCGTCCAGTCCCTGGAGCGCGCCTTCGACCTGCTCGAACGGATGGCGGACGCGGGTGGCGAGGTCGGCCTGAGCGAGCTGTCCGCGAGCAGCGGCCTGCCCCTGCCGACCATCCACCGCCTGATGCGCACGCTGGTGGCCTGCGGGTACGTACGCCAGCAGCCCAACCGCCGGTACGCGCTCGGCCCGCGCCTGATCCGCCTCGGCGAGTCGGCGTCCCGCCTGCTGGGCACCTGGGCGCGGCCCTACCTCGCGCGTCTGGTCGAGGAGACCGGCGAGACGGCGAACATGGCACTGCTGGACGGGGACGAGATCGTCTACGTGGCGCAGGTGCCCTCGAAGCACTCGATGCGGATGTTCACCGAGGTCGGCCGGCGGGTGCTGCCGCACTCCACGGGCGTGGGCAAGGCCCTGCTCGCCGGTTTCCCGCCGGAGGAGGTGCGGGCGCTGCTCTCGCGCACCGGCATGCCTGCCGCCACCGAGAAGACGATCACGACGCCCGACGGCTTCCTCGCGGCCCTGGAGGACGTGCGCCGGCAGGGCTACGCCATCGACGACAACGAGCAGGAGATCGGGGTCCGTTGCCTCGCGGTGCCGGTGCCCGACTCCCCCACCGCCGCGGCCATCTCCATCTCCGGCCCGGCGGGACGGGTCACGGAAGCGGCGACGGGCAAGATCGTGCCGGTGCTCCAGCAGGTCGCGGGCGAACTGTCCGAGGCACTCGCCAGCCAGAGCCCCGCGTAACGGGTCGGCGCCGGGTCCGCACACGGGGCCCGCGCAGCGCTCCCCCTTTCCCGCGGCCCGCTCTGGACGCGGGCCTCACCCCTGACCCCGCACCGGCCCCCCGAAGAGATCCACCGCCCGCCGCACGTCCGCCAGTTCCGCGGACAGGGCGCTCACCGAACCGATCGCGCCCGCGATCAGCAGGAGGGAGCGACGCAGCCGGGGGATCTCGGGGACGCCGTCGACGGCCATGGCGGCCACCGCGGCGAGTTCCTCCTCGGCGATGGTCCGGTCTGCGAACTCGCCGGGATGGGCGGCCAGTCGGCGGCGTAACCGGGACACGGCCGCGTGCAGCTCCGTCACGCGCGGGTCGCCCCCACCACGGGCCACGGGCCCCTGCCGCTTCTGCTCGACGCTCGGCACCACAGTCCTCCCCCTCGCACCTCGTCGTGCGCGTGCCGTTCCGACGCGAAGTCCCCCACACCGGGCACCCGTCCGGGGACCGGGCCGGTCGGTGCGGGCGACAGTAAACGACGCGGACCGCCAGGCGCCAGTCCATTGCGTCATCGACTTGTTTCGCTGAGTGACTCTCTGGCCCGGAGCGCACGCCTGTCCGACGCGCACCCCGCGCCGTCGCACCCCTGTACGGGGCGTGCGGTATGCAGGAGCCATGACGACACGGGAGACGACGGACGGGACGGGGGCGGTCGCGGGACTGCTGCTCGCGGCCGGTGGCGGGCGGCGGCTCGGCGGACGGCCCAAGGCACTGCTGCCGCACCGGGGGCGGCCCCTCGTGGAGCACGCGGTGCGGGTGCTGCGGGAGGGCGGCTGCGCGACCGTCCACGTGGTCCTCGGCGCACGGGCCGACGACGTGCGCGCCCGGGCCTCGCTGGCGGGTTGCGTCCTGGTCGACAACCCCGACTGGAAGCAGGGGATGGGGAGTTCACTGCGCGCCGGGCTCGACTCGCTCGCCGGCACGGGCGCCCGGGCCGCCCTGGTGTCCCTGGTGGACCAGCCCGGCATCGGACCCGAGGCGGTCGCCCGGGTCCTCACGACGTACGAAGGCGAGGAGTCGCTCGCCTCCGCCGCGTACGACGGCGTGCGCGGCCACCCCGTGCTGTTCGGCGCCGCCCACTGGGCGGGCATCGCCGCGACTGCGACGGGAGACCGGGGGGCCCGCGCCTACCTGAAGGAGCATCGGCAGGACGTCGCCCTGATCGAGTGCGGGGACGTGGCCCGGCCCTTCGACATCGACACCGAAGCCGATCTGACCCACCTGGAGTGAGCGGGGTGGCACGGAGCGCCACCTTGCCTCGACTCAGAGAATCTCGACATCAACAGACGATTGAACTTCCACCATGAGGAAACTAGTATCCACTGTTCAGAAGCGCCCGACGGCTCTCAGGGCGCGGAACGCCGTATTCGGGAAGACTGGCACCCGGTGCCGAGCACGCCGGCTCGTCTTCACAGCTCGCTGAAGGAAGTGACCGTTCATGTCCGCTCCAGCGCCGTCCCCGCTGGCCATCGTCGACGCCGAGCCCCTGCCCCGGCAGGAGGAGGTCCTCACCGAAGCGGCGCTCGCGTTCGTGGCCGAGCTGCACCGACGGTTCACGCCCCGGCGTGACGAGCTGCTCGCCCGCCGAGCCGAGCGCCGCGCCGAGATCGCCCGCACCTCCACCCTCGACTTCCTTCCGGAGACCGCCGCGATCCGCGCCGACGACTCCTGGAAGGTCGCCCCGGCCCCGGACGCCCTGAACGACCGCCGGGTCGAGATCACCGGTCCCACCGACCGCAAGATGACCATCAACGCCCTCAACTCGGGCGCCCGGGTGTGGCTCGCGGACTTCGAGGACGCCTCCGCGCCCACCTGGGAGAACGTGGTCCTCGGGCAGGTCAACCTGAGCGACGCCTACACCCGGAACATCGACTTCACCGACCCGAAGTCCGGCAAGTCGTACGCCCTGAAGGCGAACGAGGAGCTCGCCACGGTCGTGATGCGCCCGCGTGGCTGGCACCTGAACGAGCGTCACCTCGTCGACGCCGACGGCACCCCCGTGCCCGGCGCGCTGGTCGACTTCGGCCTGTACTTCTTCCACAACGCCCAGCGCCTGCTGGACCTCGGCAAGGGCCCGTACTTCTACCTCCCCAAGACCGAGTCCCACCTGGAGGCCCGCCTCTGGAACGACGTGTTCGTCTTCGCGCAGGACTACGTCGGCATCCCGCAAGGCACGATCCGCGCGACCGTCCTCATCGAGACGATCACCGCCGCGTACGAGATGGAGGAGATTCTCTACGAGCTGCGCGACCACGCCTCCGGGCTGAACGCGGGCCGCTGGGACTACCTGTTCTCCATCGTCAAGAACTTCCGTGACGGCGGCGCCAGATTCGTGCTGCCGGACCGCAACGCGGTGACGATGACCGCCCCGTTCATGCGCGCCTACACCGAACTCCTCGTCCGCACCTGCCACAAGCGCGGCGCGCACGCCATCGGCGGCATGGCGGCCTTCATCCCCTCCCGCCGGGACGCCGAGGTCAACAAGGTCGCCTTCGAGAAGGTCCGCGCCGACAAGGACCGCGAGGCGAACGACGGTTTCGACGGCTCCTGGGTCGCCCACCCCGACCTGGTGCCGATCGCCATGGAGTCGTTCGACAAGGTCCTCGGCGACAAGCCGAACCAGAAGGACCGGCTGCGCGAGGACGTCGACGTCCGGGCCGCCGACCTCATCGCCGTCGACTCGCTGGACGCCAAGCCGACGTGCGCGGGTCTGGTCAACGCCGTGCAGGTCGGCATCCGTTACATCGAGGCCTGGCTGCGCGGCATGGGCGCGGTCGCCATCTTCAACCTGATGGAGGACGCGGCCACCGCCGAGATCTCCCGCTCCCAGATCTGGCAGTGGATCAACGCCGAGGTCGTCCTCGACAACGGCGAGCAGGTCACCGCCGAGCTGGCCCGCAAGGTCGCCGCCGAGGAACTGGCGAACATCAGGGCCGAGATCGGCGGCGAGGCCTTCGCCGCCGGCAACTGGCAGCAGGCGCACGACCTGCTGCTGAAGGTCTCCCTCGACGAGGACTACGCCGACTTCCTGACGCTCCCGGCGTACGAGCAGCTCAAGGGCTGACCCGGAAGGGCTGACTCAGCCCGCGGACGGCTTCTCCGAGTGGCCCAGGGACTTCCCCGGGGCCACTCGGTCGCGTACGGCCTTCTTCACGGCCGTCGGCTCCGGGAAGCCCTGCGTGCGACGGTCCCAGACGACCTCGTCGCCGACGCGGACGACGAACACCCCGCCCGTACCGGGTTTCAGGGCCAGTTCCGTCAGTTCGGCCTCGAACGTGGTGAGCAACTCCTGCGCCAGCCAGGCCGCGCGGGGCAGCCAGCGGCACTGCGTGCAGTACTCGATCTCGACGCGGTAGCTCATCCGAGGTGGACCGACCAGTCCTGCCGGGCCGCGGGCTTGCCGTGCAGGTCGGGGACCTGCCGGAGCCACGCGGGGCGTCCCTGCTGGTTCTTCGCCGCCCTCAGGGCCTCCTCGGCGGCGAGCTCCTCCCGGCTGGGGAAGTCGGTGGGCAGCCAGGCCGCGGAGGACCGCACGCGGGCGTGGAGGTAGGCCACGTAGGCCGCGCGCACCTCGTCGGCGGTGGCGAAGCCGGGCTCGTCCGCCAGCCAGGCGTCCGGGACCTCGGCGAGGATCCGCCGCAGCAGATCCTCGGTGACCCGGGGCGCCAGTTCGGCGTCGGCCGCCCGCACGTCGGGGGCGTGGTGGCCGAGGGCGTGGTGCCTGAAGTCGTAGGCCTTCGCCGGGTCGGAACCGTCGGAGCCGTCCCAGCGGTGGTGGAAGACGAGGGCGGCGCCGTGGTCGATCAGCCACAGGCTCGGGGGCGTGACGCCGAGGGTGGGCCAGAGCATCAGGTTGGAGCTGTGGACCGTGCGGTCGACGTTCACGGTCAGCGCGTCGAGCCAGACGATCCTGCCCGCCTCCAGCGGATCGACGGGGAAGACGCGGGCGAGCTCCGGTGTGAGGTCCCGGGCGCCCGGCAGGTAGTCCATGCCGAGGTTGACGCCCGCGCTGGCCGCGTGCAGGCCCCGCACCTCCTGGTGCGGCTCGTCGTCGGCGATGGCGGGGTCGAAGTGCACCAGGACCAGCTCGGGGAAGCGCAGGCCGAGGGCGCGGGCCAGTTCCCCGACGATCACCTCGGCGACGAGCGCCTTGCGGCCCTGCGCGGAGCCGGTGAACTTGACGACGTACGTGCCGAGGTCGTCCGCCTCGACGACTCCGGGGACCGACCCGCCGGACCGCAGGGGTTCGACGTAGCGGGTCGCGGTGACCTCTCTCAGCATGGTCCAGGCTCCACGGAGGGCAGAATCCGAAGGGCCATGGTAACCGGGCGGGACGGGCCGGGCGGGACCCCGCCGCCGGGGGCCCGCCCGGCGTCAGGATGCCGCGGGGGTGGCCGGCCGGGCAGGCGCCGGCGACCGGACCGCGTCCATGACGAAGCCGCTGCGGACCCGGGTCGGCATGCGGTTCAGCGGGATGCGCAGGTCCTGGTCGGGCACCTCGTACTCGAGGCGGGCCAGTCGCGGTACGAGGGCGCGCAGCAGCGCGATCGTGACGTCCTCGCCGGGGCAGCGGTGGCCGGTGGTCCGGTCGCCGCCGCCCTGGGGGATCAGTTCGTCGCCCTCGGGCGGCCGCTCGAGGAACCGCCGGGGTTCGAAGGCGTACGGCCGGGCCCAGAGGGCCGGGTCGTGGTTCTGCCCGTACAGGTCGAGCAGGACCAGCGTGCCGGCCGGGATCGGTTCGCCGCGCCACTCCAGATCGGTGACGGCCCGGCCGCCGACGAACGGCGCGAAGGGGTAGAAGCGCCGCAGCTCGTGGGCGAACGCCACGGCGTGGGCGGGGTCGTCGCCGGTCAGACGGTCCCGCAGGTCCGGCCGCAGGCGCAGCGCGTGCCCCGCGTAGGTGACGAACCAGCACACCGCGACGGTCGGGCGGATGACGTTGAGCAGTTCGACGGCTGCCGTGTGCGGGTCGAGGAGCCGCCCGTCGGCGTCCCGGTGCCGGACGACCCCCTCCAGCACCGACCCGGCCGGCGCGGTGGCGGTTCCCGTGCGTACGTCCTCGACCAGACGTCCCAGCCAGGTCTCGCAGCGGGCCCGTGCCCGGCGGGCCCGCCAGTGGCGCGGCCCGGGCGTGGCGAAGCCGTCGACCATGGCGACGAGGTCCCGGGCCAGTGGCCCGACGTCCTCGACGACGATGCCGGCCCACTGACACACGCCGCGGGTGAGCACGCGGCTGGTCTCGTCGAACAGCACGACCCGGCGGCCGGACCAGGACTCCACCGCCTCGTCCCATGCGGCGGCGACGCGGTCCACCAGGCCGGCGACCGCCTCAGCGCCGGTGAGCAGGGACAGGAACAGTTCCTTGCGCACGCGGTGGTCCGCCCCGTCCAGGGTGTGCACGGCGCCGTGCCCGAACAGTGTGCTCAGCACCGGTCCGGGCAGCGCCGACCGGCGTTCCACGTGCCGCTCGTCGTAGAAGAAGCGCACCGCCTCGGGGCCGTGCAGGGCGACGGCCGGCTGTCCCATGAGCCGGGTGCGCACGAGCGGGGCGGTGGTGCGGCGCCTCCGGTCGGGCAGCCACGTGTATCCCTTGGCGAGGAGGGCGAGGGAGCTGTCGGCGATCAGTGGGCGGCGGCCTGATGTCATGGCGCGGCGAGTGCCCGCGGGCCCAGCCGGGAAACGCGGCCGACACCCGCGCGGGCGCGGGTGTTCACGGGCCCCGCGCGCGGGGGCGTGCGCCGCGGGTTCACGCGCGCGGGCGGGCGGTTTCACAAGCGTGGGTCTGGACAAGGCCGTCGCGCGCGGGGGCGGCGCCATCGTGCGCGGCCGGGGGTGTTCACAGACCCTCTCGCTCGCGGGCGGGCGCCGCGGGTTCACGCGCGGGCGGGCGGTTCAGTGGCCATCGTGCGCGAGCGTGGGTGTGGACAGGCCGTCGCGCGCGGGGGCGGGTGCCGTGGGGGTCCACACAAGGGGGTGGTCCGCGGCCGTCGGGCGCGGCCGGGGGTGTTCACAGGCCCTCGCGCTCGCGGGCGGACACTGCGGGTTCACGCGCGGGGGCGGGTGGTCAGGGGCCGACGTGCGCGGGTGCGGGTATCCCGTTCGCCCTCCCGCGCGGGCGGGGGCCCGCCTACGGTCGGCGGCAGCGGGGTCCGCCCTGCCCCCGGCGGGACGACGGCTCTTCGACGGGACGACGACCAGGCATGTCACCCCACCCGCTCCGTTTGTGGCCGGTGGCGGTGGGGACCCGGCGGGACATGAGCGCACCCCCACCTCGCCGGCTGATGCGGCAGAACCGGGTCCTGTGGCTGCTGGACCGCCTTGAGCGGGACTCAAGGGCCGACGGACTGATCGAGACGCTCCGCAAGGGCGTGCGGGCGCTGCCCCTGCGGTCCGGCAGGGACCTGCTGCACGGCAGGTGGCTGGGCCACCCGGTGCATCCGCTGATGGTGCAGGTGCCGATCGGGAGCTGGCTGTCCGCGGCCGTCCTGGACCTGCGGCCCGGCCGCTCGCGCGAGGCGCGGCTGCTGGTCGGGGTCGGACTGGGTGCCGCGGCTCCCGCGGCCCTGGCGGGCTGGGTGGACTGGGCGGAGCTGCACCGCCCGCAGCAGCGCGTCGGACTGGTGCACGCCCTGTCCAACACGGCGGCCGTCAGCCTGTACGCCACCTCGCTCGTCTGCCGTGCCCGGGGACGCGAGACGGCGGGGCGGGCGTACGGCTTCCTGGGGCTGACCGCGGTCGGACTGGGCGGCATGCTGGGCGGCCACCTGGCCTACCGGCAGGCGTCCGGCGCCAACCACGCCGAGGAGGTCCCGAACGTCGTCTCCCGGGGCTGGCACCGGATCGGGGCCGTGGCCGACTTCCCGGCCGGTGAGCCGGTGCGGCGCAGCGTGGACGACGTGCCGGTGCTGGTGGTGCGCGAGAGCGGCGGGGAGATCCACGCGCTCGCCGAGCGGTGCAGCCACCTCGCGGGGCCGCTGTCCGAGGGCACGGTCGCCGACGGATGTGTGCGGTGCCCATGGCACGGCAGTGTCTTCCGGCTCTCGGACGGCTGGAACGTCCGCGGACCGGCCACCGCACCCCAGCCGTCCTTCGAGACGCGGGTCGTCGACGGCCATGTCGAGGTGCGGCTGCGTCATCAGAACGGCGGGGAGCCCGCCCCGCGAGGCAACGAAACGCGATCGGGGGCGGCCCATGGGCGCGGCGACCATGGCTGACAGTCGCCTTGCGCGGCGGCTGCGCGGAGCACTCCAGCGCACCGGCCGGGCCTACGCGGCGGGCCACGACCGTCCGCTCGGCGGTTATCTCGCGGCCATGACGGGCTTCACGGCGTTCACGGCAGCCTGGGCCACGGCGGTACGACGCAGCGGGCGCCCGCTGCCGGAGCGGCCCGAGCCGTGGGACGTGGTCCTGACCTCGGTGGCCACCTTCCGGCTCAGCCGGCTGCTCAGCAAGGCATCGGTGACCAGCCCGCTCCGTGCCCCGTTCACCCGGTACGTCGGGCCGCAGGGTCCCGCCGAACTGCACGAGGAGGCGCAGCCCGAGAGCGGCAAGCACACCGTCGGCGAGCTCGCCACCTGCCCGTTCTGCATGAGCGTCTGGGTCGCTTCCGCCCTGACCGCCGGCCAGGTGCTGTGGCCGCGCGCGACCCGTACGGCCATGGGCACCCTCACCGCCCTGGCCGGTGCGGACACGCTGCAACTGGCGTACGGCGCGCTGATGGACCGGGCGACCGGCGAGGACTGACGACGACCGACGAGGAGGCCGAGCGCCGTCCCGCCGGGAGTTCGGTGGCCGCACCCCCTTGTCGGGTCGTGGGGCATCGCGGGCGCCGCGTTCGCGGGCGCCGCACTGGCCTCCGCGGTCGTCTTCGGGCTCTCCGCCCGGGGCGGCTACCGGCAGAACCGGCTGGTCCTCGGCGGGATCGGCATGGCCTCCGGCACCTCGGCCCCCATCAGCCTGCTCATCGTGCTCACCGACCCGTTCAACGCCACCAAGGCGCTGCCCTGGCTGTCCGGTTCGACGTACGGGCGGACCACGGCGGACGTGCTGCCCGTCGCGCTCGTGCTGGCGCTGGGCCTGGCGGTCGCGGTCGCCCGGCGTACGGAGCTGGACCTCGTCTCCCTGGACGAGGACACCCCGCGGCTGCTCGGCCTCGGACTCCCCCCGGCCGGGTGGGCTTCCCGGTGGTGGGCGTGCTGCTCGCGGCGAAGGCCGTCGCCTCGGCCGGCACGATCGGTTTCGTGGGCCTGGTGGCCCCGCACGCGGTCCGGGCCCTGGTGGGCCGACGGCCTGTGCGGGTCGTCCCCGTCGCGGTCCTGCTCGGCGCCGCGCTGGTCTGCACCGCCGATCTGCTCGGCCGGACCGTGATCGCGCCCGCCCAGCTGGGCGCCGGGCTGATGACGGCGGTCGTCGGCACGCCGTACTTCCTGCACCTGCTGGTGTGCGGCCGGAAGGCGACATGAAGCCCTGAAGAGTCATCAATGCCCGACTCGCCTGAAAAGTGCCTGTTGTATGGATGCACGCACAACGGAGCGGGGGAGCATGGCCAAGGACGTGACGGACTCGGGCCCGCCGCCGGAGGCGAGCCTGAAGCCGGACGCCATCGGGTTCGTCGACGCGCTGGTCATCGGGCTCAACTCGACCTCCCCCGCGTACTCCGTGGCGGCGGTGATCGGTCCCGTCGTGGCGCTGGTCGGCATCTACGCGCCCGGTGTGATGCTCGCGTCGTTCGTGCCCATGCTGCTGATCGCCTCGGCGTTCTACTACCTCAACAAGGTGGACCAGGACTGCGGCACGACGTTCTCCTGGGTCACCCGTGCCATGGGGCCGTGGGCGGGCTGGCTCGGCGGCTGGGCCATCACGATGACGGGCGTCCTGGTCGTCGGTTCGCTCGCGGACGTGGCCGTGACGTTCTTCCTGCTCGCCGTCGGCCTGGACGGCTGGGCCGGGAACGACGTGGTCCGCCAGGTGCTGACGGTGCTTCTCATCGTGGTGATGACGGCCGTCTGCGTGATCGGCACCGAGCTGTCGGCGAAGGTGCAGAACGTCCTCATCCTGGCGCAGGTCGCCTGTCTGCTCGCCTTCGCCACGGTGGCGCTCTACCGCGTCTACGCCGGCACCGGCACGCTCGACGCCATCGATCCGGAGCTCAACTGGCTCGACCCGTTCGGGGCGGGCGGGGCGTCACTGACCGCGTCCCTGCTGCTGGGCGTCTTCATCTACTGGGGCTGGGAGTCCGCGGTCAACCTCACCGAGGAGGTCGAGGACTCGGCCACCGCCCCCGGCAAGGCGGCCGTCTGGTCGACGGTGCTGCTGCTGGTGACCTATGTCGCGGTCGCCTTCGCGGTCGTGGCCTACGCGGGCACGGACTACCTCGCCGAGAACGCGGCGGAGGAGGAGTTCGTCTTCGCGCAGCTCGCCGAGGAGGCCATGGGCGGCTGGGACTGGGTGGTGCTGCTGGCGGTGTCGACGTCCGCGCTGGCCTCCACGCAGACCACGATCATCCCGGCCTCGCGCACGGGCCTGTCCATGGCACGCCGGTACGCGCTGCCCGCGCGCTTCGGCCACATCCACCCGCGCTTTCGCACCCCCGCCGTGAGCACCTGGTGGGTCGCGGGCATCGCCATCGTCTGGTACCTCGTCCTGTTCCATCTCAGCGAGAACGCCCTCTTCGACTCCCTCACCGCCCTGTCGCTGCTGATCGCGTTCTACTACGCCCTGACGGGTGTGGCCTGTGCGGTCTACTACCGCCGCCAACTGACCCGCAGTGTGCACAACTTCCTCCTGATCGGCCTCGGACCGCTGATCGGCGCGGGGCTGCTGGCCTGGCTGCTGGCGGAGTCCGTGGCGGACATGTCCGACCCCGACAACTCCTACAGCGGCGTCTCGTGGTTCGGGATCGGTCCGCCGCTCGTCATCGGCATCGGCATCGTCGTCGCCGGCGTGATCCTGATGGTCGTGCGGCGGCTGATGGCGCCCGCCTTCTGGTCGGAACACCCGAGCGTGGTCGACCCGTCCCTCGTCGACGGCAAGGAGTCCTGAAGAGGTCGGTGGTCCCCGGCTTCGAGGAGTCCCGGGCGCTCTGAACGCCCTGCGCGTGGGGCGAGAGCCCGGTGGGCGGGGCGCTGCCGGGCTCGACCCCGTACAAGCTGCTGCACCTGTCGAGCGTGCCGGTGCTCTGTGGGCCGGCGACGGAGTGATGAGGCTCCGTCACACCGGCCGAATCCTGCGGCCCTGTCGTGAGCCCTGTCTCATGAGCCGTCGGCGGCGCGTGCGGTGCGCGGGCTGAAGACGTACAGGCCGAGGATGTCCGGCAGGGGCGCCACGCCGGGGCCGCCCTCGCGCACCCAGGAGACGACGTCCTCGGTGGCGGCCGGGTCGTTGACCAGTCCGAGCCACACCGGACGGCCCCCGGCGGCCCGGCCCGCGGCGGAGGGCCGGACGACGACGACATTGGCCTGATCGCAGACGTCGAGGCAGTCGGAGATCCGCACCGGCGCGGCCTCGCGCAGGCGCTCGGTCTGGGCGGTGTGGTCGACGCCGGTGACCTTGGGGCTGCCGCAGCAGCAGTCCCGGCAGACGACGATGCGGCAGGGGACCCCTGCGTCAGGCGTCGCGGACATGCCGCCCCCTCCCTCGCTGACCGTTGTGATCATCTTTCCATGCGGGCGCCGGGCCCCGTGCGTCAGGTGTTCTGCGCGAGCGGGTTGGGCAGGGGGCGGTAGCGGGCGTCTGCGCCGTCGGCGCCGGTCCAGCGCAGCAGCAGGTTGGTCTTCGCGGGGAGCGTCGGCGAGGCGAGCAGGGCGGGGATCTCGGGGAGGTCGTGCCGGGCGAACTCGCGGCGGGCCGCGGGCCAGGGGTCGAACCCGGGATGGCGTTCGGTGAGGACGCCGGCGATCTCGATGAGGTGGTTGACGACCAGGCAGTACACGAGCCGCTCCCAGCCGGCCTGCCGCGGCACGTCCGCGAGGAGTTTCACGCCCTCGGCGTCCCGGTACAGCGCCTGCACCGGCAGGCCGTCGGCGTCCACGGCGACCAGGGTGTTCTGCAGGTGGGCCTCGATGACGACGCCGTGCTCGGCGAACGCCGTGAGCGCCGGGGGCACCACCTGGGCGAGGTACGCGGTCCACCAGGCACCGGGGTCGGCGGCGCGGTCGAGCGGACTGTCGTCGAAGCCCTCGACGAGAGCCGCGGCGAGCACCGGGGCCGCACCGGGCAGGAGGCGGCCGCCGAAGCCGTCGCGGACGAGGACGGCCAGGGCCTCGAAAGCGAAGCCGGCGGTGCGGTAACCGCGGTCGCCGAGCCACGCCGAGGGCCCCTCGCACGCCGCGAAGGCGGCGCACACGGCCGCGTCGGTCCTGCGCAGGGCGAGCAGGTCGTGGCGCCACAGGCGGCGGATGTCGTTGGTGATGCGCACGTCCAGGCTGAACTTGAGGAAGAGGTCCCACTCGGGCGTGTAGAGCGTGCGGATCGCCGCCGTGGGCCAGGCGTCGAAAGCGGTGGTGCCGAGCCGGATCAGCCTGCCGTCCGCGAACGCCCCGGCGAGTTCTCGCGCGGCCAGGTCCAGCTGCCAGGGGTGGGCCGGGAGCAGCCGGTAGCCGGGCGGGGCCGCGCCGAGGGCGTCGAGGGCGGAGGTGTCGCCCTCGTCGACGACGGTGTCCTCGCGCAGGCCGAGCAGCACCAGCGGGAAGCGGGCGTACGCCTCGGGCGCGTACGGCAGCCACTCGGTCTCGGGGCCGCCGCCGCGCGCCTTGGGGGCCGGGTGGTGGGTGTGGCCGGTCAGGAGGGACTGCTCGGAGCACAGGTAGAGGTCGTCGGGCGGGGTGGCCCGGGCGCGGGCGGCGAGCAGGGCGGCCACGACGTCCCGGCTGTCGAGCATCTCGGCGAACAGTTCGTGGTTGGACAGCCCGGTGTACCGGCGCAGTTCCTCGGCGACGAGCTTGACCAGTTCGGTGTGATCGAGGCGGTGCCAGGTACCGGCCGCCTCGATCTCCGGCTCGACGGGCCGCCGGGTACCGCGCACCCGCAGCAGCCGGTCCGAGGGCAGCCGGTGGACGCGATGGTCGCCCTCCCGGCGCACCGGCCGGGCCACCTCCCGCAGCAGGCAGTTCAGCAACGGCACGGCGGCGCGGGCGTCGGCGAGGCACCCGGTGGCCGGGTCGGCACCGTGGGCCGAGTCGTCGTCGGCGGGCGGGGGCATGAGGTCCACGCGTTCCACTCGTCCCTAGGGTCGTTCCAGCGTGCCGGGCGGCGATGATCAGTATGTCGGTCGTCGCCGTTCCGCTGTGACGTCCCTATTCGTACCCGAGGAGCCCGCCCGTGCACCGTCCCCCCACCGCCGAGGCCGAGGTGGCCGACGAGCTGTCCGTCGTACGGCCCGGTCTCCTGCCGCGGTACGAGGCCGAACTGCCCGGTGCCCGGGCGGCCGTGCTGTCCAGGCTGTGGCGGGGTCTCGCCCACGAGCCGCTGCCCTGGGTCGTGGGCCGGGAGCGGGCCGGGGACGATCTGACGCTGTCCCTGTCCGACGGCCGCCGCCTGCACGGCCCCCGGCCGGATCCGTACGCGACCGAGGCATACGTCACCGCCGTACGGCTCGACGACACCGCCTACGCGGACCCGGCCCGGCTGATGACCGGTCTGGGGGTGCCGCACTCCGCTTCCTTCGCCGCCGAACTCGGTCACAGTGTCGCCTCGTTGGCGCTGTCGAGGGCCGGGCAGGAGGGCGTCCGGGACGGCTGGCCGGAGAGCGACTGGGAGTGGGAGCAGCGGATCGTCGACGGGCATCCGTTCCATCCGACGTGCCGCTCCCGGCCCGGTTTCTCGGTGGCCGAGCAGCTGGCCTACGGGCCCGAGCACCGGCCGGTCGTGGAGCTGGGGCTGGTGCCGGTACCGGAGGAGGAGTGCCTGGTGACGGGCGTGTGGCCGGGCGAGCTGCGGGACGGGGGGCGGGTGGTGCTGCCGGTGCACCCGTGGCAGGCGGCGCACGTGCTCAAGCGGACGTGCGAGCAGGGGCGGCCCGCGCATCCGCTGATGTCCCTGCGGACACTGGCCCTGCCCGGCGGGCCGCAGGTGAAGACCTCGCTGAGCGCCCGTCTGACGTCCTCGGTGCGCGACATCTCCCTGCCCTCGGTCGCCGCGTCGGCGCTGCTGTCGGACTTCGCGGGGGTGCCCGCGGCGCGCACGGACGGTCTGCTGCACATCACACGCACCCTGGGCGCGGCGGCGGCCGGTTCCCCGGACTTCGCGGCCGTCCTGCGGGAGTCCCCGCGGACGTACGCGGGCAGCGGTGAGCGGGTGCTGCCGGTGGCGGCGCTCGCCACCACGGACCTGCCCGGCTCCCCCGCCTGGCTGGCCCGCTTCGCGCGGCTCGCCCTGACCGTCGGGCTGCGGCTGCTGGAGCTGGGCGTGGCCCTGGAGGCGCACGGCCAGAACCTGCTGGTGGTCCTCTCGGCGGCGGGCGAACCGCTGCGGCTGGTCTACCGCGACCTGGCCGACATCCGCGTCAGCCCGGCGCGTCTGGCCCGGCACGGCATCACGGTGCCCGACCTGCCGGCCCGGATGGTCACGGACGACGTACGCGCGCTCCGTCGCAAGCTGTTCGGGTCGCTCGTGGCGGGCGCGCTGGCCGGCACGGCCGGATCGGGCCCGGCCCTCGGCGCGGCCCTGGAGACGGCCGTACGGGATCTGCCGCGCAGCCCGGACCTCGCGGCGCTGTATGCGGATCCCCTGCCCACCAAGGCGCTGACGCTGATGCGGCTCTCGCCGCACATGCCCGGGGACCAGTGGGCGGAACTGCCCAATCCGCTGCGCTGAACCCCGTTTTGGAACCGGAAGGGGGTCATCAATAGGATCCGGCGATGATCACAAGAACACGGCTGGCGTCCGGGGTCTGTGCCCTGCTCGCCGCGCTGACGGCCGGGCTCGCCTTCCCGGCCGGAGCGGCCGCCGGTGAACCCACGGGCCAGGACGCCCCCAAGGTCGACCTCGTCCTCGATGTGAGCGGCTCCATGCGGGCCCGGGACATCGACGGCCAGTCGCGGATGGCCGCCGCGAAGCAGGCGTTCAACGAGGTGCTCGACGCGACGCCCGAGGAGGTCGAACTCGGCATCCGCACGCTCGGCGCCGACTACCCCGGGAACGACCGGAAGACGGGCTGCAAGGACACCGCGCGGCTCTATCCGGTCGGCCCGCTCGACCGCACCGAGGCCAAGACGGCCGTCGCCACCCTGACGCCCACGGGCTGGACGCCGATCGGTCCGGCCCTGCTGAAGGCGGCCGACGACCTGGAGGGTGGCGACGGCTCCAAGCGCATCGTGCTGATCAGCGACGGCGAGGACACCTGCGCCCCGCTCGACCCGTGCGAGGTGGCCCGTGAGATCGCGGCCAAGGGCATCGGCCTGACCATCGACACCCTGGGCCTGGTGCCGACCGCCAAGCTGAGCCGGCAGCTGAGCTGCATCGCCGAGGCCACCGGCGGCACCTACACCTCGGTGGAGCACCAGGACGAACTCACCGACAAGGTCAACCAGTTGGTGGACCGCGCGGCCGATCCGGTGGTGACGCCGGTGCCGGCCGAGGGCGCCGACCGGTGCTCCGCCGCACCGACGCTGAAGTCGGGTCTGTACACCGACCGTGAGGAGTTCGGGCAGCAGCGCTTCTACCGGGTGGACGTGCGGCCGGGCCAGGAGCTGCGCGCGTCGGTGAGCGTCGGCGCGGACCGGGCGGTGAACCCGGGCCATGGCGTGCTGCTGCGGGCCGTCACGTCCAAGGGCCGCGAGATCGTGCGCGGCGAGGCGGCCGGCACCGGTCGTACGGACGTGCTCTCGACGGGTCTGCGCTACCCGAAGGCCGACAGCGACGACGAGGACGCCCCCGCGGAGGCGGTCTGCCTCGCCGTGTCGCACTCCTTCTCCCCGGCCTCCGGCGTGAAGACCACGCCCGGTCTGCCGCTGGAGCTGACGGTCGACGTGGTGGACGCCCCGGACCAGGCGGGCGATGTCGCCGCCTTCGGCCTGGGCCGCGGCTGGTGGCTGCTGGGCGTGCTGATCCTCGCCGGCTTCCTCGCCGGTCTCGTCTGGGGCTGGCTGTCGCGCTGGCGGGTCGCGGTCTGGAGGACCAACTGATGCGAGTGATACGAGCGTTGAGCGCGGCGTTGCTGACCGTGGGCGTGGCGGCCGGCCCGGCCGCCGCCGACGCCTCACCGAGCCCGTCGCAGGACGGTTCGTCGGCCCCCACGCAGGCCGGCACGTCGTTCCGTACGGCGACCGAGATCGAACAGGGTCAGCGGGCCACGGCGAGCGGCTCCACCGGCGACTACCTGTACTGGTCCTTCCCCGCCGACACCGGACAGCGCCCCACGGTCCGGGCGACGGTGAAGCTGCCGGAGACGCACGCCGCCCAGACCTGGCAGATCGTCGTCTACGACGGTCTGCGCCGCCGTCAGGCCTGCCAGTACGGGGCGCAGACCCGCACCGCGGCGGCGGACGCCTCCTCCGTGGAGCTGGCCTGTGTGCTGCGCACCGTGCGCGCCTGGTCGGAGCCGTGGGCGAACGACCCGCTGCCCGGCACGTACTACATCCGGGTGACTCCCGTCGGCGTCGCCACCGCCGACCTCGGCCTGCCGGTCGGCACCGAGGTGCGGGCGGACTCCGAGGACGTCGGCGGATCGGCGGCGGTGGACGGCTCGCTCGCCGAGCCGCTGGTGCCGGGGATCGCCTCCAAGCCCGAGGAGGAGCAGCAGGACGCGGCGGTGCTGGCCGGCCTCGAACCCGAGGACGGCTGGACGTCGGGCTGGTGGTCGGACCGGTGGGTGTGGACCGCGGTCGGCGGGATCCTGGCCGCGCTGGCGGGTGTCGGCGGGTACGCCCTGACCCGCGGGACGGGACGGCCGTCCCGGGTGCCGCCGGCGGCCTGACCGTCTCACACCTGCCCGATCCTCACCTGCCTGCCACACAGAAGGCCCGCTGCCCGCGGGCCTTCTGTCATGTCTCGCGCAGCGCCTTGGCGAGCGTGCCCTCGCCGCTCACCGTGACCCGCCCCTCGCGCACGGCGCGGGTCAGGCTCAGCTCACCCCGGGCTACGGCCGTGCACGTGGCCGTGTCGAGGGCCAGCCGGGCGTCCGGTTCCCGGGGGGCGGGCCCGTCGCCGTACACGGGGCCCTCCTCGGCACCGGCGTACAGATGGAACAGGCCTTCCTCCAGGCGGACTTCGACGAGCCCCTCGCCGTCCAGCAGGCGCAGCAGAGGCAGCGCGAACCAGTGGGCCCGCACCGCGTCCGTCGGCCGGCGCTCGCCGAGCCCGGCCCGCCCCCACTCCCCCAGCGCCTGCAGCACGGGCAGCAACTCGCGCCCCCGTGAAGTGACTTCATACACGTAGGCCGCCCCGGGAGGCGGCAGCCGGCGCCGGGTCGCGAGACCGTCGCGCTCCATGTCCTTCAGCCGCGAGGCGAGTACGTCGGTGCTGACGCCGGGCAGGTCCGCGTGCAGGTCGGTGTAGCGGCGGGGGCCCGCGAGGAGCTCCCGGACGATCAGCAGGGTCCAGCGGTCACCGACGACGTCGAGCGCGCGGGCGGCGGAGCAGTACTGGTCGTAGCTTCGGCGAGGTGGCATGCGACGCAGTCTAGACAAGTTGTTGGACTTTCCAAGCGTGTACTTGGTAAAACCAAGCAGCACCAGTCGCCAGAGGGGAAGCAGCGCATGGAGTTCCGGCAGTCGAGCAAGCTCAGTGAGGTCTGTTACGAAATCCGCGGCCCGGTCATCGAGCACGCCAACGCGCTGGAGGAGGCGGGCCACAGCGTGCTGCGTCTCAACACCGGCAATCCCGCGCTCTTCGGCTTCGAGGCGCCGGAGGAGATCCTCCAGGACATGATCCGGATGCTGCCCCAGGCGCACGGTTACACCGATTCGCGCGGCATCCTCTCCGCCCGGCGTGCCGTGGCCCAGCGGTACCAGACGCTCGGCCTGGAGGTCGGCGTCGACGACGTCTTCCTCGGCAACGGCGTCTCGGAACTGGTGTCGATGGCCGTCCAGGCGCTGATCGAGGACGGCGACGAGATCCTCATCCCCGCCCCGGACTTCCCCCTCTGGACGGCGGTGACGACCCTGGCGGGCGGCAAGGCGGTCCACTACCTGTGCGACGAACAGGCCGACTGGTACCCCGACCTCGACGACATGGCGTCGAAGATCACCGACCGGACGAAGGCGGTCGTGATCATCAACCCGAACAATCCCACCGGCGCGGTCTACCCCAAGGAGATCGTCGAGGGCATCCTCGACCTCGCCCGGCGGCACGGCCTCATGGTCTTCGCCGACGAGATCTACGACCAGATCCTCTACGACGACGCCGTGCACCACTCGGCCGCCGCCCTCGCCCCCGACCTGGTCGTCCTCACCTTCTGCGGCCTGTCCAAGACCTACCGCGTGGCGGGCTTCCGTTCCGGCTGGCTGGTGGTGACGGGCCCGAGGCAGCACGCGAAGGACTACCTGGAGGGCCTCACCATGCTGGCCTCCATGCGGCTGTGCGCCAACGCGCCCGCGCAGTACGCCATCCAGGCCGCGCTCGGCGGGCGGCAGTCCATCCGCGAGCTGACCACCCCGGGCGGGCGGCTGCTGGAGCAGCGGGACGTGGCCTGGCGGATGCTCAACGAGATCCCGGGCGTGACGTGCGTGAAGCCGAAGGGCGCGCTCTACGCCTTCCCGCGCCTCGACCCCAAGGTGCACAGGATCCACGACGACGAACGGTTCGTGCTCGACCTGCTGTTGCGGGAGAAGATCCAGGTGGTGCAGGGCACCGGCTTCAACTGGCCGTCTCCGGACCACTTCCGCATCCTGACGCTGCCGCACGCGGAGGACCTGGAGGCGGCGATCGGCCGGATCGGGCGGTTCCTCGGCGGGTACCGACAGTAGCCGCCGGCCGTTTCCCGCCGGTCCGCGGGGTCGACCGGAAAGGGTCTTTGAGCCGGACGGGGGCCGAGAGCAGGGCGTGAGCGCCGCACAGAAGGGAAGGTCGTCTTCGGTCCTTCCCCCAGGCAGGAGCGGAGACGAGTGATGGCCACCACGCAGGGCGCATCCCGGTTCGGCACGGCACGGCCGGCGGACATCAAGCTCCCGGGCATCGTGCTCGGGGTCGGGATGGGCGGATTCGCCGACGGCATCCTGCTGCATCAGTTGCTGCAGTGGCACCACATGCTCTCCAGCACCGACCAGGACCGCATCGGGGTGAAGTACTACGACCCCCACACCGTCTCCGGCCTGCAGATGAACACCGTGTGGGACGGCGTCTTCCACACCGTGTGCTGGCTCGCGGTCCTGCTCGGGCTGGCCGTGCTGTACGCGCGGGTCACCCACGACCGGCTGCGGGTGTGGACCTCCCGGGTGCTGTGGGGCTGGATGCTCGTCGGCTGGGGCCTGTTCAACCTCGTGGAGGGCGTGCTGGACCACCACGTCCTCGGCATCCACCACGTCCACGCCGGAGCGGGCCGGGTCTGGTGGGACATCGGCTTCCTGGTCCTGGGCGCCCTGCTGGTCGCCGGCGGCCACCTGCTCCAGCGCAGCGGCCGGGCGGTCGACCCCGGTGCGGCGGCCGGCCGGCATGAGGGTCTGCACGGCTGATGGGCCACCACCTGCACGGGCACGGGCACGGACACGCCGCGGGCGGCGGCGCCCCGGACTGGCTGCCGCCCGCGCTCCTGCTGCTCGCCGCCTGCGGTGCCTACCTGCTGCTCATCCGCCGGGCGCGCAACCGCAATCCCGCCCTCGGCTGGAGCCGGTGGCGGACCGGCTGCTTCCTCGGCGGGATCCTCCTGCTCGGAGCAGCACTGCTGCCGCCCGTGGCCTCCTTCGCCCACGAGGACTTCCGCGGGCACATGCTCCAGCACCTCCTCATCGGCATGTACGCGCCGCTCGCCCTGGTCCTGGCCGCCCCCGTCACGCTCCTGCTGCGCACCCTGCCCGCCTCCCGGGCCCGGCGCCTGACCGCGGTGCTGCACAGTCCGCCTGCCCGCGTGCTCACCCACCCGGCGGTCGCGCTGGCGCTCTCGGCGGGCGGCCTCGCGGTGCTGTACTTCACGCCTCTTTACCACGCGACCACGGCCCACCCGGCCGCGCACTGGCTGCTGCACGCGCACTTCCTGCTGTCCGGATGCCTGTTCGCCCACGCCATCGCCGGACCCGACCCGGCCCCCACCCGGCCGGGGGTCAGGG
This sequence comes from [Streptosporangium] indianense, assembly GCF_021474405.1. Classification (GTDB taxonomy): domain Bacteria; phylum Actinomycetota; class Actinomycetes; order Streptomycetales; family Streptomycetaceae; genus Streptomyces; species Streptomyces indiaensis. The sequence goes on from NZ_JAKEIO010000016.1 coordinate 35,976, forward strand.
CCCGGCTGGTCTATCTCGGCGTCGCGATCGCGGCACACGCCGTGATCTCCCAGTTGATGTACGGCGGCTTCTGGGTCGACATCCACGCGCCCGTCGACCAGGTGCAGGGCGGTGCGGAGATCATGTACTACGGCGGCGACCTGGCCGAGCTGCTGCTGGCCGCCGCGTTGGTGGCCACCTGGCGGCCCGAGCCCCGGCGGGCGGCGGCGCGGGGTGCGTGGGGCCGGGGTGCGCGGCGGGGAGTCGTCCCGGCCCGGAATGTCAGTGGCGGGTCGTAGCCTTCGAGCAGGTGGGGCTTCGAGCCTGTTCGCGCAGGTGTGGAGCCCCTTCGAGCAGGCGGGGGCGTCGAGCCTCGCGCCCTGGGCCCGTCCCCGGCCGGAGAGGAGTGCGCCGTGACCCGACCGCCGACCGCCGCGCAGCGGCGTGTCATCGACGCCGCCGATCCCGTGACCGGGCGGCTGCGGGGCACGGAGGCGCAGCTCACCGCCCTGGTGAAGCGGGGGCTGGCCTTCCGGCACCCGCGGCCGCCGCACGACCACTTCCTGACGCCGGAGGGGCACCGGGTGCGGCAGGGCATCACCCAGCTGCCCGAGGCCGCCGGGGCCGCGTCCGGGGCCGGGGACGCCCCCCAGCCGACGGGCGTGTTCGCCGCGCGCGTGGGCGGCGAGGAGACCGCCGCGGCCGCCGGTCCCGCCCGGCGCCGTGAGGTGCACAGCGCCTGGCAGGGGCTGCTGGAGCTGCGCCGGATGACCAACCCGGGCGGGGACGTGGACCGGCCGTGCGGCTGGGAGCGTACGCACCTGGTGCGGGCGGCGGCGCTGGCCCTGGAGGCTGCCGGGCACGCTCCTGCGGGGCCTGAGGGCGGGGGCTATCGCGTACGGGAGACCCCGCAGCCGGAGGCCGTCGCCGTCCACGAGCCGGACGGGGAGGCGCTGCGGGCCTGCGCGGCCACCCTGGAAGGGGCAGGCTGGCAGGTGAGCGAGCACCGCGAGCCGCGCACCGGGAGCCGGTATCTGCTGGCTTCGCCGCGCCGGGCGTGATGGGCATGCCAAGATCGGTGGATCGTTGCGCAGTGCACGAGAGTCCGGTGCGAGAGACCCGGCGCGAGAAGGGAAAGCCGTGAGCGAGCCGTTTTCCGTCCCTGTGACCGTCCGTGGCTACGAGACGGACGTCCAGGGACATCTCAACCAGGCGGTCTACCTGAACTACGCGGAGCACGCCCGCTGGTCGCTGCTCCACGCCGCGGGGATCAGCCAGTCCGCCCTCGTCGGCAGCGGCGTGGGCCCGGTCGCCCTGGAGACGACCATCCGCTACGAACGCGAGCTGCTCGCGGGCGACGAGGTCCGGGTGACCTGCGCCTTCGAGTGGAGCGGTGGCAAGACGTTCCGGATCGAGCAGACCGTCGTGAAGGCCGACGGCACGGTGGCCGCGCAGATCACGGCGGTCGGCGGGATCCTGGACCTGGAGCAGCGCAGGCTGGTCGCAGATCCCGCGGCGGTCTTCAGGAAGCTGGCTTCGGACCCGGGGCTGTTCGGACTGGCGTAGGGCCGTGGGCCCGATCCCCGGCGGGCGGTCGCGCGGCGCCGGTCATCGCACACCGCGTTCCTCCAGGGCCGCTCTGAGGCTGCGCAGGGCGTAGTGGACGCGGGACTTCACCGTGCCCTGGGGGACGCCCGGCACGGTGGCCGCCTGGTGCGTCGTGCGGTCGGCGAAGAAGGTGGCCTCCGGGGCCTCGCGGTGTGCCGGTGTCAGCGCCCGCGGTGCACGGCGTCGGCGGGTCCGCCGCAACGCCTTCCGGCCCACGGCGTATGCAGCAAGCCCCGCCCCGACTCGCCTTCGGCGGCACCCTGGACATCGACGTCTGGCTGGAGGCCGTGATGCTCACCGTGTGACCGCGCGGCGGTCACGTCGCCGAACGCCGCCAGATCGTCAGGTCCACCGTGAGGGCGGCGAGTTCCGGCAGCGCGGTCGACTTCGTCTGGACCGTGAGCAGGGCGATGTCCCCGGACGTGTGCCTGACGCAGATCTGACCTCCCACCGGCACCGAGGCCAGCGGCCAGCGGCGCCGGTCGGCATGCGCCAGCATGAGCCGGCAGTCGTCGAGGGAGACGCCCTCGTCGGTGAACATCTGCACGAAGACACTGGTGTCGCTCTGCAGCGCGCATCCGGCGTTCTCGCAGTCGAAGCGGATGTCGCCCTCGCGGTCCTCGCGCTGGAACGGCTCCTCGAAGCTCAGCGAGCTCTTCGCGTCCAGCCTCTGGAGCACCCGGCCGATGGGGCGCGGCGTCCCGGAGGCGGTCGGGGAGGGCTGCGAGGCCCGCGGTGTCCGGCCCTCGGCATCCGCGACGGCCCCGGACGCCGAAGGCGACGGCGTAGCCGCGTCCGCCGACCGCCCGGACCTGTCCGGGTCCGGCGTCGCCGGTGCGCCGGCCACCCAGTCGCGGAACCTGTTCCCCGCGTCCTGGACCGTCCAGAGCAGGCCGCCCAGCGCCACCACCCCGGCCGTCACGGCCGCGGCCGTGATCAGCGCGGTGCGCCGGTGTCGCGCCCGCCGCTCCCCGGGCGCACCCGGCAGCGGCTGGGGCCGGGTGACGACCAGCGGCTGAGGCTCGACGCGTGTGGGAGTGGAGAGACTCGTGGGAGTGGAGAGCGGCGACGGGACCGTCGGCTCCGGTCCTGTGACGTCCCGCCACACGGCGGGGCCCGCGCCCGCGTCGGCGTCGGCGCCCAGTCGCTGCCGGCACCAGTCGACGATCTCCGCCAGGTCCGCCCTGTCCTTCGGGTCGGCGGCCAGGCAGCGGGCGAACAGTGGTCGGAGCTGCTCGGGCAGCACGGACAGGTCGGGCCGGTCGTGCACGATCCGGTACAGCACGCCGACCGCGGAGCCCTCCCCGTACAGCGGGCGGCCCAGGGCGGCGAACGCGGCCGTCTGGCCCAGCGCGAAGACGTCGGTCGCAGCCGTGACCTCCCCCGCCGACGCCTGCTCGGGAGCCATGAAGTGGGGCGTGCCGACGGCGGCGCCGGTGGCGGTGTACGAGGTGAAGTCGGCGGCCAGCGAGATGCCGAAGTCGATCACGCGCGGCCCGTCGGCGGCGAGCAGCACGTTGGACGGCTTGAGGTCCCGGTGCACGAGGCCGGCGGCGTGGACGGCCTGGAGCGCCTCGGCCACCCCCGCCACCAGCCACAGCACCGCGGGGACGGGCAGCGGACCGCGTCGGGCGACGGCGTCGGTGAGGGACGGGCCGGGGACGTACAGCGTGGCCGCCCAGGGCGGTGTGCCGTCGGCGTCGGCGTCGATCAGTTCGGCGGTGTAGGCGCCCCGGACCCGCCGGGCCGCCTCCACCTCCCGGCGGAACCGCCGCCGGAACTCGGGGTCGTCGGCCAGTTCCGGCCGTACCACCTTGATCGCCACCGGCCGGCCGCCCTGCGTGTGCGACAGGTAGACACGCCCCATGCCGCCCGCACCGAGCCGGGCGGCGAGGCGGTATCCGGCCACCATGGGCGGATCGTCCGCCCGCAGCGGCTGGAACACCTCGCTCGCGTGGTTCATCGGCCCGTCTCCCCCTCGTCCCTGACCCCCGGTCAACCCTGAGTTGACCAAGGCAGAAGCCTAAGCGGAGTCCGGCGGCCTCAGGACGCGGCCGGGGCCTTCGGGGTGTTCGTCAGTTCCTCGCCCGCCTCCATCGGGTGGGTCACGTCGTGGGCGTCCCGGGCGCCCTTGCCCAGGTGGTTGAAGACGAGGTTGAGCAGCACGGCCGCCACACAGCCCGTCGAGATGCCGGAGTCCAGGACGATGCGGGCCGTCTCCGGGAAGGCGTGGTAGAACTCCGGGGCCGTGATGGGGATGATGCCGACGGCCAGGGAGACGGCCACGATCAGGACGTTGTTGTCCTTGTCCAGGGCGGCCCGGACCAGGGTCTGGATGCCGCTGGCCGCGACCGAGCCGAACAGGACGACGCCCGCCCCGCCGAGCACCGGGCGCGGTACGACGGCGATCAGCGAGGCCGCCATCGGACACAGGCCCATCAGCACCAGGAAGCCGCCGCCCGCGGCGACGACGTACCGGCTGCGGATCTTCGTCATGGCGACCAGGCCGATGTTCTGCGCGAAGGCGCTGCACATGAAGCCGTTGAAGAGGGGGCTGAGCGCCGAGCCGAGGGTGTCGGCGCGCAGGCCGGCCGCGATGGTCCGCTCGTCGGCCGGGCGCTCGACGATCTCGCCCAGCGCCAGCATGTCGGCGGTCGATTCGGTCATCGACACCACCATCACCACGCACATCGAGATGATCGCGGCGAGCTGGAACTGTGGGGCGCCGAAGTGGAACGGGGTGGGGAAGCCGATGACGGCGGCGTCCGCGACGGGGGTGAAGTCCGTGGCGCCGAACGGGATCGCGATCAGCGTGCCGATCACGAGTCCGAGCAGCACGGCGATCTGCTTGACGAAGCCCGTGGTGAAGCGGCGCAGCAGCAGCACGATCAGCAGGGTGACGGCCGCGAGGCCCAGGTTGGTCGCCGAACCGTAGTCGTGGGCCCCCGGGTTGGGACCCTGCGCCCAGCCGAAGGCGACCGGCAGCAGCGATATGCCGATGAGGGTGATGACCGTGCCGGTCACCACGGGCGGGAAGAAGCGGATGGCCTTGCAGAAGACGGGGGCGGCGAGGAAACCGAGGAGTCCGGCGACGATGACCGCGCCGAAGATGATCGGCAGGGCGTCGGACTTGTCCTGGGTGGAGGCGACGATCGCGGTCATCGGGGCGACACCGGCGAAGGTGACGCCGTTGACGAACGGCAGCCGGGCGCCGATCTTCCAGATGCCGAGGGTCTGCAGGAAGGTGGCGAGGCCCGCGGTGAACAGGCAGGCGCCGGTGAGGAAGGTCAGGTCGGTGGCGGTGAGGCCGATGGCCGCGCCGACGATCAGGGGCGGGGCGACGACTCCGGCGTACATGGCGGCCACGTGCTGCAGGCCGGTCGTCGCCATCTTGAGCGCGGGGAGTTTTTCGTCAACGGGGTGGTCGGCCACGGCGGCGTCCCTCCGGTCGGTTACACGGCCGCGCCGATGCGGCCGTGGGTGTCAGGGAGGTGGTGCGGGTGGTCGTGCGGGACCGGATGTGCGCGGACGGTGGTGGCCGTTCCGGGGCGCGCGCGGTCACGCGCACCCCGGAGACGACCGCCGTGCACCCCGCTCGGGTTCACGGCCACCGGCCGGGAGCCGTCCCTCCCGGCCGGAGTCATCCGGGTGGTCAGGCCCCGGCGGCGATCTTCGCCAGCCGTCGGGCCTCGTCCCGCGTGGCGCGGGCGATGGCGTCCTCGTCGGCCGTGAGGAGCCGTCCGTCCTCGACGATCTGCCGGCCGTTCACGAAGGAGGCGGTGACCGGCGCGGCAGCGCCGAAGACCAGGGCGGTCACCGGGTCGGCGATGGAGGCGTGGGCGAGCGTGTCCAGCTTCCACAGCACGAGGTCGGCGAGCTTGCCGGGCTCCAGGGAGCCGGTCTCCGCGGCCCGGCCGAGGACCTGGGCACCGCCGTACGTTCCCAGGCGCAGGGCCTGACGGGCGTTCAGGGCGGCCTCCTTGTGGCCGCCGAGGCGGTTGATGAGGAGGGCGTTGCGCAGCTCGGTGTGGAGTTCGCCGGACTCGTTGGAGGCGGTGCCGTCCACGCCGAGGCCGACGGGGACGCCGGCGGCGAGCATGTCGGGGACGCGGGCGATGCCGGCCGCGAGGCGGGCGTTGGAGGACGGGCAGTGCGCGACGCCGGTGCGGGACCGGGCGAAGGCGGCGATGTCGGAGTCGTTCATGTGGACGCAGTGCGCCATCCACACGTCCTCACCGAGCCAGCCGGTGGACTCGAAGTAGTCGGTCGGGCCCATGCCGAACAGTTCGTGGCAGAACTTCTCCTCCTCCACGGTCTCCGAGCCGTGGGTGTGCAGCCGGACACCGAGACGGCGGGCCAACTGGGCGCCGTCGCGGAGCAGTTCGGTGGAGACGGAGAAGGGCGAGCAGGGCGCGACGGCGACCTGGGTCATGGCGTCGAAAGAGGAGTCGTGGTGCTGCCGCACGGTCTCCTCGGTGGCCGCGAGCGCACCGTCGAGGGTCTCCACGGCGAAGTCCGGGGGCAGGCCGCCGTCCTTCTCGCTGCGGTCCATGGAGCCGCGGGCGAGGGTGAAGCGGACGCCCATGTCGCGGGCGGCGCCGATGATCGCGCCGGAGAGGTCGCCGGAGCCGCGCGGGAAGACGTAGTGGTGGTCCATGGCGGTGGTGACGCCACCGCGGGCCATCATCGCCAGGGAACCCTGGGCGGCGGCGCGGACCATGGGCTCGTCGATGCGCGCCCAGGTGGGGTAGAGCGCGACGAGCCAGTTGAAGAGGTTGTGGTCCGTGGCCAGGCCGCGGGTGATCCACTGGTAGAAGTGGTGATGGGTGTTGATCAGGCCGGGGGTCACGAGGTGGCCGGTGGCGTCGATACGGCGTACGACGTTCTCCAGGCCCTCGGGGGCCGCGCCCGCGCCGAGCGACTCGATGCGATTGCCGGCGAGGACGACGTGCCCGGAGGCGTACTCCGTGTCGTGTCCGTCGACGGTCGCGATCGCACAGTTCTCGATGACGATGCGCCGCTCTGCTGCCATGGTTCGTCCCTTTTCACGAAGTGTGCTGAATTGGAGAGGGCACGGCAGGACCCTGGGAGTTTTGAGTGCCGTGGCCGGGAGGATGGTTCCCCGGCCACGGGTGCCGAAAGGGTGAGCCTCAGAGGTTGGTGAGGTCCTCGGGGATCTTCGCCTCGCAGCCGTCCCTGAGGATCGTCGCCTCGATCAGGCCGTAGGGGCGGTCGGCGGCGTAGTACACCTCGTTGTCGTTCTTCAGCCCGAACGGCTCCAGGTCGACCAGGAAGTGGTGCTTGTTCGGGAGGGAGAAGCGGACCTCGTCGATCTCGCTGCGGTTGTTGATGATCCGCGCGCCCATCTGGTACAGCGTCTGCTGCAGCGAGAGGGAGTAGGTCTCGGCGAAGGCCTGGAGCATGTGCTTCCTGACCTGCTCGTAGGACTTCTCCCAGTTCGGCATGCGCTGCTCGTCGTCGGTCCAGTTGAACCGCCAGCGGCCGGAGACCTCGGTGGCCAGGATGCGGTCGTAGGCCTCCTTCAGCGTCGTGTACCTGTCCTTGACGTAGCCCCAGAACTCGGAGTTGGTCGAGTTCATCACGACCAGGTCCTTGAGGCCGGAGACGACCTCCCACGACGAGCCGTCGTAGGTGATCTGGGTCAGCCGGACCTCCTGGCCCTTGCGGACGAAGGAGTGCTTGACCTCGTCGGCGCCGATGAACTGCGAGGTGGCGTCGGAGGCCTCGATCCGCTCCCAGGCGTACTCCTCGATGCGGATCCGGGCCCGGCGGATCGGCTCCTGGCTGGTGACGAAGTGCCGGGCGAGGTGGATGCCGAACTGCTCGGCCGACTCGATGCCGTGCTCCTTGGCGAACGCGTAGACCGTGTTCTTGGTGGTGTCGGTCGGCAGGACGTTGGCGTTCGAGCCGGAGTAGTGGACCTCGTCCATGTCGCCGCTCAGCGCGACGGAGACGTTGAGGTCCTTGATGTGGTGGGTGGCGCCGTCCCGCGTGATCTTGACGACTCGGTTCTCGGCCTTGCCGTACTGGTTCTGTCCCAGAATGGTGGGCATCTCTAGCTAGCTCCCTCGGTATACGGAGTAGCCGAACGGGTTGAGCAGCAGCGGTACGTGGTAGTGCTCACCGGCCTCGACGGCGAAGGTGATGGCCACCTCTGGAAAGAACGCACCGCTGTCCCGGTTCGCGGGGGCGTCCTGCTGCGCATCGGCTTGCTTCTTCGCAGATTCTTCGAGGTACGGCTCCACCGCGAAGTCGAGCCGTACGTGGGTGGTGCCCTCCGGCAGCGCCGGGAGGTCCTTGCACCGGCCGTCCGCGTCGGTGGCGGAGCCGCCGAGCTCCTGCCAGGCCGCCTCGCGGCCCGCGCGGGCGGAGAGGTGGACGGCGACGCCTTCGGCGGGCCGGCCGACGCTGGTGTCCAGGATGTGCGTGGACACGGAGGCGGTGGTACTGGTGCTCATGGGGTCAGGCTTCCTCTTCGACGAGTCGGGCGAGGCGGATGCGGTTGATCTTCCCCAGTTCGGTGCGGACGATCTCCCGCTCCTGCTCCGGTGTGTTGCCGATCCGCTCCCTGACCGCGTCGCGCATCTGTTCACCGGTCCGGCCGGTGGCGCAGATCAGGAAGACATGGCCGAACTTCTCCTGGTAGGCGAGGTTCAGCTCCAGCATCTCCGCCTTGAGCGCGTCGGAGGCGCCGGCCATGCCGCGCTGTTCCCGTGCCGAGGTGGGGTCACCGGGCCGGGGGCGGCCGATGGGCGGGTGGCCGGCCATCGCCTCGTCGAGGTCCGCGGCCGTCAGGCCGGCCATGGCGGCGTCGCTCGCGGCGTACAGGTCCTCGCAGGTGGCGTAGGGGCGGGCGGCCAGCAGGCGCTTCGCCCACGCCGTGGCGGCGCACACCTCGTGGAGGGCGGCGTGGGCCGCGTGCTCCTCGAGGGTGTTGAACCGGGTCAGGCCCGGCGGCGTGGAAGTGGACGTCACGGGAGCCTCCGTGGCCGGATTCGGCCTTCGTGCTGAACGGGCGTGCCGACAGCTAACGCCCTCCCGCGACAGCACGTCAACAGTTTGTTGAAAATTCTGTGGTGCGAAACCGGACCGAAACGTCCGGCGGCGGTCAGGCCCCCTTCTCGCGGTTGAGGTAGTTGTAGACGGTGAAGCGGCTGACGCCGAGGGCGCTCGCCACCGTCTCCACCCCGTGCCGGACGGAGAAGGCGCCGCGCGCCTCGAGTATCCGCACGACTTCCTGTTTGGCCCTGCGGTCGAGGTCGGCCAGCGGCATCCCCTTGCGGCGCTCCATGGCGGCCAGGATGTGATCGAGGGAGTCGGCGAGCTGCGGCAGCCGTACGGCGACGGCGTCCCTGCCCTCCCAGGCCAGGACGACGTCGTCGGGGCCGGCCTCGTCGGGCGGGATCATCTCGCCGCCCATCGCGTCGACCAGGGGTTTCACGGCCGCGATGAACGGCTCGTCCCCGCCGCCGCTCACGCCCCTCCCTCCTCGACCACGTTGATCTGGAGCGAGACGCGGGTGGCTCCGGCCTTCAGGGTCTTGCGGAGCAGGGTGTCCACGGCGGTGAGCACCGCGTCGGCACCGCCCTCCGCGGTGTTGCCGAACGGGCCCACGTCCACGGCGTCCAGCTCGGCGGCCTCCACGACCTCGCGGGCCACCACCGCGTGCGCGGGCGCCTCGTCCAGGTCGAACGGCTCGGTCGTGAACTCCACTCTCAGTCGCACGCGCTCAACCTAACGCGCGGGGCGGACTTTCCGGCAGCCCCTCTTGACAGCCCTCGCACCCCACAGGCAATCTTCCGTTAAGCAGAAACGAGATTCCACGATACGGAATGAGCGCGGAAGCGCAGCAGAGACAAGGAAGGGAGCGCCGCCCCCGATGGGATTCGCAGACCAGCGCTTCAACGTCAACCTGTCGATCCTCTTCACGGAGCTCCCCCTCCTGGAGCGCCCCGCGGCCGCCGCCGCGGCGGGCTTCACCGCGGTCGAGCTGTGGTGGCCCTGGGTCGACTCACCCGTCCCCGAGCGGTCCCGGCTCGACGCCCTCAAGCGCGCGATCGAGGACGCCGGCGTCAGGCTCACCGGCCTGAACTTCTACGCCGGACAGCTCCCGGGCCCGGACCGCGGCGCCCTGTCGGTCCCCGGCGAGGAGTCGGAGCGGTTCCGCGCCAACATCGACGTGACCGCCGACTTCGCCGCCTCCCTGGGCTGCACGGCGCTCAACGCCCTGTACGGCAACCGCGTCGAGGGCGTGGACCCAGCCGAGCAGGACGCGCTCGCGCTGGAGAACCTGGCCCTGGCGGCCCGGGCCGCCGACCGGATCGGCGCGATCCTGCTGATCGAGGCGTTGAACAAGCCCGAGTCGCCGCTGTACCCGCTGGTGTCCGCGCCCGCCGCCGTCGAGGTCGTCGACAAGGTCAACGAGGCGACGGGGCTCGGCAACGCACGCTTCCTCATGGACCTCTACCACCTGTCGATGAACGGCGAGGACCTGCCGGCGGTGATCGAGCGGTTCGCGGCTGCGACCGGGCACGTCCAGATCGCCGACAACCCGGGCCGCGGCGCGCCCGGCACGGGCTCGCTGCCCCTCGAAGACCTCCTCGACCAGCTGAACAAGGCGGGTTACGACGGCTGGGTCGGCCTCGAGTACAAGCCGGGCGACCGCCCGAGCGCCGAGGCCTTCGGCTGGCTGTCCCGCTGACCCCGTACCCGAAAGGCACCCATCATGAGCACACTCCCCAAGGTCGCCTGGATCGGACTCGGCATCATGGGCTCCCCCATGTCCGAGAACCTGATCAAGGCGGGTTACCAGGTCACCGGCTACACACTGGAGCAGGACAAGCTGGACCGCCTGGCCGCCGCCGGTGGCACCGCGGCCGGCTCGATCGCCGAGGCCGTCGAGGACGCCGACGTCGTCATCACGATGGTCCCGGCCTCCCCGCAGGTCGAGGCGATCGCCTACGGCCCCGACGGCATCCTGGAGAACGCGCGGTCCGGCGCGCTGCTGATCGACATGTCCTCGATCACCCCGCAGACCTCGGTCGACCTGGCGAAGGCGGCGGTCGACCAGGGCATCCGCGTCCTGGACGCCCCGGTGTCCGGCGGCGAGGCCGGTGCGATCGAGGCCGTGCTGTCGATCATGGTGGGCGGTGAGCAGGCGGACTTCGCCGAGGCCGAGCCGATCTTCCAGGCGCTCGGCAAGACCGTCGTGCTGTGCGGTCCGCACGGCTCCGGCCAGACCGTGAAGGCCGCCAACCAGCTGATCGTCGCCGTGAACATCCAGGCGTGCGCCGAGGCAGTGGTCTTCCTGGAGAAGTCCGGCGTGGACCTGAAGGCCGCCCTGGACGTCCTGGGCGGCGGACTCGCCGGCTCGACCGTGCTGACCCGCAAGAAGGACAACTTCCTCGGCCGGGACTTCAAGCCGGGCTTCCGGATCGACCTGCACCACAAGGACATGGGCATCGTCACCGACGCCGCCCGCAACGTCGGCGCGGCCCTGCCGGTCGGTGCCGTGGTCGCCCAGCTGGTCGCGAGCCTGCGTGCGCAGGGCGACGGCGGCCTGGATCACTCGGCGCTGCTGCGGGCCGTGGAGCGGCTCTCCGGCGCCCGGCTCTGACCCTCCGCAGACCCTCGTGACCCGGGGGTCCCCCGATCCCCGGGCGGCGCCGCCGCTGACACCTGTCCTGTCGCGCCCAAAGCGGCGGCGCCGCCCGGAACCAGCCATGCCCACTGCTTCAACAAACTGTTGACGCTCCGCTCGCCCCGACCCTAGGCTCCACAAAGCGGAAAACTGTTTCCGCTGCCCTCTCGTACGGAAGGTCACGATGTCGCAGCGCGTGCTCACCACCGAGTCCGGCGCCCCCGTCGCCGACAACCAGAACTCCGCCACCGCCGGTGTCGGCGGCCCGCTCCTGCTCCAGGACCAGCATCTGCTGGAGAAGCTGGCGCGCTTCAACCGTGAGCGCATCCCGGAGCGCGTGGTGCACGCCCGCGGCTCGGGTGCCTACGGCCACTTCGAAGTGACCGACGACGTCACGGACTTCACCCACGCCGACTTCCTCAGCGAGGTCGGCCGGCGCACCGAGGTGTTCGTGCGCTTCTCGACCGTGGCCGACTCGCTCGGCGGCGCGGACGCGGTGCGCGACCCCCGCGGCTTCGCGGTGAAGTTCTACACCGGGGAAGGCAATTACGACCTCGTCGGGAACAACACCCCGGTGTTCTTCATCAAGGACCCGGTCAAGTTCCCCGACTTCATCCACTCCCAGAAGCGCGATCCGTTCACGGGCCGTCAGGAGCCGGACAACGTCTGGGACTTCTGGGCGCACTCCCCCGAGGCCACGCACCAGGTGACCTGGCTGATGGGCGACCGCGGCATCCCGGCCTCGTACCGGCACATGAACGGCTACGGCTCGCACACCTACCAGTGGACCAACAGCCGGGGCGAGGCCTTCTTCGTCAAGTACCACTTCAAGACCAACCAGGGCATCCGCTCCCTGAGCAGCGAGCAGGCCGCCGAGATCGCGGGCAAGGACCCCGACTCGCACCAGACGGACCTGCTCCAGGCGATCGAGCGGGGTGTGCACCCGTCCTGGACGCTCCACGTGCAGCTGATGCCGGCGGCGGAGGCGGCGGACTACCGCTTCAACCCGTTCGACCTGACCAAGGTGTGGCCGCACGCGGACTACCCGCTCCGGCGCGTGGGCCGGCTCGTGCTGGACCGCAACCCGGACAACGTCTTCGCTGAGGTCGAGCAGGCCGCGTTCTCCCCGAACAACTTCGTGCCGGGCATCGGTCCCTCGCCCGACAAGATGCTCCAGGGCCGGCTGTTCGCCTACGCGGACGCCCACCGCTACCGCCTGGGCGTCAACCACACGCTGCTGGCCGTCAACGCGCCGAAGGCCACGACCGCGCGGAACTACGGCAGGGACGGCCTCATGGCGTCCAACCCGCAGGGCCGGTACGCCAAGAACTACGAGCCGAACTCCTACGACGGCCCCGTCGAGACCGGCCGCCCGCTGTCGGCGCCGCTGGCGGTCTCCGGCCACACCGGCACCCATGAGGCGCCCGCGCACACCAAGGACGACGACTTCTTCCAGGCGGGCGAGCTGTACCGGCTGATGTCCGCCGAGGAGCGGTCCCGTCTGGTCGCGAACATCGCGGGGGGCCTGTCCCGGGTCTCCCGCGACGACGTGATCGAGAAGAACCTCGCGCACTTCCACGCCGCCGACCCCGAGTACGGGCGGCGCGTGGAGGAGGCGGTCCACGCCCTGCGCGAGGACTGAACTCCCTGACCGTGTCCGACCGCCCGGGGAGACCCGGATGAGGGGTGGTCCCCCGGGCACGGACACGGCCAGGGCGCGGACCGCGGCGGCGTGCGAGCCAGTGCGGTGGTGAAGGGCCCGGACCGGCTTCTCGACCTGAGGGAAGCCGGCCCCGGAGCCCGTCGCACCCGCCGCGGTCCCAGCACCACCCATCCCTCTCCCCCGACACCGTCCGGCGGCGCGAACGTCCTGTCGCGCCCAGCCTCGCACCGCCGGGCGGCCCAGCCCTCCCAGGGTGCGGAACCGTCCCGTTCGCAGCAGCCTGAAGGCATGGCACCTCCCACCGAGCAACCGCACGTCGTGGTCCACGCTCCCGCCCTGGACGGCTCCCGCCGGGTCACCCTGGGCGAGGAGCCGCTGGGCGTCGCCACCCACACGGACGACGTCGCCGAGATCCTGCGCCTGGCCGACCTGTACGTCACCGACGTCGCGGAGAGCGACCTCGTCGAGTGGCAGGGCGGCGGGCCGGACGACTGGCCGGGGCTGTCGGAGCACCACGAGGCGTGAGTGCGTCTACAGCACCGGTCGTACAGCCCGTACGGCACCCTCACCTTCACCTCTGAACCCGGCCCCGGGGGCTTCAACCGCCCCCGGGGCCGGGCACATTCCCGTCACAGGGCCCTTCGGCACGGGGGGCGGCGGGCCCGGTACGGGGGTGAAGCCACGAGCGACGGTACGGCGGCCCGGCCGGAGCCGCACGAGATCCCACTGCCGACATCCGCCTCGCGGTGGCCCTCATACGGCTGCTGCTGGTCGCCCCGCACGGCGAGGCGGCCCTGCGCCTGCTGATGCCCCGCTTCGCACTGCGGACGGGCCTGATCCGCCGGGCGGACGTGGGCGGAGCGACCCTCCTCAAGGATTCGCCGCGCGGCAGAAACCGCGGGGGCGGGGGTCACCACTACTGCGGTACCGGCGGGGGTGGCTGCGGTGGCAGCGGAAGCTGACCCCGTGCGCGCGTGAGCGGCCTGGCGCGGGGAGGCGGTCCGGGCGGCGCCCGAGCGGTGCGTGCGGGGGCGGTCATGCGCGAGGACGCGACCCGGTAGGCACGTACCAGCAGGGGAGCGGCCCGCCCTCACGCACACGCCGGAGGGGCGGCCCGGCCACGATGGACGGGCCGCCCCTCTGCTGCCCTGTGCGTCAGACCTTCAGCGTCCTGATGGACGTCGGCGCATGGCCCGGCTCCGTGGCGAGTTCCTCGAACTCCACGACGTTGCCGATGTCGTTGGTCGCCGACATGGAGATGTTGGTGACGCGCTCCAGGATCGCCTCGACGACGACCGGGACCCGGTACTCCGCGGCCAGCTTCCTGGCCTGTTCGAAGGCCGCACCCAGGTCGGCCGGGTCGGTGACGCGGATCGCCTTGCAGCCGAGGCCCTCGGCGACCTTGACATGGTCGACGCCGTAGACGCCGAGCTCCGGCGAGTTGAGGTTCTCGAACTCCAGGTTGACCTGGAAGTCGATCTCGAACGCCCGCTGCGCCTGGCGGATCAGGCCCAGGTAGGAGTTGTTCACCAGGACGTGGACGTACGGGATCCGGTGCTGCGCGCCGACCGCCAGTTCCTCCAGCATGAACTGGAAGTCGTAGTCGCCGGAGAGGGCGACGACCGAGGCCTCCGGGTCGGCCTTGGCCACGCCCAGCGCGGCCGGGATGGTCCAGCCGAGCGGGCCGGCCTGGCCGCAGTTGATCCAGTGGCGGGGCCGGTACACGTGCAGCATCTGCGCGCCGGCGATCTGCGACAGGCCGATCGTGGAGACGTACCGGGTCTCCGGGCCGAAGGCCTTGTTCATCTCCTCGTAGACACGCTGCGGCTTGATCGGGATGTCGTCGAAGTGCGTGCGGCGCTGGAGGGTCGCCTTGCGCTCCTGCGCGGACGCGGCCCACGCGGAGCGGTCGGGCAGCCTGCCCGCCGCCTTCAGCTCACGTGCCACCTCGACGAACAGCCCCAGCGCGGCCCGGGCGTCGGAGGCGATCCCGTAGTCCGGGGCGAAGATCCTGCCGATCTGGGTGGGCTCGATGTCGACGTGGACGAACGTCCGCCCGGCCGTGTAGACGTCGAGCTTGCCGGTGTGGCGGTTGGCCCAGCGGTTGCCGATGCCGAGGACGAAGTCGGACTCCAGGAAGGTCGCGTTGCCGTAGCGGTGCGAGGTCTGCAGGCCGACCATGCCGGCGTTCAGCTCGTGGTCGTCGGGCAGCAGGCCCCAGCCCATCAGGGTCGGGACGACCGGAGTGCCGGTCAGCTCGGCGAACTCGACGAGGAGTTCGGCCGCGTCGGCGTTGACGATGCCGCCGCCCGCGACGATCAGCGGCCGCTCGGACGCGTTCAGCATCCCGATCGCCTTCTCGATCTGGGCCCGGGTCGCGGCGGGCTTGTAGACCGGGAGCGGCTCGTACGTCTCCGCGTCGAACTCGATCTCCGTCAGCTGCACGTCGATCGGCAGATCGATGAGGACCGGGCCGGGGCGGCCGGAGCGCATCAGGTGGAACGCCTGCTGGAAGACGCCCGGGACCTGCGCGGCCTCCAGCACCGTGACGGCCATCTTGGTGACCGGCTTGGCGATGGAGGCGATGTCGACGGCCTGGAAGTCCTCCTTGTGGATCACGGCGGTCGGGGCCTGGCCCGTGATGCACAGGATCGGGATGGAGTCGCCGGTCGCGGAGTACAGGCCCGTGATCATGTCGGTGCCGGCCGGGCCCGAGGTGCCGATGCAGACGCCGATGTTGCCCGGGTGGGTGCGGGTGTAGCCCTCGGCCATGTGCGAGGCACCCTCGACGTGCCGGGCGAGGGTGTGGGCGATGCCGCCCGAGGCCTTGAGCGCCGCGTAGAACGGGTTGATCGCCGCGCCGGGGACACCGAACGCGTCGGTGACGCCCTCGCGCTTGAGGATCTCAACTGCTGCGCGGGCAGCGGTCATTCGAGCCATCGAGTACTCCTGCTTCGGCTGTCGGATTCGCACTCCCGTCGCGCCCCGCGGTGAGCTCTTCCGTATTGCGGAGATTGTTTTCTACGATCTGGAATTAATGTAGGTGGGGCGGGCGAAGGGCGTCAAGAGACGGAAAGCGCCGGACAGGGCGGGGCCGGAGGGAGCACGATGGGCCCGCCGTCCCGATACGACACGGTTCTGGAGTGCCATGGCCGAGACCGCCTCGGTGCGCTGCCCGGCCTGCCGCCGCGAGCACCGCTACACGACACCGGCGTACCCGTGCGTGTGCGGCGCACCGGTCGCCCCGCGCCTGGACCGGGGCGGCGCGGCGACGCCCGTCTCGCACCGGGTCTGGCAGGACGACTGGGTGGCGGTGCGGTGCGCCTCGTGCGGGCGGCGCGGTGAATGGCCGCGCCCGGAGGTGGGGTGCGCGTGCGGGGTGGTGCTGCGGGTGGCGGTGGTGGAGGACGGGGAGAGTGCCGCCGACGGTGACGGCACGCCCGGTGCGGAGGTCGCGCCGGCCCCGGAGACCGACACGGTCCGGCCCGCCGCCCCGGCCGCGCGGCCCCCTTTCCCCTCCGTCACGATCCGTACGGCGCGCGACGCCGTCACGGCCACCGCCCTGTACCTGCGCTGGCTCGGCTACCGGGGTGTCCGCAGGGCCGACCAGCGTCCGCCCTCCGGCATAGGTCTGGCCGCCCGCGGTGTCGTCGCGCAGGTGGACCCGGCCGTACGCCCGGCGACCCTGCGGGACGTCGAGTGCCTGTGGCTCACGGCCATGACGGAGTCCGTGGAGGGCGTCTACTTCTCCCTCGCCGGGTACGCGGACGACGCCCGGGCCCGCGCGGACGCCCTGGGCGTCGCCCTGTTCGTGCTCGACCTCACCGGCACACCGCGGCCGGTGAACGCCCCGGCCGACGCCCTGGCCGCATCCGGAACCGGGAACCGGGCCCCCTGACCACGCCCGCGCCCCGCATACTCACCGCATGCGCATCCGCCCCGCGACCCCGGCCGAACTCCCCGCCCTGCAGGACATCGAACGGGCCGCCGGTGCCCCCTTCCGCGACCTCGGCATGCCGGAGATCGCCGACGACGAACCGCCGACCGCGCACGTCCTGGAGCGCTACCGGCGGGCGGGCCGCTGCTGGGTCGCCGCCGACGGGCAGGACCTGCCGGTCGCCTACCTCCTGGCCGAACCCGTCGACGGCGCCCTGCACATCGAGCAGGTCTCGGTCCACCCGCGTGCCGCGCGCCAGGGCATCGGCCGCGCCCTGCTGGCCCACGCCGCCGACCGCGCCCGCGAGGAGGGCCTGACCGCCCTGACGCTGACCACCTTCACGGAGGTCCCGTGGAACGCCCCGTACTACGCCCGCCTCGGATTCCGGCCCATGGCCGAGGCGGACCTCACGCCCGGCCTCCGCGAGATCCGCGCGGCGGAGGCGGCACACGGCCTGGACCTCTGGCCACGGGTGTGTATGCGTGCCTCGCTGTGACCGGCGCGCCGCTCAGCCGTCGGCGAACCTCTCGCGCAGCTCCACCTTGCGGACCTTCCCGGACACCGTCATCGGGAAGGAGTCGAGGATCCGCAGCCGGGCCGGGACCTTGTAGTGCGCCAACTGCCCCTCGCAGAAGGCCCGGAGCTCCTCCAGCGTCGGCGGGTCGGCCGGGTCGCGGGCGATGACGCAGGCCAGGACCTCCTCGCCGTAGTGCTCGTGCGGGACGCCGACGACCTGGACGTCCTGGATCTTCGGGTGGCCGTAGAGGAACTCCTCGATCTCGCGGGGGTAGATGTTCTCCCCGCCCCGGATGATCATGTCCTTGATGCGGCCGACGATCTCGACGTAGCCGTCCTCGCGCATGACGGCGAGGTCGCCCGTGTGCATCCAGCGGCCCGCGTCGACGGACTCGGCGGTCTTCTCCGGCTCGTTCCAGTAGCCGAGCATCACGCTGTAGCCACGGGTGCACAACTCCCCCGCGCTGCCGCGCGGTCGGGTGACGCCCGTCGCCGGGTCGACGACCTTGACCTCGATGTGCGGCAGGACCCGGCCGACCGTGCCGGTGCGGTGCTCCAGGTCGTCGTCCCTGCGGGTCTGCAGCGACACCGGGGACGTCTCGGTCATGCCGTAGCAGATGGACACCTCCGCCATGTGCATCTCCGCGACCACCCGTTTCATCACCTCCACGGGGCAGGGCGAGCCCGCCATGATGCCGGTGCGCAGGGAGGAGAGGTCGTAGGAGGCGAAGTCGGGGAGGTTCAGCTCCGCGATGAACATGGTCGGGACGCCGTAGAGGGACGTGCAGCGCTCCTGCTGGACCGCGTCCAGGGTCGCCTTCGGGTCGAAGGAGGGGGCCGGGATGACCATGCAGGCGCCGTGCGAGGTGGCGGCCAGATTCCCCATGACCATGCCGAAGCAGTGGTAGAAGGGGACAGGGATGCAGATCCTGTCCTGCTCGGTGTAGGCGATCGACTCACCCACGAAGAAGCCGTTGTTGAGGATGTTGTGGTGGGAGAGGGTCGCGCCCTTCGGGAAGCCCGTGGTGCCCGAGGTGTACTGGATGTTGATCGGGTCGTCGCAGGAGAGCTCCTCGTACGTGGCGTCGGGGGTCGCCCTCGCGAGCAGCGCCTCCCAGCCCGGGTCACCGAAGTGGACCACCTCCCGCAACTGCGGGATGCCGCCGCGGACCTGCTCGACCATCGCCCGGTAGTCGCTCGTCTTGTGGCTGAGGGAGGCGAACAGCAGGGACACGCCCGCCTGCTTCAGGACGTACTCCACCTCGTGGGTGCGGTACGCCGGGTTGATGTTCACCATGATCGCGCCGATGCGGGCGGTGGCGTACTGGACGAGCACCCACTCGGGACAGTTGACCGCCCAGATGCCCACCCGGTCGCCCTTGGTGACGCCGCAGGCGTGCAGCGCGGAGGCGAGTTCGTCGACCGCCGCGCCGAACTCGGCGTACGTCCAGCGCCGTCCGGACGGCACGTCGACCAGGACCTCGCGGTCCGGCCAGGCCGCCACGGCCCGGTCCAGGTTGGCGCCGATGGTGTCCCCGAGCAGCGCCGTCGCGCCGGTGCCGTGGCTGTAGGAGTTCACCGGAAGTCCTCCTCGCGGTACTCGGCGTCCGAGCCGGCCGCCGTGGCCTCACGCAGCTCGATCCGGCGGATCTTGCCGGAGACGGTCTTGGGCAGGTCGCCGAACTCCAGCCGGCGGATGCGCTTGTAGGGGGCCAGGGCCTCGCGGGAGTGCTCGAAGAGGACCTTGGCGGTGTCGGGGCCGGGCTGCCAGCCCTCGGCCAGCACGACGTACGCCTTGGGAACGGCCAGCCGCAGCTCGTCCGGGGCGGGCACGACCGCCGCCTCGGCGACCGCCTCGTGCTCCAGCAGCGCGCTCTCCAGCTCGAACGGGCTGATCTTGTAGTCGGAGGCCTTGAAGACGTCGTCGCTGCGGCCGATGTACGTCAGATACCCCTCGTCGTCCCTGGAAGCCACGTCGCCCGTGCGGTAGTAGCCGCCGGCCATCGCCTCGGCCGTGCGGTCGGCGTCGCCGTGGTAGCCGGTCATCAGGCCGACGGGGCGGTCGGACAGGTCCAGCGCGATCTCGCCCTCCGCCGCGCCCGGCGCGCCGGACACGGGATCGAGGAGTTCGACGCGGTAACCGGGGCTCGGCCGGCCCATCGAGCCGGTCTTGAGCGGCTGGCCGGGGCTGTTGGCGACCTGGACGGCCGTCTCGGTCTGGCCGAAACCATCGCGGATGGTGATGTTCCAGGCGCGGCGGACCTGCTCGATGACCTCCGGGTTGAGCGGCTCGCCGGCCGCGACGACCTCGCGGGGCGGGGTGCGCAGTTGCGTCAGGTCGGCCTGGATCAGCATGCGCCACACGGTGGGCGGGGCGCAGAAGGTGGTGACGCCCGCCCGGTCCATCTCGGTCATGAGACGGACGGCGTCGAAACGCGTGTAGTTGTGCAGGAAGACCGTCGCCTCGGCGTTCCACGGGGCGAACAGGTTGGACCAGGCGTGCTTGGCCCAGCCGGGTGAGGAGATGTTCAGGTGCACGTCGCCGGGTTGCAGCCCGATCCAGTACATGGTCGACAGATGGCCGATCGGGTAAGACGTGTGGGTGTGCTCGACGAGCTTGGGCCGGGCGGTGGTGCCCGAGGTGAAGTACAGCATCAGCGGGTCGTCGGCCCGGGTCGGGCCGTCGGGGGCGAAGTCCGCCGAGGCGCCGTGGGCGTCGTCCAGCGGCAGCCAGCCCGGCGGCACGGCACCGGCCTCGCCCGCGGCGATGCGGGTGTAGTCGCCGGGGACCTCGGCGAACTTGCCGGTGTCCGCCACGCGCGCGATGACGTGCCGCACCCGGCCGCGCTCGACGCGGTCGCGCAGGTCGGCCGGGCCCAGCAACGGCGTGGCCGGGATGACCACCGCGCGCAGTTTCATCGCGGCGAGGGCGGTGATCCACAGTTCGGCCTGGTTGCCGAGCATGACGAGGATCCGGTCCTCGGCGCGCACGCCCTGCTCCCGCAGCCACGTGGCGAACTGCGCCGACCGCACCGACATCTCCGCGAAGGACAGCCGGGTCTCGCCGCCGTCCTCCTCGACGAGGTGCAGGGCGGTGCGGGCGTTGCCGCCGGCGATCTCGTCGAACCAGTCGAGCGCCCAGTTGAAGTACTCGGGGCGGGGCCAGCGGAAGCCCTCGTAGGCGGTCGGGTAGTCCTCGCGGTGTTCGAGCAGGAAATCCCGCGCGTCGCGGAACAGCTCCGTCGCCGATGTCATCTGTCCTCCTGGGTGCCGGACCATTGCCGGGCGGCTCTGAGCCATCGTGTAATCCGTGATGCAGGTCTCACTACCCCCGAACGGGGGGTGCGCCCGCACAGGAGCCGTAGTGAAGGGGCGATCAGGTGACGACGGACGCGTCCGACGCGGTCGAGATACGCGATGCGCTGCTGCGCCTGCGCCGGGGAACCGGCCTGCCCGTCGCCTTCGGCGGCCTGATGGAGGCCGGGCAGCGGATGCGCATCAGCGAACTGAGCGGCACGGCGACGCACGCCCTGCGGTCGCTGGTGGTGACGTCCGGTACCGGTCTGGGCGGCAAGACGGTCGCGCTGGCCCGGCCGTGCGTGGTGACCGACTACTCGGCGTCGCGGCAGATCAGCCACGAGTACGACGCCCCGGTCGGCGCGGAGGGGCTGCGTTCGGTGCTGGCCGTGCCGGTGGTGGTGCGGCACCGGGTGCGCGGGGTGCTGTACGGGGCGCTGCGCACCGCCCTGCCGCTGGGCGGGCGGATGCTGGACGCGGCCGTGGAGGCGGCGCGGGACGTGGAGCGGGCGCTGGTGGTCCGGGACGAGGCCCGCACCCTGACCGCCGCGGCCGGGGCGGGCCCGGGGTGGGAGCGGGTGCGCGAGGCGCACGCGGCCCTGCGGGCGCTGGCCACGCGGATCGCGGACCCGGAACTGCGCGCGGAGTTGCTCGGCGCGTGTGCGCTGCTGACGGACGAGTCGGCCGGGCCGCCCCGGGTCCGGCTCGCGCCGCGCGAGGTGGACGTGCTGGCGTGCGTGGCGGCGGGGGCGACGAACGCGGTCGCCGCGGAGCGGCTGGGCGTGACGCCGGAGACCGTCAAGGGGTATCTGCGGTCGGCCATGCGGAAGCTGCGGGCCCGTACCCGCGGCGAGGCCGTGGTCGCCGCGCGCCGAGCGGGGTGGTTGCCGTAGGTTTGGGGTGTTTTCCGTGATGCGTGTACGAGCGCTGCGCCGAGGGGTCCCCGCGAGGGCGCCGGCCCCGTCTTCCGGGGCATTCGGGAGTCCGGAGAATTCTCCAGCCGTCACATGTTGTTATTTCCCTCACGAGGCCGTCCCTCCGAAATTCAAAGAACTGTTGCCTAATATTGGCCAGGACACGACACAGGGAGGGGAGCGGTGACCGCACGACGGGACTTCCAGGAGCCTCCCAGAAGCCGCCCCGACCAGGTCATCGGCCGGGAGGAGCTGTTCGCCTCGGCGCGTGAACAGCTCGGCCGAGGGGGCAGTGTGCTGCTCCACGGCCCGGCCGGAATTGGAAAGTCGACCGTCCTGCGGGCGCTGGCCGCGGATTACGGTGGTCCGGACCGGACGGTGTTGCGCTGCTCGGCGACCGAGTCGGAATCCCACCTGCCGTTCCTGGCGCTGGCCGATCTGTTCGGGCTGGTCCTGGACGACGTGTCCGGTGCGCTGCCCGGCGCCCAGCGCACCGCCCTGGAGTCGGCGCTCACCGGCCGCGGCGAGTCCACGCTCCAGCGCGACGGGCTCGCGCTGCGTCTCGCGGTGCTGTCGGCGCTGCGCGCCCTGGCCGCGAAGGGCCCGGTGCTCGTGGTCGCCGACGATCTGCAGTGGCTGGACGCCGCCAGTGCGGAACTGCTCGGCTTCGCGGCCCGCCGGCTGGGTGACACGCCCGTGCAGATGCTGTGCGCTGTGCGGACCGAGGGCCAGGAGTACGACCGCCACCTGCCCGCGTCCCCGCCGGACACGCTCGCCGTGCGGCTGGGCCCGCTGAACCGCACGCAGGTCTCCACGCTGCTCGACCACCGCGGCTACACCCCTCTGTCCCGGTCCACGATCCGCGACATCCACCGCACCAGCGGCGGCAACCCGCTCTTCGCGCTGGAGCTGGGCCGGGCCCTGGCCGAGAGCCCCGCCCGGCCGCGCCCGGGCGAACCGCTGCCGGTGCCCACCTCGCTGCGGGCCCTGGTGCTGAGCCGGCTGGAGATGCTGTCGGACGAGGCACGCCGCACCCTCCTGGTGGCCAGCGCCGGTGCCCGTCCCACCGTGGCGCTGCTGCACGCGGCCGGGCGGGAGCACGCCGAGGCCGAGACGGCCCAGGCGGCGGCTCTGGGACTGCTGGCCACGGACACGGAGGCGCCGGCCCTGCGGTTCGCGCATCCGCTGATCTCGGCCGCCCTCTACGCGGAGGCCCCGGCGCAGGAGCGGCGGGCGGTGCACGCCGCGCTGTCCACGGCGGCCTCCGACCCCATCGAGCGGGCCCGCCACCTGGCCCTGGCGACCACCGGCACCGACCCGGAGGTCGCCACCCGGCTCGCCGAGGCCGGTGCGCTGGCCCGGGACCGCGGGGCCCCGTCCGTCGCCGCCTCGCTCGGGCTGCTGTCCGCCCGGCACACCCCGGCCGACAGCACCCCCGGCCCCGACGAGCGGCGTCTGCAGGCCGCGGAGGACGCGATCACCGCCGGTGAGGCCGATCTCGCCCGGGACATCGCACGCGACGTACTGACGCGTGCCACCGTGCCGGCCGAGCGGGTCCGGGCCTGGATGGTGGTCATCGAGGCGGCCGGCCAGGCCCTCGGCGAGGTCGACGCCGTCTTCCCGCAGGTCCTGGCCGACGCGGGCGACGACCCGTGCCTGCTCGCCCAGGTCCACTACCAGCTGGCCTGGCGCGGTCTGGTCGTCGAGGGCGACTTCGCCGAGGCCCGGCAGGAGGCCGCGCACGCGGCGGAGCTGGCCGCACGGGGCGGGGACCGGCGCACCGAGCTCATGGCACTGTCCTTCCAGGCCTCCACCGAGACCCTGATGGGCCACCCGGACGCCCCCGTGACCGTGAAACGGGCCCTCAAGGAGCCCCAGGACCCCTACGTGGCCTGCCACCACAACGGTGCCGGGTCGGCCCGGTTCCGCTGGCTGATCATGAGCGACCAGCTGCCCGAGGCGCGGGCGACCATCACCGCGCTGCTGCGCGAGGTGCGGCGGCGCGGCATGGTCGAGAGCGAGGTGCACTTCCTGCGCTTCCTCGCCGACACCGAGCTGCGCTCCGGGCACTGCGGACGGGCCCTGGACCTGGCCCGTGAGAGTCTGCGGCTGGCCCGGGACTCCGGGATAGGCGAAGGCGCCTCCGCCATGCTCGCCTCCCTCGCGGAGGCCTCGGCCGGGGACGTCGAGCGGGCCCTGGCCCTGGCCCGGGAGGCGGCGGACCACGCGGAGGTCGACGGCGACCAGATGTACCTGTCCCGGGCCCTCGCGGCGCTGGGCTACGCCCAGTTGGTGGCCGGCGACCCGGCCGCCACCGTCCGTTCGCTGCGCCGGGTGCGGGAGCTGGAGCAGGGCCTCGGCATCAACGACCCCGGGCGCGGCCGCTGGCACGGCGACCTCGCCGAGGCCCTGGTCCGCATCGGCGAGCCGGGAGAGGCCCAGGACGTCATCGACACCACCCGGACGCACGCGCTGCGGCTGGGCCGGCAGAGCGTCCTGGCCGTCCTGGACCGGGCCGAGGCGCTGGTGCGGGCGGCACGGGGAGACCACGAGGCCGCCGTCGCCCGGCTGACGTCCGTGCAGGACCGGCTCGGTCGGCTCGGCTACGGCCTGGAGGAGGCGCGGGCCGCCTTCGCCCTGGCCCGCCTGCGCGCCCAGGCGGCCGCCTCCCCCCGCCCGGGGGCCAGGCCCCTGCCGGGAGGACCCGCGTCGTACGACGAGGCCGCACGGCTGTTCCGGCGCTGCCGCGCGCTGCCCTGGCTGCGGCAGGTCGACGCGGCCGCCACCGCGGGACCCACGGCGGTGGCACCGGCCGCCACCGCGCCGCCCGCCGCCCTGGACGCGCTGGAGGGCCTCGCCGCGATGGAGCGTCAGGTCGCCTCGCTGGTGATGGAGGGCGCGACCAACCGGGAGATCGCGGCCCGTCTGTTCATCAGCGTCAAGACGGTCGAGGCGACCCTCACCCGGGTCTACCGCAAGCTCGGGATCCGCTCCCGGGTTGACATCGTCCGGCTGGCCGCGGGCCGCCGCCCGAGCTGACCCACCTGGGTTTACGGGACCCGACCGAGGGTTATCCCTGCCCAACTCCCTTAGGGGGTTCCCTCATTGGGGGCGCTCCCCGTGGGGCTCTAGCTTGGGGGCGTGCCGCTCGCCGGGCACACGGAGATCCGAACAATGGCGTCAGGGTCCCCGTGCTCCACCACCCGCGCGACCCCCCACCGGCAACTCCCCAAGGAGACCCATGTTCGGGCTCAACGCTGCCAGGAAGCTCGCCGCCGTCGCCGCGGCGACCGCTGCCGCCGCCACGACCGCGCTGCTCGCCGCCCCCTCGGCCGTCGCCGCACCCCAGCCGATCGTCGGGGGCACCACGACGACGACGTCCGCGTACCCGTTCGTCATGCAGATCACGGACGCCTCGCAGAACCAGTTCTGCGGCGGCACGCTGGTCTCGCCGACGAAGGTCGTCACCGCCGCGCACTGCATGGTCGGCGAGTCCACGAGCAGCGTGCGCGTCGTCGGCGGCCGCACCTACCTCAACGGCACCAACGGCACGGTCAGCAGAGTCAGCAGAATATGGATCCACCCGAGCTACACCGACGTCTCCCGCGGCGACGACGTGGCCGTGCTGACGCTGTCGACGTCCATGCCGTACACCCCGGCGAAGTACGTCTCCGCCTCCCAGACCTCGGCGTACGCGGCCGGCACCACCGCCCGCATCCTCGGCTGGGGCACCACGGCCTCGAACGGCAGCTCCTCCAACCAGCTGCGCACCGCGACCGTACCGACCGTGTCCGACTCCAGTTGCGGAAGCTCCTACGGCTCCGACTACGTGAAGAGCGACATGGTGTGCGCCGGATACACCTCCGGTGGCGTGGACACCTGCCAGGGCGACA
The DNA here is from genome assembly GCF_021474405.1 of [Streptosporangium] indianense. GTDB lineage: Bacteria > Actinomycetota > Actinomycetes > Streptomycetales > Streptomycetaceae > Streptomyces > Streptomyces indiaensis. The sequence goes on from NZ_JAKEIO010000016.1 coordinate 61,444, forward strand.
GCGGCGGCCCCCTGCTCATCGGGGGCGTCCTGGCAGGCATCACTTCCTGGGGCGAAGGCTGCGCCCAGGCCGGTTACCCGGGCGTCTACACCCGGCTGACCACCTTCTCCAACCTGGTCACGACGCAGGTCAACTCCTGACCGCACACTGACTCCTGAGTACCCCTCAGGTGCAAGACCAGGGGGCGTTGGGGGCCTCCACGAGCGGCCCGCAACGCCCCCTCTCCATGTCGCCGGGCGTCTCAGGTCCGTACGACGCCGAACCGGATGTCGTACGCCGACCCCGGGTGCATGACGTGCAGCATCCGCTCCCCCTCGGCGGTGACCTCGTCCCGCTGCGTGCGGGTGAGGCGGTCGAAGGGCTCGATCACGAGCGCGTCCTCCTCCAGCCGCCACAGCCCCGCGAGGAAACCGTCGACGAGGAGCGTGCGGTAGGCCATGTTGCCCTTCCACGAGCGGCCCCGGTACTCGGGCGGGACGACGCGGCCGCGGTCGGCGTGCGAGAGCAGCAGGTTGTCGAACTCGGGCAGGAAACGCGGCGGTGCCGGGGTGTCCGGGTCGGGGCGGGGGGCGTCCGGGAGGTCGAAGAGTTCGACGCCGCTGTCGTCCCGGAAGGTCACGAGCCGCGGGCGGAGGCGTTCGAAGGCGTCGCGCAGCCGGGTCATACCGGCCCAGGCCTGCATGTCCTTCACCGAGGCCGGGCCGAAAGCGGCGAGATAGCGCAGGACGACCGCGTCGGGCGCGGGGGCGGGCTGCGCGGGCCGGCCGAGCCAGTGCTCGGCGGTGGTGAGTCGGACCTGCCCACTGCGCCCCCACAGCCCGCGGGGCGTCACCTGCACGAGCGGGAGGCGGCAGCGGGCGGCGACGGCCAGGGCCTGCGGATCGGCGTGGGGCCACTCCTCGAGCAGGGCCTCGCGCAGTTGCCCCATCGTACGGGGCTCGGTCTCGACGAGGTCGCGGGCGAGCGCGGCGAGCCGTTCCAGGTCGACCCCGGCGAGCCCCTTGCGGAAGGTGACGAGTTCCCGGTCGCGGGCGGGTTGCACCAGCGGCCGCAGGGTGAGGCAGTCGTCCGCGGTGTGGGTGTGGATGGTGGAGCGCATCGTGACGATCCGGACGGCCTCGCGGCCGGCCATCAGCCGGGACAGGTCCTCGGGGGCGAACCCGTCGAGCCGGGCGGCGAGCGCGTAGTACGGCGGCGTGACGTTCTGCGCCTGGAGCCCGAGCAGGTGCTCGACGGCCGCCGCGGCCGAGAGCCGGGCGGGGCGCAGCAGCAACTGCCGGTCGAGGGTCGCCCGGTTCAGGGCACGCGCGCCGAGCAGGGGTGGCGTGCCGGTGACGCTCCGCTTGCTGTTCGTCATGTGAGGCACGGTAGCGGGGGTTGCGGACAGGTTCTGTCCGCGACTCCGGACGGGGGCCGCCGGAGGCTTTCCCGAGGCGTTCGTTCCCGTACGTCGCCGGTATCGCCAAGGACGCCGTGATCACGGGCCGGGGGGCCTCCGGGCGGGTTGTTAGTCCAGCCGCGCCGCCGGGTACTCAGAGGTGCGTTCCCGCACCCCGCACCACACGCTCCACCCGGGAGATCCGATGTTCCGACCTCTTCCGCAACGCGATCCCGCCACATCCCATGAGTGACAGCACCGAAGGGGCGGCCGAGGGCAGAGGGCGTGGCGCCGACCCGGCACGATCGGCTCTGATCGTGATCGACATGATCAACACCTACGACCACGAGGACGCGGAGCTCCTCGTGCCGTCCGTCGAGCAGGTCGTGCCCGTTCTGACGGAGATGATCGGCCGGGCCCGTGAGGCCGACGTCCCCGTGATCTACGTGAACGACAACTTCGGGCTGTGGCGCTCCCACCACGGAGAGCTGCTGGACGCCGCCCTGTCCCAGCCGAACGCCCATCTGATCGAGCCGATCCGGCCCGACGACCGGTCGCTCTTCGTGATGAAGGCCCGCCACTCGGTCTTCTTCGAGACCCCCTTGTCCTATCTGCTGTGGAGCCTGGACGTCGGGCATGTGATCCTGACCGGCCAGGTCACCGAGCAGTGCGTCCTGTACTCCGCCCTGGACGCACACATCCGCCACCTGGACGTCTCGGTCCCGAAGGACGCCGTGGCCTCCATCCATCCTCATCTGGCGTCCGCGGCCCTGGAGATGATGGGGCGCAACATGGGCGCCCGGATCACCACGGCGAAGGAGACCGAGTTCACGCCCGGTGAGCACTGAGACCCGTACGGCGGTCGTCGCCCGCTCGCCCCGCGGGGCTCAGCCGCAGCGGCGGCCGGAGTTGATGCAGGCGACGGCCCGCTTCATCAGCCGGTCGGGCATCGCGTTGATGAAGTCGCCGTGGTCGGTGACCGGCTTGTGCAGCGACTCGGGGAAGCTGTCCACGGCGAAGCGGGTACTGCCGGCCAGACCGCTGTAGGTGAGGCGCTGCACGAGCTGCGGGACCGCCTTGAACCCGGCCGGGCACCTGCCCCGGGCGTCGGTGAAGGCGACGTGGCTGCGGTGGTCGGCGCTGTCGGTGTTCCGGCCGTCCCAGCAGCTCTGGAAGCGCTCGGTGCGGACCACCTGGCTGCCCGCCGGACAGATCGGGTACTTGTCCTTGAGCTGGACCCGGTTCTCGAAGCCGGTGCAGGACCAGGCCGCGTTGGCGTGGCGCCGCCGTTCGCGTTGGCCTTCGCGTCACCGGTGATGATGCGCAGGAAGCGCGGCATGGCGACCACCTTGGTGGCGGGACTGCCGACGAAGGTGAGGCTCGCGGACGTGGGGGTGAGGATCTTGCCGACGTTGCCCTCGGCTCCCCCGCCGGGCTTGCCCGCGTCCGCCCTCTCGACTCCCGCGCGGTCGCGCAGCACCGGCCAGTAGTAGGTCGACCGGTCGCCGTTGGTGCAGGTGGTGCGGGCCGCGGCGAGGGTGTCGTCGGTGGTGAAGGCGTCGACGCCGATGGCACCGACGTAGTCGTGGGTGTGGTGGGCTCCGTTGCCCACCCCCGGGGCGACGATCACGTTGTCGGAGTTGTGCCGGCCTTCCGCGTTGACACCGCAGCGGGTCTTGAAGAGGCCTTTGGAGGCGTTGCCGCCGTTGCGGGGCCGGGCCGGCACGTTGGGGGCGACCTTGGTGATGTCCACGAAGTCCGCGCGCACCGGCCCGTTGCCGGCGGCCGGCGCCGGCTTCACCCCCGGCCCGGACAAGGGTGCGGCGGAGCGGGTGGTGGCGCGCGGGGCGTCGGTCGCGTTGGCCTGCATGCTGACCAACGCGAGTCCGACACCGCCCGCGGCCAGCCCTGCGAGCAGGACGAACGCGTTGCGACGCTTGCGGTTGCGCCTGTGTCCCCGGTTCATGGTGGTCCTTCCGTTCGTGTGTCAGGTGTGACCACCGTGGCTGGTGGGACGAAGGGCGGCCATCGGTTCCGGGCGCGCGTCACCGTCGCGTAAGGATTGGCCCCTCCGTGTCCGCCCCGGCCGTCAGCGGTGCTCGGGGTTGTCCGCGCCGGGGCGGCAGCCGGCGTCCCACTCCGAGCGCTGGTTGCCGTAGGCGGGGACCCCTCCGGCTCGCTTCAGCAGGGCCGCGATGTGCATCAGGTTCCAGGTCATGAAGCTCGTGTTGCGGTTGGTGAAGTCGTTCTCCGGGCCGCCCGAGTCCGGGTCGAGGTACGAGGGGCCGGGGCCTGCCGCGCCGATCCAGCCCGCGTCCGCCTGGGGCGGGATCGTGTAGCCGAGGTGCTGGAGGCTGTAGAGGACGTTCATCGCGCAGTGCTTGATGCCGTCCTCGTTGCCGGTGATGAGACACCCGCCGGCCCGGCCGTAGTAGGCGTACTGCCCCCGGTCGTTGAGCAGCGAGGAGCAGGCGTAGAGGCGCTCGATGACCTGCTTGGTGACGGAGCTGTTGTCGCCGAGCCAGATCGGCCCGGCCAGGACCAGGATGTCCGCCGCCATGACCTTCTCGTACAGGGCCGGCCAGGCGTCCGTGGCGAAGCCGTGCTCGGTCATGTCGGGGTAGACGCCGGGTGCGATGTCGTGGTCGACGGCGCGGACGAGTTCCGTGGTCACACCGGCGGCGTCCATGATCGACCGGCTCTTGTCGATCAGACCCTGGGTGTGGCTGAGCTGCGGGGACGGTTTGAGGGTGCAGTTGATGTAAAGGGCCGTCAGGTCGTCGTAGCGGTGGGCCGCTTCGGGTGCGGGGGAAGCTGTCATGGGGTCAGGTTCTCGCGCCGGGCCCGGTTTGCTGCGGTTCGGCGCACCCGTGCCCGTCTTACGGAGTCATGACGTACCGCCGCGCTCCCGTGGTCCGGCGCCGATCTGCGCCTAGCGTGCCCGTATGCGCGTACTGGTCACCGGCGGTGCCGGGTTCATCGGGTCCCATGTGGTCGCCGCCCTGCGGGAGCGGGGGCACGAGGCGATCGTGTTCGACGTGCGGGAGGATCCCGCGGCCGATGTGCGGGACCCCGCCGCGGTGGGCCGCGCCCTGGCCGGTGTGGACGCGGTGTGCCACCAGGCCGCGAAGGTCGGGCTCGGCGACGGCGTCGCCGACGCGGCGGACTACGTCTCGCACAACGACCTGGGGACAGCCGTCCTGCTCGCGGCCATGGCGGAGGCGGGGGTGCGGAGCCTCGTGCTCGCCGGGTCGATGGTGGTCTACGGGGAGGGGCGCTACGTGTGCGAGCGGCACGGGGTGGTGAGGCCCGGGCCGCGGGCCGTGGCCGATCTCGACGCGGGCCGGTTCGAGCCCCTGTGCCCGGGGTGCGGGGCGGACCTGGCCCCCGGGCTGGTCCGCGAGGACGCCCCGGCCGATCCGCGGAACGTGTACGCGACGACCAAGCTCGCCCAGGAGCATCTGGCGGCCGCATGGGCCCGCTGCACCGGCGGGTCGGCGGTGTCGTTGCGCTACCACAACGTGTACGGGCCCGGCATGCCCCGGGACACCCCCTACGCCGGGGTCGCCTCCTTCTTCCGCTCGGCGCTCGCCCGGGGCGAGGCACCCCGGGTGTTCGAGGACGGACGGCAGCGCAGGGACTTCGTGCACGTACGGGACGTGGCGGCGGCCAACGCCGTGGCACTGGAGGCGCGGACCGCCGCCCCCGGCACGCTCACCGCCCACAACACCGGCAGCGGCGACCCGCACACCGTCGGCGAGATGGCCCGGGCGCTGGCCGTCGCGTACGGGGGACCCGAGCCGGTCGTCACGGGCGAGTACCGGCTCGGGGACGTACGGCACATCACCGCGGACTCGTCGCGGCTGCGGACGGAGCTGGGGTGGAAGCCCGAGGTCGGCTTCTCCGAGGGCATGACGGAGTTCGCGCGGGCCGGCATGCGCGAGGGATAGCGTGCCCCCTGCCTGCCCGCACCTGCGTCGCGCAGCCTGCGGCTCCGGCTTGGTTCGGGACGCGGCGGCTCCGGCCTGGTTCAGGACGCGGCGGCCGGCAGCACCACCTCGAAGCGGCAGCCCCCGGGGATGTTGCGTACGCCGGTCCGGCCCTGGTGGGCCTCGACGATGCCGCGGACGATGGCGAGGCCCAGGCCGGCCCCGGCCGGGGGCGTCCGGGCGTGCGTGCCGCGCCAGCCGGTGTCGAACACGCGCGGCAGGTCCTCCTCGGGGATCCCGCCGCAGGCGTCCGTCACGGACAGGACGACGCCCTCGGGCGAACGCTCGGCGGCGATGGCGACCGTTCCGTCGGCGGGGGTCCGGCGGATGGCGTTGACGAGCAGATTGCCCAGGACGCGGCTCATCTCCTTGCCGTCCACCTCCACCGGCACCGGCTCGATCCGGCCGCCCACCAGCCGCACCCCGTACTCGCGGGCGAGGGGGTCGACACCGGCGAGGGCGTCGCCGACGAGGTCGTACAGGGAGATCCGGGTGGGTGTCAGCGCCAGGGCCCCGGCGTGGATGCGGGACAGTTCGAAGAGGTCTCCGACCATGTCGTTGAGGCGTTCGACCTCGGTGCGCATCTGCTGGAGATAGCGCTTCGGGTCGGCGGCGACACCGTCCTCCAGGGCCTCCGACATGGCGCGCAGACCGGCCAGCGGCGTGCGCAGGTCGTGCGAGATCCAGGCGACGAGTTCGCGCCGGGAGGCCTCCAGGGCGCGTTCGCGCTCCCGGGACTCGGCGAGTCGGGCGCTGGTGGCCGCCAGCTCGCGGCTCACCGCGGCGAGTTCGGCGGTGGCGGGCCCGTCGGGTGCGGCGAAGTCCCCGCCGTCGCCGAAGGAGCGTGCGGCGACCGCGAGTTCACGGCTGCGGGCGACGACCCAGCGGCCCAGCAGCAGGGCGGTGGCCAGGGAGACGACGGCCGCCATGGCGACGACGGTGGTGACGACGGTCAGGTCGTGCGCCGACAGGAACATCGCCCAGGCGACGGCGAGCGTGCCCGCGAGCATCGCGACGACGCCGACGGCCGCCACCACGGCGAGGGAGACGGTCAGCGAACGGCGGCGGATCAGACGCAGCACGCCCGCTCCGGCCAGCCCCGTCACGGCGGCACCGGCGAAGGCGTACAGGGCGATCAGGAAGGTGGCGCTCATGGTCGGTCGTCTCCTCCACCGGGTGCACTCGGTGCACTGGATCCATCGAGTGCACCGGGTGCGCTGGGTTCACCGGGTTCACCGGATGCGCCGGGTTCGAAGCGGTAGCCCACGCCCCAGACGGTCTGGATCAGCCGGGGCCGGGCCGGGTCGTCCTCGACCTTGCCGCGCAGCCGGCGGACGTGGACCGTGACGGTCGACAGGTCGCCGAAGTCCCACCCCCAGACCTCCCGCATCAGGTCCTCGCGGCCGAACGCCCGCCCGGGGTGCCGCAGGAAGAACGAGAGCAGGTCGAACTCGCGCAGGGTGAGAGCGAGTTCGGTGCCGTTCTTGGTGGCACGGCGGGCCGCCGGTTCCACGGTCAGGCCGGCCGCCCCGAGCCGGTGCCCCGTGGCGGCGGGGCGGCTGCGGCGCAGCACCGACTCGACGCGCAGGACCAGTTCGCGGGGGCTGAAGGGCTTGGTGACGTAGTCGTCGGCGCCGACCTCCAGGCCCAGGATCCGGTCGTCCTCGTCCCCGCGCGCGGTGAGCATGATGACAGGCACGGGGCCGTGGCCGCGGATCCGCCGGCACACCTCCAGGCCGTCCATGCCGGGCAGCATCAGGTCGAGCACGACCAGGTCCGGCCGGTGCGCGGCGGCGCGGGTCAGGGCGGTCGGGCCGTCGTCGGCACGGTCGACGGCGTAACCGGCGCGGTCCAGATAGCCGGCGACGACCTCGGCGACGGTCGGGTCGTCGTCGACGACCAGGATCCTGGGCGCCCCGCCCGCGCTGCCGGGGTGCTCGTACGGTTGCTGCTGCATGCCTCCAGCCTGGCACCGCGCGATCGCGGGCGGGGCCCGAGCACCGTCGAGGGGCTCCGACGTCCGCGTTTCGTAAGGACCGATGGCCCGGTATGTCCGGTTCGCGTTCGTAGGGTGAAACCCGTGACGACGACACCTTCGGACGTCGACGTGGTGCTGCCCTGCCTGAACGAGGCCGAGGCCCTTCCCTGGGTGCTCGAACGGATTCCGCCGGGCTGGCGCGCACTCGTCGTCGACAACGGTTCCACGGACGGCTCGGCCGATGTCGCCCGCGCGTGCGGTGCGACCGTGGTGCACGAGCCGCGGCGGGGCTTCGGCGCGGCCTGCCACGCCGGGCTCACGGCCGCCACCGCCGACGTGGTGTGCTTCTGCGACTGCGACGCCTCCCTCGACCCCGGGCTCCTGGTCCCCTTCGTACGCGCGGTGCGCGAGGGTCGGGCCGACCTGGTGCTCGGGCGGCGACGTCCGCAGGGCCGGGGCGCCTGGCCCCCGCATGCCCGGGCCGGCAATCTCGCCCTGGCGCGGATGCTGCGCCGCCGCACCGGGCTGCGCCTGCGCGACCTCGGCCCGCTGCGCGCCGCCCGCCGGGAATCGCTGCTCGCGCTCGGCCTGAGCGACCGGCGCAGCGGCTATCCCCTGCAGATGGTGGTCCGCGCGGCCGACGCGGGATGGCGGATCGAGGAGCACGACGTGCCGTACCTGCCGCGTACCGGGGCCTCGAAGGTGACCGGCACATGGCGCGGCACGTGGCAGGCCGTACGGGACATGAGCCGCGTGCTGGCCGAGGCTCCGGCACACGAGGCTCCGGCACACGAAGGGGGAACCGTCCGTTGACCACGCTCCTCGTCATCGCCAAGGAGCCACGGCCGGGCCGGGTGAAGACACGGCTCACGCCGCCGTTCACCCCCCGCCAGGCGGCCGCACTGGCCGAAGCGGCCCTCGCGGACACGCTGCACGCGGTGGCCGCCACGCCCGCCACCCGGCGCGTCCTGGTGCTCGACGGCTCCCCCGGCCCGTGGCTGCCGCCCGGCTTCGACGTCGTGGCGCAGTGCGCGGGCGGTCTGGACGAGCGGCTGGCCGCGGCCTTCGCGCACTGCGCCGGACCGGCCCTGCTCGTCGGCATGGACACCCCTCAGGTGACCCCGGAACTGCTCGCCGTGGACTTCGCCGGCTGTGACGCCTGGTTCGGTCCGGCGGAGGACGGCGGTTTCTGGGCGCTGGGTCTGGCCTGTCCGGATCCCACTCTGCTGCGGGGGGTGCCCATGTCGACGGCGGTGACGGGTGCCGTGCAGCGGGAGCGGCTGGTCGCGGCGGGCCTGCGGGTGCGGGACCTGCCGTCCCTGCGTGACGTCGACACCGCTTCCGACGCCCACGCCGTCGCCGCGCTGGCCCCACGGGGGCGCTTCGCGGCGCGACTCGCCCGATGCACGGCGGACGGGCCGACCACCGCGGGGCCGCCGCCCGCCGCAGGGCCGCCCGCGGTCGAGCCGTCCGATGTCGGCCCGCCCCCGGGCGGGCCGTCCGGTGCCGGGCCGTCCGCCGGCCCCTCCGCCGGGCCGGTCTCACCGACGGCCGGTCCCCGATGAGCACCTCGCCCGCCACCGCCCTCGCCTGGGCCGCGGCCGACCCCTACGACGCCGCCCTGCGGGCCGGCCGCGGCCCGCTGTTCCTGCGGCGCCCGGACGGCTGGCTGCTGCCGCTGGAGGTGGAACGCTGGTGCGCCCGGGCCGATGCGGTCGACCGGGACGTGCTGGACCGGTGCGAAGGAGCGGTGCTGGACGTGGGGTGCGGGCCCGGACGGCTCGTGGCGGAACTGGCCGCCCGGGGCCGGACCGCCCTCGGGATCGATGTCAGCGGGGCGGCGGTGGAGCACACCGTCCGCCTCGGCGGGCAGGCGCTGCGGCGCTCCGTCTTCGAACCGCTGCCCGGTGAGGGCCGTTGGGACACCGTGCTGCTCATGGACGGCAACATCGGCATCGGCGGCGACCCGCACGCCCTGCTGGAGCGGGTCGCCGCCCTCCTGCGCCCCGGCGGTCTGCTGATCGCCGAGACCGCCCCCGCGGACGTCGACGAACGCGTGGACGTCCACATCACCGATGCCCACGCCACCTCCGGCGCCCCGTTCCCCTGGGCCCGGCTGGGCACCCGCGCGCTGCTGCGGCACGCGCGGGGCTGGGAGCGGGCCGGTCAGTGGACGGCCGGCGGGCGGCGTTTCGCCGCCCTGCGCAGCAGCAGCAGCCGCATCGCCAGCAGCAGCGCCGAGCCGCCGAAGAGGGCGGCAGTGATCAGCAGCCAGCGCGTGAGGAACACCTCCGGCGGCAGGCCGGTGGCGGACCGGTAGCGCGCCTCCACCATGGAGCTGATCAGCGGGAACCACACGAGCAGCAGCAGCCCGGAGAGGGCGGCCGGTACGCGCACGTACATCGCCCACTCCCGGCGGCGGATGCCGTCGAGCCCCCGAACCACCGCCCGGTCCGCCGCCGCGTACAGCGGCAGCAGGACGAGGTCGTGCAGCACCGCGGCGCCCACGACCCACAGGGCCACGCCGAGCCAGTCCCCGGCGAGCAGGCGCACCCCCGCGTAGGCGGCCAGGGCGAACGAGCAGCAGAGCACCAGCAGGTGCAGGGGGCTGCCGATGACGACGCGATCTCGCATCACAGGTCTCCGAACGTCATCCGGGCCACCCACTTGGTGTTCAGCACGCCGGGCGCGGCGGGCACGATGATCCGCGCCGGGTAGCCGTGGTCGGGGGACAGCTCCTCGCCGTTGACGTACAGGGCGAGCAGGGAACGCGGGTCGGCCACCTGGTTGGCGCGCAGCGCGGCCTTGCGGAAGGCGCCGTGCCGCTGGAGGGACTCGACGAACACGTCCGGCGGGTCGTCCTCGTACCCGACGAGGGCCGCGAGGTCGCGCAGCCGTACCCCGCGCCACCACTGGTCGGGTGTGGACCAGCCCTCCACGCAGGCGATGGGCAACGCCGAGCTGTGCAAGGGGAGTCCGGCGAGCCGGGCGCGGCTGAGGCGGACCGTTCCGGTGCGCCCCGTCACGACGAGCCGCCAAGCGTCATCGGCCGTCTCCGCCGTGCCGATCCCGGCGTAGGCGGCGGTCTTGTTGATCTGGAAGCCGTTGGGGCCGGTGCCGGGTTCGCCGCCGCCGTGCGGGGCGAGGAGGGCGGTGCGCCGCAGCGGGCCGCCGAAGTTCTGCCCCACCGTCGTGGCGAACAGCAGCAGCGAGCCGCTCCCGACGAACCACAGGGCGCCTCGCCGGGAGACGGTCGGCTCGGCGGGGCGCGGGGAGACCAGGTCGTTCTTCTCCTCGCCCCGCTGCCGCAGATTGCGCAGGGCCGTGGGGGCCTTCAGCAGGACGTGGGCCACGAAGGCGGCGAAGAACACCCAGGCGCCGTAGAAGTGCAGGGGGTAGAACGAGCCGGGGAACACGTAGTCGAGCTGGACGTTGAGGACGCCGGTCACGAACTCGAACAGCCCGCCGCCGACCAGCAGGAGCAGCGAGATCCGCTCCAGGGCGTGCGCGAGCGAGCGGGCCGGCGGCAGTGCGAAGAGCCTCGGCACGACGGACCACAGCTTGGCGAGCAGGACGGGGATCAGGGTGACGCCGAGGGTGACGTGGATGCCCTGGTTCAGCCGGTACAGCCAGGGCGGGTCCGTGGGCCAGGCGAACAGGTAGAAGCCGAGGATCCCCTTGCCCGGGGTCTTGTCGTTGACCGGCGAGAGGTCCGGGTTGTAGGCGGCGTACGAGACGAGTCCCGTCAGGAACAGCACGGTGACGCCGGCCAGGAGGACCAGGCCCAGCACCGAGGTGAACCAGGGCCCTCGCAGGGGGCTGCGCCAGAAGCCGGGGGACGTGGGGAGCCGCGGATCGCGTGGGTCGTCTCGCATGAGCCGACGGTAGGCCGCGAACCCCCCGCGCACGGGTGCGCGACCCATGACGAAACGCTGACGTCGGGCCCGGTCGGCGGACCGCGGCCGGTCGCGCGGCCTAGCGTGCCGGTGTGATCCGCACCCCGCCCACCGCCCCGTCCCGGGACCTGCGCCGCGATGTGTACGCCGCCGGGGCCGCCGCGCTGCTCGTGACGGCGGCCGTCCTGGCCGGCCGGCACATCCAGGACACCCGCCGGACGCTGTTCGTCGACTGGCCGCCAGTGCTGGCGTCCTGGGTCCCGCACACCGGTCCCGGCACCCCGGCCGCCGTCCTGACCGCGGTCGCCACCGTGGCGTACGGGCCCGTCCTGGCGGCCCGTCTGCCGTGGCGTGCCCTGCTCCCGGCCGCCTGGGGCACGTCCGTGGTGTGGATCCTGTCCCTCGCCCTGGTCGACGGCTGGCACCGGGGCGTCGCCGAGAGGCTCACCACCCGCCACGAATATTTGCAGGTCATCGACCGTTTCCACGACGTGCCGGCGGCACTGCGGGGCTTCACCGGACACATCCTGCTGGACTCCCCCGACAACTGGCCGGCCCACGTCGCCGGGCACCCGCCCGCCGCCACCCTCACCTTCGTGCTGCTCGACCGGGCCGGCCTGCGGGGCGGAGGGTGGGCCGGGATGTGGTGCGTCGTCGCAGGGGCGACCGCGTGCGTCGCCGTGCTGGTCGCGCTCCGCGCGCTGGCCGACGAGGTGCTCGCCCGCCGTGCGGCGCCCTTCCTGGTCCTGGCCCCGGCCGCGGTGTGGATGGGCACCTCGGCCGACGCGTACTTCGCGGCGGTGGCGGCCTGGGCCGTGGCCCTGCTGGCGCTGGCGGTCACCCGGGGCTCCCCGGGGTGGGCGGGCGCGTCCGGGCTGCTGTTCGGCCTGACCTGCTACCTGTCGTACGGCCTGACGCTCGTCGCGCTGATCGCCGGGGCGGTCCTCGTCCTCGGCCGCCGGGGGGTCCGGCGGCGCCCGGTCGTACTGGCGTCGCTGCTCGCGGGACTGGTCGTGGTGCCCGCGGGGTTCACGCTCGCCGGCTTCGACTGGTGGGAGGCCTACCGCCTGCTGGTCACGCGCTACGGCCAGGGCGCGGGCGGCATCCGTCCCTACGGCTACTGGGTGTGGGCCAACCTGGCCTGCGCGGTGCTCGTCACGGGGCCGGCGACCGTGGCGGGGCTGCGGCGGACAACGGTCTCGCTGCTCCGGCACCGCAGCGGGCCCCGCGCCGGTGTCCGCCTCGCCTTCCTCGTGTCCGCCGCGCTGGCGGCCCTGCTGGTCGCCGACCTGTCCGGCATGAGCAAGGCGGAAACGGAACGCATCTGGCTCCCCTTCGCCCTGTGGCTCCTGCCGGCGTGCGCGCTCCTCCCCCGCCCCCGCCTGTGGCTCACCGCCCAGGGGCTTCTCGCGCTGCTCCTCAACCATCTGCTGCTCACCGGGTGGTGAACCCCCTGCCTGGAGGCGGCCGGGCGGGGGGTCTGCACCCGCGAGACGACCGGAGCGCTTCAGGCCGCCGGGTTGGTGTCGATCACCTCTTCGGCCTCTTCCTCCCGTGCCAGGAGCAGGCGGGCCGTGATCTGCTTGCCCTCGCCGAAGGGACTGACCACGACGTCCGCGCTGACCGTGTGCACCACGTGCATCCCGTGGCCGCCGAAGCGCCGCCCGTCGCGCTGCCTCACCACCGGCGGCTCGGCGGAGGTGTCCCACACGGTGATGGACAGTCCGTCCGCGGACAGGTGGATGATCATCCCGCAGGGTCCGGGTGCGTGCCGGATCGCGTTGGTGACCAGTTCACTGACGACCAACTCGGCGTCGATCGCCAGCGGGGCCGGCACGGAGAAGCGGCCGGTACGCGGTACGCGCGACAAAAACGCTTGCAGCGCCCGGCGCGCCTCGACAGCGCATGCCGCGCCTTCGGCCCAGACCGCGCCGCAGCGCAGAGTGGCCCGCTCGTCCGCGCCCGGCTCATCTTCCGCCTGCTTCATAAGCGGGATGACCATACGGGGGCTCTTTCGTTGTTGTTCGTGTTGCCAAGTGACCTTTCGGTCGTTCGTCTACCCAGGCACTCAGCGCACACACCGCCGCCGGCCCACCGCCAGGTGTGCTCTGCGCCGCATGACGGCCGTCGGTTCTTCGCCACACGCGTGGCCCCGGAAAGCGGGCCCGTCGCTAGCATGGGCCGCGGCGCCCATCCCTCGCGCACGCCGGGTGCGGGGGGTGGAGAGCGAGGTCACAACGGGAGCGAGGGCAAGGTCACAGCCGTTCCCTCTGCTGCTCGTTCGTTAACGTGGCCTAACATCCGAGCATGACGGTCCTGCCTGACGACGGGCTTGAGCTGGCCGGCGAGTTCCCTGACGTGCCCCATGAGCAGTGGCAGCGCCTTGTGGCGGGTGTACTGCGCAAATCGGGCAAGGACGTCGAGGGGGCCGAGGCCGAGGAAGCCCTGTCCACCGCGCTGGAGGACGGGTTGCGCACCCGCCCTCTCTACACCGCCCACGACTCCGCGCCCGAGCCGGGCTTCCCCGGTTTCGCTCCCTTTGTGCGCGGCGGCCGCCCCGAGGGGAACACGGTCGGCGGCTGGGACGTACGGCAACGGCACACGGTGGCCGACCGTGACGCGGTGCTCGGGGACCTGGAGAACGGCGTCACCTCGCTCTGGCTGACGGTCGGGGAGGGTGGCATCGCGGTGCGGGACCTCGGCCGGGTCCTCGACGGCGTGTACCTCGATCTGGCGCCCGTCGTCCTGGACGCGGGGAGCGACACCGAGCCCGCCGCGCGGGAGTTGCTCCGGGTGTACGCGGAGCGGGGTGTGGCCCGGGACGCCGCGCGCGGCAACCTGGGCGCGGATCCGCTCGGGCACGAGGCCCGTACCGGTCAGCGGGGCGACACCGCCTCGGCGGCGGAGCTCGCGCGGCTGTGCGCCGGGGAGTACCCGGGGCTGCGTGCGCTGACCGTGGACGCGCTGCCCTGTCACGAGGCCGGCGGTTCGGCCGCCCAGGAGCTGGGCTGCTCGCTGGCCACCGGCGTGGCGTACCTGCGGGAGCTGACCGAGGCCGGTCTGGATGTCGAACAGGCCTGTGCCCAGCTGGAGTTCCGGTACGCGGCGACCGCCGACCAGTTCCTGACGATCGCGAAGCTGCGGGCCGCGCGCCGGCTGTGGGCCCGGGTGGCCGAGGCCTGCGGGGCCCCGCGCGCGGGGGCGCAGCTCCAGCACGTGGTCACCTCGCCCGTGATGATGACGCGCCGCGACCCATGGGTGAACATGCTGCGCGCCACGATCGCCACCCTGGCCGCGGGCGCGGGCGGTGCCGACGCGGTCACCGTGCTGCCCTTCGACCACGCCCTCGGCCTGCCGGACGCGTTCGCGCGCCGGATCGCCCGCAACACCTCGACCATCCTCATCGAGGAGTCGCACCTGGCCCGGGTGATCGACCCGGCGGGCGGCTCCTGGTACGTGGAGCGCCTCACGGACGAACTCGCCCACGCGGGCTGGGAGTTCTTCCAGCGGCTCGAGCGGCTCGGCGGCATGGCGGCCGCGCTGCGGTCGGGCGACCTGGAGCGGGATCTGGCCGAGACCTGGCAGGCCCGCGCCGGCAGGCTGGCCAAGCGGCGCGAACCCATCACCGGCGTGAGCGAGTTCCCGTTCCTCGCAGAGAAGCCGGTCGTCCGCGCGGACGCACCCGAGCCGCGTTCCGGCGGGCTGCCGCGCGTCCGCCGTGACGAGGCGTACGAGGCGCTGCGCGCCCGCTCGGACGCCCACCTCGCCGCGACGGGTTCCCGGCCACGGGTCTTCCTCGCCGCGCTCGGCCCGGCCGCGGCGCACACCGCCCGCCTCACCTTCGCCTCGAACCTCTTCCAGGCCGGCGGTATCGAGCCGGTCGCGGAGGGCACCTTCGAGCAGAGCGGCGCGACGGAGGCCGTGCTGTGCTCCAGCGACGCGCTGTACGCGGAGCAGGCCGAGGCGGCCGTCCAGGCGCTGAAGGCCGCCGGCGCACGGCATGTGTTCCTGGCGGGCCGCCCCGGGGAGTACCCGGGTGTCGACAGTTACGTCTTCGCGGGCTGCGACGCCGTCGCCGTGCTGTCCGCGACCCTCGACCGCATGGGAGTGTCGTGATGGGTATCCCCGACTTCTCCGGGATCGAGCTGGGCACCCCGGCCCCCGACGGCGGCACCGACGAGTGGCGTACGGCGGTCAAGCACGCCTCCGGCGGGGACGACCTGCTGTGGGAGACGCCGGAGGGCATCGCGGTCAAGCCGCTGTACACGGGCCGTGACCTGGAGGGCCTGGACTTCCTTGAGACGTACCCCGGGGCGGCGCCGTACCTGCGCGGCCCGTACCCGACGATGTACGTCAACCAGCCCTGGACGATCCGCCAGTACGCCGGATTCTCGACGGCCGAGGAGTCCAACGCCTTCTACCGGCGCAACCTCGCGGCCGGCCAGAAGGGCCTGTCGGTCGCCTTCGACCTGCCCACGCACCGGGGCTACGACAGCGACCACCCGCGGGTGACCGGCGACGTCGGCATGGCGGGGGTGGCCATCGACTCCATCTACGACATGCGGCAGCTGTTCGACGGCATCCCGCTGGACAAGATGACCGTGTCGATGACGATGAACGGTGCCGTGCTGCCGGTGCTGGCGCTGTACATCGTGGCCGCCGAGGAGCAGGGCGTACCGCCGGAGAAGCTGGCCGGAACCATTCAGAACGACATTCTGAAGGAGTTCATGGTCCGCAACACGTACATCTATCCGCCGAAGCCGTCGATGCGGATCATCTCCGACATCTTCGCGTACACCTCGCAGCGGATGCCGCGCTACAACTCCATCTCCATCTCCGGGTACCACATCCAGGAGGCGGGTGCGACGGCCGACCTGGAGCTTGCGTACACCCTCGCCGACGGGGTGGAGTACATCCGGGCGGGCCGAGAAGCGGGCCTGGACGTGGACGCGTTCGCGCCGCGGCTGTCGTTCTTCTGGGCGATCGGCATGAACTTCTTCATGGAGGTCGCCAAGCTGCGGGCAGCGCGCCTGCTGTGGGCGAAGCTGGTGAGGCAGTTCGACCCGCAGAACGCCAAGTCCCTCTCCCTACGCACCCATTCGCAGACCTCGGGCTGGTCGCTGACCGCGCAGGACGTGTTCAACAACGTGACGCGCACCTGCGTCGAGGCGATGGCCGCGACCCAGGGGCACACACAGTCGCTGCACACCAACGCTCTCGACGAGGCGCTCGCGCTGCCCACCGACTTCTCGGCGCGCATCGCCCGCAACACGCAGCTGCTGCTCCAGCAGGAGTCCGGCACCACCCGGGTGATCGACCCGTGGGGCGGCAGCGCGTACGTGGAGAAGCTGACGTACGACCTGGCGCGGCGGGCCTGGCAGCACATCGAGGAGGTCGAGGCCGCGGGCGGCATGGCCAAGGCCATCGACGCCGGCATCCCGAAGCTGCGCATCGAGGAGGCCGCGGCCCGCACGCAGGCCCGGATCGACTCGGGCCGTCAGCCCGTCATCGGCGTCAACAAGTACCGGGTGGAGTCCGACGAGCAGATCGAGGTCCTGAAGGTCGACAACTCCTCCGTGCGGGCGCAGCAGATCGAGAAGCTGCGGCGGCTGCGCGCTGAGCGCGACGAGCGGGCCTGCCAGGACGCCCTGGACGCGCTGACCCGGGCCGCCGGCGGCGAGGGCAACCTGCTGGAGCTGGCCGTGCACGCGGCCCGCGCGAAGGCCACCGTCGGGGAGATCTCCGACGCCCTGGAGAAGGTGTACGGCCGGCACGCGGGGCAGATCCGTACGATCTCCGGCGTGTACCGCAACGAAACCGGAGAGTCCCCGAGCGTGGACCGCACCCGCACCCTGGTGTCCGCCTTCGAGGAGGCCGAGGGCCGCCGCCCGCGCATCCTGGTCGCCAAGATGGGCCAGGACGGTCACGACCGCGGCCAGAAGGTGATCGCCACGGCCTTCGCCGACCTCGGCTTCGACGTGGACGTCGGCCCGCTGTTCCAGACGCCCGCCGAGGTGGCCCGGCAGGCCGTCGAGGCGGACGTGCACATCGTCGGCGTCTCGTCGCTGGCGGCCGGTCACCTCACCCTCGTCCCGGCGCTGCGCGAGGCGCTGGCGGAGGAGGGCCGCGAGGACATCATGGTCGTGGTCGGCGGCGTGATCCCGCCGCAGGACGTGCCGACGCTGCTGGAGATGGGCGCGGCCGCCGTCTTCCCGCCCGGGACGGTGATCCCGGACGCGGCGTACGACCTGGTGAAGCGGCTGTCGGACGGCCTCGGGCACGAGCTGTGATCGATGTCGACGCATATGTGAAGGGCGTGCTCGACGGGAAGCGGGCGATCATCGCCCGCGCGATCACTCTCGTCGAGTCGACCCGGCCCCAGCACCGGGCGCTGGCCCAGGAGTTGCTGACCGCGCTGCTGCCGCACAGCGGCCGGGCCCGGCGGATCGGCGTCAGCGGGGTGCCGGGCGTGGGCAAGTCGACGTTCATCGACGCGTTCGGCACGCTGCTGACCTCGCTCGGGCACCGGGTCGCGGTGCTGGCCGTCGACCCGTCCTCCAGCCGTACGGGCGGCTCGATCCTGGGTGACAAGACCCGGATGGAGCGCCTGGCCGTGGACCCGGCGGCGTTCGTGCGCCCCTCCCCCACGGCGGGCACGCTGGGCGGCGTCGCCAAGGCCACCCGCGAGTCGATCGTGGTGATGGAGGCCGCCGGCTACGACGTGATCCTGGTGGAGACGGTCGGCGTCGGCCAGTCCGAGACGGCCGTCGCCAACATGGTCGACACGTTCCTGCTGCTCACCCTCGCCCGCACCGGCGACCAGCTCCAGGGCATCAAGAAGGGCGTGCTGGAGCTGGCCGACGTGATCGCCGTCAACAAGGCGGACGGCCCGCACGAGCGCGACGCCCGGGCCGCCGCGCGGGAACTGGCGGGCGCGCTGCGGCTGATGCACGGCAAGGACGCGTTCTGGACGCCGCCGGTGCTGCACTGCAGCGCCCGCGAGTCGACCGGTCTGGACACGCTGTGGGAGCGCCTGGAGCAGCACCGCACCCTGCTGGACTCCACCGGCCGCCTCACCGCGAAGCGCCGCGACCAGCAGGTCGACTGGACCTGGAGCATGGTCCGCGACGAGCTCCTCGGCCGTCTCCAGGCCGACCCGGCGGTACGGGCGCTGGCTCCGGTGCTGGAGCAGCGGGTCCGGGAGGGCGAGCTCACCCCGACGCTGGCCGCCGAGCGGATCCTCGCCGCGCTCGGGGGTTCCGAGGCAGCGCCTTCCTGAGCCCTGAGCGGCCGGGACGGCGTTTTCGCATACCCGGCTTGCATGACTATGCAAAGTGATACATACTCTTTCTATGTCCAAGGTCCTCACCTCCCTGCCCGCCGGCGAGCGCGTCGGCATCGCCTTCTCGGGCGGTCTCGACACCTCCGTCGCGGTCGCCTGGATGCGCGACAAGGGCGCCGTCCCGTGCACCTACACCGCCGACATCGGCCAGTACGACGAGCCCGACATCGCCTCGGTGCCCGGCCGTGCCAAGACCTACGGGGCCGAGATCGCGCGCCTGGTCGACTGCCGCGCCGCGCTGGTCGAGGAGGGCCTGGCCGCGCTGACCTGCGGCGCGTTCCACATCCGCTCGGGCGGGCGGGCGTACTTCAACACCACCCCGCTCGGCCGGGCCGTCACCGGCACGCTGCTGGTGCGGGCCATGCTGGAGGACGACGTCCAGATCTGGGGCGACGGCTCGACCTTCAAGGGCAACGACATCGAGCGGTTCTACCGCTACGGCCTGCTCGCCAACCCGCATCTGCGGATCTACAAGCCCTGGCTGGACGCGGCCTTCGTGACCGAGCTCGGCGGCCGCAAGGAGATGTCCGAGTGGCTGCTGGCCCACGGACTGCCCTACCGGGACAGCACGGAGAAGGCGTACTCCACGGACGCCAACATCTGGGGCGCCACCCACGAGGCCAAGACGCTGGAGCACCTGGACACCGGCGTCGAGACGGTCGACCCGATCATGGGCGTCCGGTTCTGGGACCCGTCGGTCGAGATCCCCACCGAGGACGTGACGATCGGCTTCGCCGAGGGCCGCCCGGTGTCGATCAACGGCAAGGAGTTCGCCTCCCCGGTCGACCTGGTCATGGAGGCCAACGCCATCGGCGGCCGGCACGGGCTCGGCATGTCCGACCAGATCGAGAACCGGATCATCGAGGCCAAGAGCCGCGGCATCTACGAGGCGCCGGGCATGGCCCTGCTGCACGCCGCCTACGAGCGTCTCGTCAACGCGATCCACAACGAGGACACCCTCGCCCAGTACCACACCGAGGGCCGGCGCCTCGGCCGGCTGATGTACGAGGGCCGCTGGCTGGACCCGCAGGCGCTGATGATCCGCGAGTCGCTGCAGCGCTGGGTCGGCGCCGCCGTCACCGGCGAGGTGACGCTGCGGCTGCGGCGCGGCGAGGACTACTCGATCCTCGACACCACCGGCCCCGCCTTCAGCTACCACCCGGACAAGCTGTCCATGGAGCGCACCGAGGACTCCGCGTTCGGCCCGGTGGACCGGATCGGCCAGCTCACGATGCGCAACCTCGACATCGCCGACTCCCGCGCCAAGCTGGAGCAGTACGCCGGGATCGGCCTGATCGGCACCGGCAGCCCCACCATCGGCGCCTCCCAGGCCGCCGCGACCGGCCTCATCGGCACCATGCCCGAGCTGCCGCAGGGCGGCGCCGAGGCCATCGCCTCCCGGGGCGAGGTCTCGGAGGAGGACGCATGGCTGGACCGCGCGGCGATGGAGTCCGGCACGGACTGACCCCGCAGCACCGCCGGGAGGCCGGCCCGACATCGCGTCGGGCCGGCCTCCCGCGTTCTTCATGACTCCGCGTCGTCCGCGACCGCAGACGGCAGACATCCCTCGACCCCCTGCTGTTGCCCCAGGGTGAAGGCGTCAACTCGTTCGGAGGCGCTTCCGTGGTCTCCGGCCTTCGTCCAGGGGGTCTTGTCGGCGACGAGGACGAGGGCCGTACGCAACTCGTCGACGTCCCCGGGCTCGAAGACGATCGTTCCGTCCCGGGCGGCACCCTCGAGTTCCGCTCCAGCCAGGCAGTCCGCCTGCAACTCGCTGTCGATCGTCCGCAGTCGGACGTCGAGTCGGTTCTGTATCGCGTGACCCCACTCGTGGGCGACGACCAGGTACACGAACCCGTCTCCGAACCGGTAGCCGTCGCGCATGAGGTCGATGTCCCAGGCGAGATAGTCCTCGGTCGTCGCGCAGTAGACGGCGTTGTCGTCGGACAGCGGTTCGCCGTCGCAGGTGGGGACGTCCGCGGAGGCACCGTCGTACTCGCCCAGGACGGTGGGCGGGACGTAGGTCTCGGTGAAGAACTCGGACCAGTGGGCGTCCCAGAAGGCGTCGACGCCCTGCACGGCCGTCTCCATGTCCTGGCCCATGTCGTCACGGGCGGGGGCCCCGTACGCCCAACCACCGGAAAGGGCCAGCAGAGCGGTGGCCAGCACCGCGGACACTCGTAGTCGAAGCTGGTGGGTCATGGTCGACTCCGCACCATGCCGGTGCCGCAACGCGGATGCGTCGTTCCGTCGCGTGCCAGGCGTGTCGTGATGCCCTCTTCACCAGTCAACGCCGGTACCGGGCCGACCGCACCCCAGGGACGCCGGTGCCCCGCCGGACCGTTCCGGCGGGGCACCGCGTCAGTCTGAGATGCCGGGAGACCGCGCTCAGCGTGACGTGCCGGCCATCTCCGGGACCGGTGCGTCCAGGGAGTCCAGCCCGCGCAGGATGTCCTCCACACGCTGCCGGGCGTCGCCGAACAGCATCTGCGTGTTCTCGCGGAAGAACAGCGGGTTCTGCACACCCGCGTAACCGGCGGCCATGGACCGCTTGAAGACGACGACGTTCGCCGCTTCCCACACGTGCAGCACCGGCATGCCGGCGATGGGGCTCGACGGGTTGTCGGTGGCGGCCGGGTTGACCGTGTCGTTGGCGCCGATGACCAGCACGACCGAGGTGGCGGCGAAGTCGTCGTTGATCTCGTCCATCTCCAGGACGATGTCGTACGGCACGTTGGCCTCGGCGAGCAGCACGTTCATGTGCCCGGGCAGCCGGCCGGCGACGGGGTGGATGCCGAAGCGCACCTCCACGCCCCGGTCGCGCAGCTTGCGCGCCAGTTCGGCGACCGGGTACTGCGCCTGGGCGACGGCCATGCCGTAGCCGGGCGTGATGATGACCGAGGTGGCGTTGCCGAGGAGTTCCGCGGTCTCCTCGGCGCTGATCTCCCGGTGCTCGCCCTGCTCGCCCTCGTCGGCGGTGGCCGCCGGGGTGCCGAAGCCGCCCGCGATCACCGAGATGAAGGAGCGGTTCATCGCCTTGCACATGATGTACGACAGGTAGGCACCGGAGGAGCCGACCAGCGCACCGGTGACGATGAGCAGGTTGTTGGCGAGCAGGAAGCCCGAAGCGGCGGCGGCCCAGCCGGAGTAGCTGTTCAGCATGGAGACCACCACCGGCATGTCACCGCCGCCGATCGAGGCGACCAGGTGCGCGCCGAGGGCGAGCGCGATCACGGTGACCGCGATGAGCAGCCCCATGCTCGGGCGGGCCACGAACGCGATGGTCAGCCCCACGAAGGCGACCAGCGCGCCGATGTTGAGGACGTGCTTGCCGGGCAGTGTCAGCGGGCGGGAGTTGATGCGGGCCGAGAGCTTCAGGTACGCGACGACGGAACCCGTGAAGGTGACCGCGCCGATGAACACCCCGATGAACACCTCGGCGTGATGGATGCCCAGGAGCGAGCCGGACAGCTCGGCGTCGACGTCGAGGTAGCCGTTCCAGCCGACGAACGTGGCGGCGAGACCGACCAGGCTGTGCATGATGGCGATGAGCTCGGGCATGCCGGTCATCTCGACGACCCGGGCCCGCCACAGGCCGATGCCCGCGCCGAGCGCCGTGGCGACGACGATCAGCACCAGCCCGGTCGCGGAGATGCTGCGGGAGGCGAGCCCGACCGTGGCGGCCAGGGCCACGACCATCCCCGCGATGCCCCAGACGACTCCGGAACGGGACGTCTTGTGCTGGGAGAGGCCGGCGAGGCTGAGGATGAACAGCAGCGCCGCGACGACGTAGGCGGCCTGTGCGGCCGTGTCTGTGGTCATCCTGATCAGCCCTTCGAGAACATGCCGAGCATGCGGCGGGTCACGGCGAATCCGCCGAAGATGTTGATGCTCGCCAGCAGGATCGCGGCGAACGACAGCACGGTGACGGCGGTGTCGCCCTGCCCGATCTGCAGCAGCGCGCCGACTACGACGATGCCGGAGATGGCGTTGGTGACCGACATCAGCGGGGTGTGCAGCGCGTGGTGCACATTGCCGATGACGTAGAAGCCGATGACGATCGCCAGGACGAACACCGTGAAGTGGCCGAGCAGTTCGCTCGGGGAGAAGGCCGTGACCAGGAACAGCGCGAGGGCTCCCGCGCCGACGAGGGCGTAGGAGGACCAGGCGGGGCGGGCGGGCTTCGCCGGTGTCCCGGAGGCGGCCGGTTCCGGCTCCTTGGCCGCGGCCGGGGCGATCGCGGCGAACGACTCGGGGTTGAGGT
>NZ_JAKEIO010000017.1 GCF_021474405.1 [Streptosporangium] indianense
GACGAGGGGGGTGGGGGGTGGGCACTGAGATGGTTCCTTCCCACGCATGTGACACACAGAAGACCTGGCGCCGAAAAAGGAGGCCCGGTTGGTGCGTACCTGTTTTGGCGCGGCGCGGGAGGTGCGAATTCACCGACGGTGAATCGGACGTGGTCCACAAATCACGTGCGACACCCGGTCATTCCCCCCGCACACGCGTTTCACTCTTGCACAACCCGCACACGACCAACAAGGCGCCCGGACAACATCCCCGCCATTGACGGAAAGTCAGAAAGGGGGGAACGGATGCGCGCTGCTCGCACCCGTTTTCGACATTTCCCTGCGGCCTGTGCGCATCGGGCGTCCGGCCCGGTTCCTCAGATCTGCCAGGAGCGCAGCCGGTCCGCCGCGCCGTACACGTCGGTGGCGCCGGACAGCAGGTCGCGTGCGAGGTCGACGAGGGCCCCGTAGGGCGGGTCGATGCCGACGCCGCTGACGAACATGTACGCCACGGCGGTCGCGCAGGCGAAGCGGGCGTTGGCCGAGGGCAGCGGCCGGAGCACGGTGATGGTGTGCAGCAGCGCGGCGGCCCGCCAGGCCGGGTCGGAGTTCACCCCGAGGCGCGGCGGGTCGACGCGGTGCCGGGCGACGGCGGCGACCAGCGCGGAGAAGTCGTTGACGGTGGGCTGGTCCGGCAGGACCTCTTCATGGCGCTGCAGCAGCCACGGCACGTCGATATGGATCACGGGCGCCATGGGTCAGGCGGCCCGCCCTTCGCCCTTGGCGGACGGTTCGTCGTCGGGGAAGGCGGCGGCGAACTCGTCGGCGTGGGTGGCGAAGAACCGGCGGAAGGCCTCCGCGCCCTCCTGCAGGGCCCGGTGGCGGGCGATGTCGGCCGCGGCCGCTTCCCGCACGAGCGCCTTCATGGAAGTACCGCGCTCCTTGGCGATCTGCCTGAGGTCCTCAAGTTCGCGGTCGCTGAACTCCACGTTGAGAGCTGGCATGCCCTCACGGTACCGCTCGGGTACTGGCGCGTAAATATCCCCAGGTCAGGAAGTCCACCCGACGGTACCGGAGCCCAGGCTCCAGCTGAGAGGCGGGTCACATCACAGCGCGGGATGTCACATTCCGGGGAGCTGTCCGGCTCTCAGTGGTGAGCACGCCCGAGGAGGCCCTGGCATGACAGAGATCCCCGTACCCCGTACCGACGCCCCGTTCGACGCGGCGACCGGGGTGTTCGTCGACCATCGCGAGCTGCTGTTCGGCGTCGTCTACAACATGCTCGGCAGTGTCGCCGACACCGAGGACGTGCTGCAGGAGACGTGGCTGTCCTGGACGGCCCGCGGCGGGGGCGCTCCCCTGGCCGGCGTCGGCCATCCGCGCGCCTATCTCGTGCGGGTGGCCGTCAACCACGCGCTGCGCCGCCGTGCCGTGATCAGCCGCCGCCAGGAGACGTACGTCGGCCCCTGGCTGCCCGAGCCGCTGGTCGCCGCGGAGGACGCCGAGACCGCCGAGGGGCCGGCCCTGCGTTCCGAGTCGGTGTCGCTCGCGATGCTGGTGGTCCTGGAGTCGCTGACACCGCTGGAGCGGGCGGTGTTCGTGCTCGGTGAGGTCTTCGGCTACCCGCACGCCGAGATCGCGGAGATCATCGACCGCTCCCCCGCCGCGGTACGCCAGTTGGCGCACCGGGCCCGGGAGCGCGTGCACGCCCGGCGGCCGCGGTACGAGGCGCATCCGCGGGTGCGGCGCGAGGCGACCGAGCGGTTCGTGCGGGCGGCGCTCGGCGGGGACATCGCCGAGCTGATGGAGGTGCTGGCGCCGGACGTCACGGCGTGGACCGACGCGGGCGGCAAGCGCAGGCGGGCCGGTCTGCGCCCGGTGCACGGCCGGGACAAGGTGGCCCGTCTGCTGACCGCCGGGCGGGGCGGCCCGGACCATCCGGTCTGGCGCTACCGGCGGGTCAACGGCGACGACGCGGCCGTGCTGTTCGACGGTGACGCGCCGTTCGCCGTCCTGGTGCTGGACCTCACCCCGCGGGGCGACCGGGTGCGCGGCATCTACGTCGTGGCCAACCCCGACAAGCTCACTCACCTGCCCGGGCCGGCCGCGTGAGTGCCTCCGGCGGGGGCGATGGGCCGGGCGGCCCGTCAGGAGTGCGCGCGGCAGAACTCCCGGACGGTCCGGTTGAACGGCTCCGGGGCCTCGAGGTTGGTGAGGTGCCCGACGCCCGGGAGCACGACCAGCGTGGCCTGCGGGATCGCTCCGAGGAACTGGTGGGCGACGGGCTCCACGGGTGAGCGGGCGTCGAGCTCGCCCCACAGCAGGAGCGTCGGCACCTCGATCTTCGGGAGCAGGTCCCGCAGGTCCGCCTCGACCATGACGGTCAGCTCGGTCCGCATGCTCCGGGGCCGGGTGTCGGCCGACATCACGGACAGCAGACGTACGGCTTCGGCGGGTGGCTGCCCGGCGAACAGGCCCGGCATGGTCGGTGCGAACGCCTCGGCCGGGACCGCGAGCATCCGCTCGGCCCCCTCGGCACGCGACCGCACCTCGGCCGCCGGGAGCGACCCCTTCCAGCCCGCGTACGTGTCGACGAGAAGCAGCGTCCGGACGAGCCCGGCGTGGTGACGGTAGAGCTCCAGCACGACGGTCCCGCCCCAGGAGACGCCGAGGACGTGGGCGGGACCGAGGTCGACGTCCTCGATGACGGCCGCCAGACAGCGGGCGTAGTCGGCCAGGGTGAAGGCGGTGGGGACGTCGGAGGAGCGGCCCGCGCCCGGCTCGTCCCAGGCGACCACGGTGAACTCGTCGGACAGATCCTCGGCCTGGGGGCGGAACAGCCGGGCGTCCGCGGTGGCGCCGTGAGCGAGCACGAGGGGCGGGCCCTGGCCCACCCTGTCGTACGCGACCTCGATGCCGTCGACCCGCACCGCTGGCATGACACCAGGCTACGCGCGCGTGCCGGAGGCGTCCTCCCGGCGGACTCCCCCGGCACGCGGCGGCTGCCCGGTCCCTGCCCTTGTCCCTACGCCTGGTCCGCCACGAAGGAGGCCATGCGGGTCAGGGCCGCGTTCCAGTTGATCGTGTGCTCGTTGGTCGACCAGGACTGGATGTCGTCGATGTAGCAGAACTGGCCGACGCAGCCCTGGAGTCTGCTCTGTGCGTAGGGGTCCTGGATGCCGCTGTTCGGCCCGCCCGCGAGGGTGCCCTTCGGCGGGTTGGGCTGAGCGGGGTCCAGCTGGTGGGCGTACCAGCGGCTGTGCTGGTTCTGCGCACTGACCTCGCCGTAGCCGGTGACGTAGGAGATGTTCAGCGCGTTGCGGCCCAGGATGTAGTCCATGCTCTGGAGCGCGCCGTCGCGGTACTTCGGGGCACCGGTGAGGTCGTACGCGGTGGCGAGGACGACGGCGTTGTTGAGGACCTGGTGGCTGGAGCCCCAGTCGTAGGTGTTGCCGTCGGGCGCGTACGGCATGCCGTAGGGGTGTGCCCTGAGCGTGGCCAGGTAGCGGTCGGCGCCCCGGACGACCGACCGGCGCACCGCGTCCCGGCCGGGCAGCTTGTTCGGCACGGTCGCGAGGTCGAGCCGGCCGGCCGCGCCGGTGCGGGCCCAGTCGAAGCCGATGGGCTTGAAGAGGTCGGCCGTGTGGACCGGGGACTTTTGGACGTACTCCTCGTACCGCTTCTCGCCGGTGGACAGGTACAGCTCGGCCGCCGCCCAGTAGAAGTCGTCGGTGACGTCGCTGTCCGCGTAGGCGCCGCCGCCGACACCGTCACTGTCGGAGGCGAGACGGTCGGGGTGTGCGAGCGCGGCCGACCAGGCCTTGCGGGCGGCGGTCAGCGCCTTGTCGGCGAACGCCCTGTCGTAGGGGCGGTACAGGCGGGCGGCCTGCGCGGCCGTGGCGGCCAGGTTCAGGGTGGCGGCGGTGGACGGCGGGTGCAGTTCGCGCTGCTGCGGGTCGTCGTGAGGCATGAGCGGCAGGCCGGTCCACTGCTCGTCGTGCATCTTGTGGTGGGCCATGCCGGCCAGGGGCCTGCCGTCGGGCACCTGCATCCGCATCAGGAACTCCAGTTCCCAGCGTGCCTCGTCGAGGATGTCCGGGACCTTGTTGCCGCTCTCCGGGATGGCGAGCGTGCCGTCGCGCAGTGTGTCCGTCCGCCCGGTGCGGGCGTGCCGGGCGCGCTCGTAGGTGCTGAGCAGTTCCCAGGTGGAGATGCCGCCGTTGACGACGTACTTGCCGTGGTCGCCGGCGTCGTACCAGCCGCCGCTGACGTCGAGGGTGTAGTCGCAGACGCCGGGCTGGCAGGGCACGGCGGTGTCGCCCTTGTTGGGCGCCACTCCCACGTGACCGGCCGGGCGGCCGTAGCCGGGCCGCAGGTCGTCGCGGATCGCGATGCCGCTGCGCTGGGTGTAGTAGTACTTCGCCGAGTCGAGGCGTAGCCGCTCGTAGGCGCTAGCGTCGATGTCGAAGGGCCGGCTGGTCTCGCCGTCGGCGACGAGCGTGAAGCCCGTGCCCTTGGCGCGGTGGGCGCCGAAGTCGATGGAGTGGACGTTCTGCCCGGAGGAGGCGTCGACGCCGCGTGGCAGGGTCGTGCCCTCGGCGACGACCGTCCCGCCGGAGTTCTTCAGCCGCCAGGGCAGCTTGGCCGTGGCGTCGGTGACGAGGGTGGCGTTCTTCGGGCCGGCCGGCAGATAGCCGACCTGGTTGACGCGCACCCGGGGGCCGGTGTCGGGCTCGTACGGGTCCGGCGTCACGCCGCCGAGCAGCGAGACGTCGTCCATACAGAAGCGCCAGGGATCCGCGCTGCCGCCGAGCTGGAAGCCGACCTGGCCCTGCGCGGTGTCGACGGGCGAGGTGAAGGTGTAGGAGTAGCGGTCGCCGGAGACGCTGAGCTGCGGTGTCACCTCGTGGTAGGTGTCGTAGGGCGACACCGACAGACCCACGATCGCCCGCACCACGTGCCCGGCGGGCGTCCCGGTCGCGCTGAAGGAGAAGCGGTACGACTCCCCCTTCACGAGGGTGATGTCGTTCTGCCCGACTGCGGCGTCCCAGCGGTTGGCCGTGCCGCCGGGGACGTCGGCGCAGAGCCGGCCGTCGGACAGGCCCGCGGTGACGTTGCTGGTCGTCCACCACGGGGCGGTGTCGGTGTCGAAGGTGCCGTTCCTGACCTGCTCGACCTCGTCGGCCCCGGCCGGCGCCGCCGGAAGCGCGGTGAGCGCGGTCGCCAGCAGGGCCGTCAGGGACAGCAGGGCGGTTCTGCGTCGTTTCACGTCTGGGCTCCTCGTCGGAGGTGCGGGTGACGCTCAGCGTGGGAGCGCTCCCAGAAGCGGACGCAGGCCATGGTTGTGGCAGATGTGACGCCCCGTCAACGGTCCGGACAGGACTGGCTGTTCGCCGCCCGTCCGGACCGGGAGGGCACACCTGGACGGTGTGTCGTCGTATCCGGGGAGGCGGGCGTCGGCGTAGGCGCCGCTCGGGTGCGGCAGCGTCCTTCTGTTCCTGTGATCACTCCGGCCGGACGTACGCCCCGCCCCGCCCGGGGAGGCGGCAGCGGGGGTTACCGGTCCACGCCGGGTGCCTACGGACTACGCTTGAACTCAACTGGCTTCCCTGTTCACTGTGAGTGTCCGTATGGAGTCGCCACGATGAGCCCGGACGAGGCGTTCGACGATGGCGTGGCCGCCCGTGCCGTCATCGCCGCCGACGGCACGCTCACCGAGTGGAGCGAGGGCGCCCGC
The DNA here is from genome assembly GCF_021474405.1 of [Streptosporangium] indianense. GTDB lineage: Bacteria > Actinomycetota > Actinomycetes > Streptomycetales > Streptomycetaceae > Streptomyces > Streptomyces indiaensis. The sequence goes on from NZ_JAKEIO010000017.1 coordinate 5,717, forward strand.
CGTCTCCTGGGCCATACGGCCGCCGAGGTCGTGGGCCGCCCGGCCGCCGCGCTGCTGGCCGACGGCGCGGAGCCGCCCTCCGTGACGGACGACTCCCGCTGGAGCGGCACCCTCACCCTGCGCCACCGCGACGGCCACCCGGTGTCCGTCTGGGTGCTCGCCCACCGCAGACCGCCCGACGGACCGAAGGCGACCGACTGGCTCGCGGTGTCCCCGCCGGAGTCCGGTGGCCAGGGGATGCCGGACGATCCGCTGGTGCACATGGCCCTGACACAGTCGCCCTGCGCCATGATGATCTTCGACGAGCGGTTGCGGCTGCGCGGCCTCAACGACGCCATGGCGGACCTGCTGGGGCTGCCCGCCGGGCGGATGGTGGGACTGAAACCCACCGACATCGGCAGCCGGCCGCAGAACACCGAGCTCGAGGACAATCTGCGCCGGGTGCTCGACACCGGCCGGCGGCAGGACATGCAGACGTACATGAAGGCGACCGGTGAGAGCCGGGCGGCCCACGCCTGGCTGGCCAGGATGGCCCCGCTCACCGACGGCACCGGCCGGGTGCGCGGCGTCTGCGTGACGGCCCACGACTTCTCCGACCAGTACCGCTCGCGAGAGCGGCTGCTGCTGGTCAACGAGGCGAGCGTGCGCATCGGCACCACCCTCGACGTCACCCGCACGGCCCAGGAGCTGGCGGACGTGTGCGTGCCGACCCTCGCCGACTTCGTCAGCGTCGACCTGCTCGACCCCCGGGAGTACGGCGGCGAGTCCGCCGGGCCGCCGGTCCCGCCGCTGAGCCTGCGCCGGTGCGCCCACCAGTCGGTCAACAGGGGCAGCCCCGAGGCCGTCGCCAAGCCGGGGCAGGTGCAGGTCTACCCGGAGAACTCCCCGCAGTCCGCCTCCCTGATGGCGGGGCACACCGTCGTGGCCTCGGGCGCGTCCGGCGACCTCGAACGCTGGCTCGCCTGGGACCCCCTGCGCTACCGGCGGATCCAGGAGTACGGCATCCACTCCACGATGTCCGTGCCGCTCCAGGCCCGGGGCACCACCCTCGGCGTGGCGGTCTTCACCCGCTTCCGCCGCCCCGAGGGGTTCACCCCCGACGACGTGCTGCTGGCCGAGGAGGTCACGGCGCGGGCCGCCGTCTGCATCGACAACGCTCGCCGCTACTCCCGGGAGCGCGAGACGACCCTCACCCTGCAGCGCAGCCTGCTGCCCCGCACCCTGCCGCGCACGGCGGCGGTCGAGGCCGCCTCCCGCTACCTGCCGGCCACCCGCTCCGGCGTGGGCGGCGACTGGTTCGACGTGATCCCGCTGTCGGGGATGCGGGTCGCCATGATCGTCGGCGATGTCGTCGGCCACGGCATTCAGGCCTCGGCCACCATGGGCCGGCTGCGCACCGCCGTCCGTACCCTCGCGGACATCGACCTGGCCCCCGACGAACTGCTCACCCACCTCGACGACCTGGTCGTCCGGCTGTCCGCCGAGTCCGGCGGTGACGACGGCACCGGCGAGGTGGGGGCGACCTGCCTGTACGCGGTGTACGACCCGGTGTCGCGGCGCTGCACCCTCGCCCGGGCCGGGCACCCCCTGCCACTGCTGGTGCCACCGGGCGGCCCGGCCCACCACCTCGCCCTTCCCTCGGGGCCCCCGCTGGGTGTCGGGGGACTGCCGTTCGAGGCGGCCGAGGTGGAGCTGCGGGAGGGCAGCATCCTGGTCTTCCACACGGACGGGCTGCTCGTGAGCCGCGAGCGGGACGTCGATGCGGGCGGCCGGATGCTCCGCGAGGCGCTGTCGGGGCCCGCCGGCTCCCTGGACGAGATCTGCGACCGCGTGCTGAACACCCTGCTCCCGCCGGGCGGCTCCAGCGACGACGTGGCCCTCCTACTGGCCCGCACCCGCGGTCTGCCGTCCACGCAGGTCGCCACCTGGGACATCCCCGCCGACCCGGCGCTGGTCGCCCCCATCCGCAAGCAGGTCGTCGACCAGCTGGAACGCTGGGGGCTGTCCGAGGCCACGTTCACCGCCGAGCTGGTGGTGAGCGAGCTGGTCACCAACGCCATCCGCTACGGCGCACCGCCCATCCGGCTCCGGCTGATCCACGACGCGGCCACGCTGATCTGTGAGGTGTCCGACACCAACCACACGGCACCGCACCTGCGCCGGGCCAAGACCTGGGACGAGGGCGGCCGCGGTCTGCTCCTGGTCGCCCAGCTCACCCAGCGGTGGGGCAGCAGGCACACGGCCGAGGGCAAGACCATCTGGGCCGAGCTGGCCCTGCTCGACGAAGAGATCTGAACGAACCTCTCGACCCGGCGGGCGTGCGACCCGGGCCGGAGGGCGGACCCCGGCCGGACAGGGGCAGCTGCGGCTTTCTTACCCACGCCTGCTTCCATGGGCGGGCACGGCCAGATCACGCTCCGGAGGACCCCGCCCTGAACACCCCGCTCGCCGAAGTCCTGTCCGTGACGCTGCTGGCCGCCGTGCTCGTCTGGGCCGTCGCCCGCCCGAAGGGCCTGCCCGAGGCCGTGCTGGCGGTGCCCGCCGCCGGGCTCGCCATCGCCCTCGGGGTGATCTCGCCGGACCACGCCTGGGAGGAGATCCAGCGGCTCGGGCCCGTGGTCGGCTTCCTCGCCGCCGTACTGGTGCTCGCCCACTTCTGCGACGTCGAAGGGCTCTTCACGGCCTGCGGGGCGTGGATGGCCCGCTGGGCGGCGGGGCGCCCCACGCGGCTGCTGACCGCGGTGTTCGCGCTGGCGTCCCTGATCACGGCCGTGCTCAGTCTGGACGCCACCGTCGTCCTGCTGACCCCCGTGGTGCTCGCCACCGCCACCCGCATGGGCGTCCGGGCGCGGCCGCACCTGTACGCCTGCGCCCACCTGTCGAACACCGCCTCGCTGCTGCTTCCGGTCTCCAATCTCACCAATCTGCTGGCCTTCACCGCGAGCGGGCTGAGCTTCACCCGCTTCGCGACGCTCATGGCCCTGCCCTGGCTGGTCGCCATCGCCGCCGAGTACCTGGTGTTCCGGCGCTTCTTCGACGAGGAACTCGCGGCGCCCCTCCCCTCCCCCGACGCCGAGCAGCGTCCCGGGCCGCTCCCGCTGTTCGCCCTCGTGACCGTCGGCTGCACGCTCGCCGGGTTCGTCGTGGCGTCCGCGGTGGGCATCGCGCCGGCGTGGGCGGCTCTGGCCGGTGCGCTGGTCCTGGCCGGGCGGGCACTCGTACGGCGGCGGGCCACGCCGCTCACGGTGGTGCGGTCCGCGGCCCCGGCGTTCCTGGCGTTCGTGCTCGCGCTCGGCGTCGTGGTGCGCGCGGTCGTCGACCACGGACTCGCCGACGCGTTGCGCCGTGTGCTGCCCGACGGATCGGGGCTGCTCACCCTGCTGGGCGTGGCCGTGCTGGCCGCGGTGCTGGCGAACCTCATCAACAACCTGCCCGCCGTGCTGGTGCTGCTGCCCCTGACCGCCGGGTCCGGTCCCGGCGCCGTGCTGGCGGTGCTGCTCGGCGTGAACATCGGCCCCAACCTGACCTACGCCGGATCGCTGGCGACCCTGCTGTGGCGGCGGATCGTCCAGCAGGACGGGCAACGGGTCGGGCTCGGTGAGTTCACCCGGCTCGGGCTGCTCGCGGTACCGGCCGCGCTGGTGTCGGCCGTGGCCGCCCTGTGGCTGTCGCTGACCGTCGTCGGCGCCTGAGCCCGTCCCGGGTCAGCGGCGACCGCCTCCGCCGTGGCCGCCGTAGCCGTAGCCGGGGTAGCCGTCGTGCGGGTTGCCGTACCGGCCGTCGGAGTCGCAGGAGGAGCCGAAGCGGTCGCAGGGCGATGCGGTTGTGGCCGGGCTGCTCGGCGTCGGCTGCGGGGCGGGTGCGGTACCGGGCGTCTTCGACGTGCTGGGACGGGGGGACGGCGTGGGAGTGGTGCGGGCGGCCGGGACGGCGTCGTTCCAAGTGACGGCCTGCATCTGGAGGTCGGCCTTGGCGGTGTCGATCACCCAGCGCTGGACCTCGTCGTCCCGGCGGGCCTTGACCACCAGGGCTCCCGAGCCGTCCGTGGCGGCCGGCGCCAGGGCGAGGTCCTGGTCCCAGCGGGGCACCAGGGCACCCTGGAGGGTGAAGTCGTAGCGGATGTTCTTCGGGTCCGGCCGGGAGGGGCCGGCACAGGGAGCCAGCCGCACGGAGTAGCCGAGCCGCGAGTCGAGGCACAGGTCGGGGGCGGCCCCGTTGCGCAGCAGCCCGTCGGTCTCGTACGTCCACTGCTGGGCGGCGTCCGCCGAGCAGGTGGTGAGCTCGGCCTCCCCGCCCAGGACCGCCTTCTCGCCCTCGATGCCGACGCACAGGTCCGAGGCGACATTGTGCAGCCGGCCGCGCAGGGCGCCCTGCTGGGCGTCGCCCGCACCGGTCCGGGACGGGTCGGTGCTCGCGTCGCCCGCCTCGGAGTCGGGTGTCTCGCCGGCGGGCCGGTCCGCGCCGGCCGGGGCGCTGTCGCCGGAGTCACCGGTGGACCACAGGACCAGAGGCAGGACGACGAGGCCGCTGACGGTCAGGATGCCCGCGGTGAGGTTGCGCCGCCGGGCGGCGCGGCGGGCCGCCTTGTGGGCGGCTCTCCGGGCCGCTGTGCGCGCGCCTTCGGGCCGGTGGCGCGGGGGCGCGGGCGGTGCGGTGCGGGCCGGCGCCGCGGCGGGTGCCGCACCCTCGGCCACGGGCGGGAACGGCGGTACGGCTGCGGGGCCGCCCGGATCGGTGAAGGACTCCCCGACCGCACCGGCGAGGGCGACCGGGTCCGCGACGTTCTCATGCGCCGCACCGGCGACTGCGTTCGGGGCGGGGAAGGCCAGAGGGGCCGCGCCGACCGGATCCTGCAAGGCCCCCCTTGTCCCGGCGCTGGACCCGGGGACCGCCTCCCGCGCCTCTGGAGTCGGCCCGGGGAAGGTCTCGTGCGCCGCACGAACCGAGTCGGGGAAGCCGTCCGGAACAGAACCTGCCGGCCCCGGGAAGGCTTCACGCGCTGCGCCTCCCGGCCCCGGGAAGGCTTCACCCGCCGCACCTGCCGGCCCCGAGAAGGCCTCACCCACCGCGCCTCTCGGCCCCGGAAAAGCCTCACGCCCCGCACCTGTCGGCCCCGTGAAGGCCGCACCCGGCTCACCGGCCCGCCCAGGAGCAGCCTCACGCGCCGGTTCCGGGATGATCTCGTAGGCCAGTGGGTCCGGGTCCGGGAAGACCTCGCGTGCCAGGGCCACCGGGTCCGGGAACAGTGCGCGCGCGGCGAAGGCCGGAACCTCGGCGGCGGTCGCACCGGCCACGGCGCCCGCTCCGCCGGGGTGTCCCCGCTCCGCCGCGCTCTCCCCCGCCTGGCTCAGACGGACCTCCGCGTACCCCCGCCCCCCCCAGCCCAGCACCGCTTCCGACAGGGCGACGCCGAGACCGTGGTTGAACTGGCCGAGCTGGTCCGCCGCCGCGCTGCAGTGTCCGCACCCCTCGATATGCGCGCGTAGATCTGGGTCGATGTCGAGACCGCCGCGCCGGTACGTCACGTCGAGCAGGCGCAGATAGCGCCGGCACTCCTCGTCGGGGGCGAGTTCGCGATGGAGCTGGAGACTCTCCTCGCGCAACCGGTCCCGGGCCCGGCCCAGTTCGACGCGCGCCCCCTCCTCGTCCAGACCGAGCAGTCCGGCCGGGGACGTCAGCGGCTCGGCCTCGACCTCCACGTGCCACAGCAGGCACCGCGCGGACTGGGGCAGCCGCTGGAAGGCCCCGGACAGCAGACGCCGGTGCCGCGACGGCAGCAACCGGGAGGCGGGCCGCTCCCCCTCCGCGGTCCCGGCGAGCAGCTCGGGGTGGAGCATGTCGCAGCGGTGGTCGCCCGCCCACTCGGCCGCGATGCGCCGCACGGTGAGCAGCAGATGGGGGCGCCAGGCGGACGTCGGACCGTTCTGCCGGAGGGTCTCCCCGAAGAGCCGGGTGAAGGCCGCGGTGGTGAGCATGCCCGCGGAGCGCGGGCCGTCGGTGCACAGCCGGGCGTAGGCGAAGGCCGCCTCCCAGTGCCGGTCCAGCAGTTCACCGACGGGGTGGAGTGCGGGCGTCGCCCCGGTCCACTTCCTGAGCTCCGCGCTCAGTTGCTCGTCCGTCGCGCCGAACCCACGGGCCGAGGCCGGAGAATTCGACGGGCCTGCGTCTTTCACGGCTGCATTCCTCTCAAGGACATACGGAATAAAGTCCATACCAAGGGGTATGCTGGCCGGCGGCCTCGCGCATACGAAAGAAAGGCGTGTGGGGGCACGCCGACAGGGCACACCTTTGCACAGGTCAGGGACAGGGAACAAGTGAGCGCACGGTTTCGTGCTTTGCGAGTGCGGCCAGCGCTATTTGACAGGAAGTCAATGAGCGCGGCGAAAGACATTTCAGTGCCGACTGCATCTTCAGCTGCTCGCATTTGCCCGCTCTCGCCGGCCGTACGGCAACCATTGGGCGGCCTCCCGAGCAGCAGATCACGCGGTCGCCGCGATTCCGCATCGGCCTTTCGACGCCTGCGGCGGAACCAATAGGCCGCTCAGCCGGACCGGCCGCCGTGCGTCGCGCGGTACGCCCCGGGCGGTTCCCCGTAGCGCGCACGGAAGACGCGGTTGAAGTGGAACGGGCTGGCGAACCCCGAGACGGCGGCGACGCGTTCCACGGGCAGGTCGGTGCCCTCCAGCAGCCGGGCGGCATGGCGCAGCCGCGCCTCGCGCAGCGCGCGCATGGGTGACCGGCCGAGCTGGCCGCTGAACAGGTGAGCGAAGCGGGACGGTGACAGCGCGACGCTCTGTGCGAGCGAGTGGACGGTGTGCGGCGCTCCCGGGTCGGCGTCGATCAGTTCCTGGGCGCGGCGGATCCGGGCGTCGAGGCCGGGTGGGGGTTGCGCCGGCCGGGCGCCTGCGGTGGTGAGGAGGACGATCTCCTCCAGTGCGCACAGGGCCAGTTCGCGGGCCGCGCTGCCGTGCGCCACGGCGACCTGCCCGTCCGGCGACGACTCCTCCGGCGGTGACGGGGCGGGCGGTGCTCCGGTGCCGGTCCACCGGACGTCGGCATGCATCCGCCGGAACGTCGCCGCGACGCGGCCGTGCACCCCGGCCGGGACGGAGGAGACCACGTACATCCCGTGCCCGGCGTCGTAGGGCCGCAGCCACGCGGCCCAGGACGGGCGGGCCCGGCAGTGCGCCCACCAGAACCGCCAGTGCCCGGCGCCGGGTTCGACGCCGTAGCCGTGCGGGACACCCGGGGCGAGCACCACCAGGGTGCCCGCGGCGGCCGAGGTGCGCGCGTCGCCCTGCCGCAGCCGGCCCGCGCCCGCGGTGGTCCAGGTGAAGAGCCAGCTCGCGGAGCCCTGCGGACGGTTCACGCCGTAGCCGGGCGGCTGGTCGAAGTGGCCGAGGACGACCAGCCCGGGCGGCGGCGCGGGATCCCCACTGGCCGCGGTGGTCGTCGCGGGCGCGGTCGTAGGCGCGGGCGTAGCCGTGGAGGTGGTGATGGTGATCGGCGCGGCCGCGGTGGTCGCGGCGTTCTCGCGGTGTCGTTCGGCAGCAGTCCTGGGCAGTCCGTCAGCACCCACGGGCATCCTCCTCGGCGGCCGGTCGGCCTAGCGTTCCATAGCGATGACACCCGATCGAGGGGAGCCTTCATGACCGTCGCGGACAACGGGGCCACCGGTGCCTCCATCCTGGACCCCACCGGGCTCCGGCGGTGTCGGGAGGCATTCGAGGAGGACGGTTTCACGGTGGTGCGCGGGCTCTTCGGAGCCGATGAGACGGAGCGGCTGTGCGGCGAGTTCGCGGCACTGCGGGCGGCCGGTCCGGTACCCGGGCATTTCGAGCCCCGCGCCGGGGACGAGCCGGGCGCCGATCCACTGCACGTGTGGCCGCGGGTGATGCACCCGCACGAGATCAGCGACCTCGCACGTGAGGTCCTGCTGGACGCCCGGCTGCGCACGGTCCTGGAGGTGCTCCTCGGCGAGGAGGTGCTGGCCGCGCAGAGCATGTTCTACTTCAAGCCGCCGGGGGCCCGGGGGCAGGCGCTGCACCAGGACAACTTCTACCTGCGGGTGGAGCCGGGCACGTGTGTGGCGGCCTGGGTGGCCTGCGACGTGATCGACCGGGAGAACGGCGGGCTGGAGGTGGTGCCGGGCACGCATCGCATGGACCTGCTCTGCCCTGAGCTCGCCGACGAGGAGGTGTCGTTCGCCCGGGAGTTCGTTCCGCCGCCGGAAGGGCTGACGACGGTGCCCGTGGACATGGCACCGGGGGACGTCCTGTTCTTCAACGGAAGCCTGGTGCACGGGTCCCAGCCGAACCGGGCTCCCGAGCGGTTCCGGCGGTCCTTCATCGGCCACTACGTGGGCCGCTCGGCCGAGCGGATCGAACGGTTCTACCGGACGCTGACGATGAGCGGGACGAGGGTGGAGCTGGCGGAGAGCGAGGGGGCGGGTCCCTGCGGAACGGAGTTCGCCCCGCGGGGACCCCACTGACCTTCGGGACGTGCGTTCAGTGCCCGGCGATGGGGTGAGGGACGTACGGGTCCTGGAGTTCCTCCAGTTCCTTGTCGCCCAGCCGGAGCTCGACGGCGGCCACCGCGTCCTCCAGGTGCCCGGGCCTGGACGCGCCGACGATCGGTGCGGTCACCGTGGGCTGGTGGAGCAGCCAGGCGAGGGCGACCTGCGCGCGGGGGACACCCCGTTCGCCGGCGATGCGGGTGACCGCCTCGACGATCGTGCGGTCGCCCTCCTGGTAGAGGCTGCCGCCGAAGGCGTCGGTGGCGCTGCGCTCGGTCGTGGTGTCCCAGTCCCGGGTGAGACGGCCGCGGGCGAGCGGGCTCCAGGGCAGCACGCCCACGCCCTGGTCGGCGCACAGGGGGAGCATCTCGCGCTCCTCCTCGCGGTAGATCAGGTTGTAGTGGTTCTGCATGGAGACGAAGGGGGTCCAGCCGTTCAGACGGGCGGTGTACTGGGCCTTGGAGAACTGCCAGGCGTACATCGAACTGGCTCCGAGGTAACGGACCTTGCCCGCCTTGACGACGTCGTGCAGGGCCTCCATCGTCTCCTCGACCGGGGTGTCCGGGTCGAAGCGGTGGATCTGGTAGAGGTCGACGTAGTCGGTGCCGAGGCGGGCGAGGCTCTGGTCGAGCTCGGTCATGATCGCCTTGCGGGACAGGCCGCCGCCGTTCGGTCCGGGCCGCATCCGGCCGTGCACCTTCGTCGCGAGGACGATGTCGTCGCGGCGGGCGAAATCGCGCAGAGCACGGCCGACGATCTCCTCGCTGGTGCCGTCGGAGTAGACGTTGGCCGTGTCGAAGAAGTTGATCCCCGCCTCGACCGCCTGCCGGATCAGCGGGCGCGAGGCCTCCTCGTCGAGGGTCCACTCGTGGGTGCCGCGGTCGGGCAGACCGTAGGTCATGCACCCCAGACAGATCCGCGAGACGTCCAGGCCCGTCGAACCGAGCTTCACGTACTGCATCGTTGCTGCTCCTGCCTTCGGGAGGGTTCCACGGGGAGCGTACGTGTTCGTGTGCGCTCGAAGACCCGACCGGACGGACCGTCAGAGGGGGGCCCGAACCGGTCCGTCAGCGGCGTTCGACCAGGTCCAGGGCCCGTTCCCACCCGAACTCCGGCCGCCCGCCGTCCTCCCGGGGCTCTCCCGCGTACGGCTCCCCGAACCGCACGCCCATCCCCCGCAGCCGTCCGAGACTGTCCCGGTAGGCGGGATGGGCGGCCAGGGCGTCCGCCACGCACGGCAGGACGGCGATCGGCACCCCGAGGCCCGCGACCTCGCACAGGGTGCCCAGGGCCAGGGTGTCGGCGATGCCGGCCGCCCACTTGTTGACGGTGTTGAAGGTGGCGGGCGCGACGACCACGGCATCGGGCGCCGGGAACGGGCGCGGCTCGCCGGGTGAGCGCCAGGCGGAGCGTATGCGGCGGCCCGTCAGAGCCTCGACGGCGGCGGTGTCGAAGAAGCCGTTCATGGCGACGGGCGTCGCGATGACGCCCACCTCCCAGTCCCGTTCCTGCGCGGCCGTGGTCAGCTCGGTGACGTCCTGGGCGATACCGGCGGCGCAGACGACGACGTAGAGGAAGGGTTTGCGGGCGTCCTGGTCGGTCATCCGGGAAACCCTAGCGACCGCCCCGGCTCACCGGAGCGGGAAGGTGTCTGCGCGTTCCGACTCGGGGCGGGGGCCGAAGATGCGGCGCTCGCCCTCCTCGATCCGCATGTCGTTGATACTCGCCTCGCGCCGGGTCATGAGGCCGTGCTCGTCGAACTCCCACAGTTCGTTGCCGTAGGAGCGCCACCACTGCCCGTCCGTGTCCCGGCACTCGTACTGGAAGCGGACGGCGATGCGGTTGCCGTCGAACGCCCACAGGTCCTTGCGCAGCGCGTACTCCTGCTCGCGCTCCCACTTGCGGGTCAGGAACCCGGCGATCTCGGCTCGGCCGGTGACGAAGGTGTCGCGGTTGCGCCAGACGGAGTCCGGTGAGTAGGCGAGGGAGACCTTGTGCGGGTCGCGGGTGTTCCAGGCGTCCTCGGCGGCCTGGACCTTCTGGGCCGCGGTCGCGCGGGTGAAGGGCGGCAGCGGCGGGCGGTCGGTCATGGTTCCTCCCCGGCAGCAAAGGAGAACGACCGTTCTCCCCAGTGGCCGCTACCGTAGGAGAACGCTCGTTCTCGCGTCAAGGAGGCCGGAGATGGACAGGGCAGAGGCCCGGGAGCGGGCGCTGGACGCCGCCGAGGAGTTGTTCTACGGGCGGGGTGTGCAGTCCGTCGGCATGGACGACGTACGCGGCACCTCCGGGGTCTCACTCAAGCGGCTCTACCAGCTGTTCCCGGCGAAGGAGCAGCTGGTAGAGGCGTATCTGGTGCGGCGCGACACCCGCTGGCGCGGGGAGCTGGCCGCGTACGTCGAGCGGCGGCCGGAGCCCGACGAGCGGATCCTGGCCGTGTTCGACTGGCTCGCGAAGTGGTTCCGCGAGCCGGGCTTCCGCGGCTGTGCGTGGCTGAACGCCTATGGCGAGCTGGGCGCGACCTCGGAGCGCGTGGCCGCCCAAGTGCGGGCGCACAAGCGGGGGTTCCGGCAGTACCTCGAGGACCTCGTGGCGGCGGCGGGGCGGCCCGACGCGCTGGCCGGTCAGCTTTTCCTGCTGGCCGAGGGTGCCATGGTCACGGCGGGGGTGACCAGGAGCGCCGAGCCCGCGGCCGAGGCGCGCGAGGCGGCCCGGCGGCTCCTGGGCGCCGGATGAGCTCCGGCGTCAGCCCACCCGCTCGGACACGGTGATGGCGCCGACCGGGCAGGCACGGGCCGCCTCCCGCACCAGGAGGCTGCCGCTGTCCTCGCCGCCCGGCAGCAGGGTGCTGTAACCGTCGTCGTCCTGGGTGAACACGCCCGGGGCGGTCAGGGCGCACTGGCCCGCGCCGATGCAGACGTCCTGGTCGATGTCGATGTGCATGGGTGCGGACCCTTACCAGGTCACGGGGAGTTCCAGCATCCCCTGGATGGTGTCGCCGGGCTTGAAGGGGATCTCCTCGGCCGGGGCGGCCAGGCGCAGGCCGGGCAGCCGGTCGAAGAGGCTGTGCAGGGCGATCTCCAACTCGGCACGGGCGAGGTTCTGACCGAGGCACTGGTGGATGCCGAAGCCGAACGCCACGTGGTGCCGGGCCGGACGGTTCCAGTCGAGGGTGTCCGGGTCGGGGTAGACCGTCTCGTCGCGGTTGATGACGGAGGTCGCGAAGACCACCCCCTCGCCCTTGCGGATCGTCGTTCCCGCCACCTCGATGTCCTCGACGGCCAGACGCAGCATGCCGTCGGCGATCGACAGCATCCGCATCAGCTCCTCGACGGCGGCGGGCAGGAGCCCGGGGTCCGCGCGCAGCTCGGCGAGCCGCTCGGGGTGCTGGAGGAGGGTGAAGGTGCCGAGCGAGATCATGTTCGCGGTCGTCTCGTGGCCCGCCACCAGCAGGATGAGGGCCATGGCGATCAGGCCCTCCCGGTCGAGGTCGCCCTCGCGCAGTTGCCGGTGGACCAGGTCGTCCAGCAGGCCGGTGCCCGGCTCACGCTGTTTGCGGTCGATCAGTTCGCCGAAGTACTTCTCCAGCCGGTCCCGGGCGTCGAGCACGTCGGCCGTCTCCGGGCCGCGCAGCAGCCGACGCGACTGGGCCTCGAAGAAGTCGTGGTCGGCGTACGGGACACCGAGCAGGGCGCAGATCACCATGGACGGCACGGGCAGTGCGAAGGCGCTCACCAGGTCCGCCACCGGGCCCCCGGCGGTCATCGCGTCGAGCCGTTCGTCCACGATCTGCTGGATGCGTGGCCGGAGTTCGACGGCCCGCTTGAGGGTGAAGTCCCCGACGACCATCCGCCGCTGGGTGCGGTGGTCGGGGTCGTCGACGCCCAGCAGGGCCGTTCTGCGGTTGCGGATCGCGGCGAAGCGCTGGGTGGGGGCGGGGAAGCCCGGCCGGTCGCGGTTGGACGACAGGCGCGGGTCGGCCAGCAGCGCGCGGGCGGTGGCGTGCCCGCTGACGAGCCAGGCCTCGCGGCCGTCGAAGAGGGTGATCCGGGTCAGGGGGCGTTCGGTGCGCAGCGTGTCGTAGGCGGCGGGTGGGTGGTAGGGGCAGGTCCGGCTCTGGGGGAAGGCGACGGGTGCGGTCGTTTCCGTCATGGAGACCTCGCAGACGAGTAGTGCGTCGTGCCGATCTTCATTAGATGCCCGAGGCATCTAAGGGACGACGCGAAGTTCGGCCAGATCGCCGACGGAGGCAACATGGCCGGGGAATGCCGTCCTCCCGTGCGGCTGCGGGGGCCGGTGTCAGGCGCGCAGGACCCGCGCCGGGGGCCGGTGTCGGACCCACAGAGGGCCGGTGCCGTGGTCCCCGCCGGGCGCCGAGGCGGGGGCGCCGACGCGAAAACCGGTTGTCGGCAGGGCGAGGCAGACCGCAGGATCCGGCCATGCCTACGTCGACTGTTCTCCTGCTGCTGTCCGCCGCCACCTCCGCCGCGCGCCGACAGCAGCAGTCCGGCCACCGCGGAGGGCCGACGCCGCCGCGCTCATGACGGCCGCGCTCGTCGCGGGGCTGCTCGCGGGGTACGGCATCGCCGTCCCGGTGGGCGCCGTCGGGACCTACCTCGTCTCCCTCACCGCCCGCACCACCCTGCGCACCGGTGTCTGCGCCGCTCTCGGCGTCGCCACCGCCGACGGGCTCTACGCGCTCGCGGCCAGCCTCGGGGGCGCGGCTCTGGCGTCCGCGCTGCGCCCGGTGCTCGGGCCGCTGCGCTGGATCTGCGTGCTGGTGCTGCTCGTGCTGGCGGCGCGGGGCGCGCTGACCGCGCTGCGCGAGTACCGCGGCCACCGGCTCGCGACCCGGTCGGCCCCCGCTCCCCCGAGCCCTGCCCGGGCCTATCTGGGGCTGCTGGGCATCACCTTGCTGAATCCCACCACCGTCATCTACTTCGCCGCCCTCGTGCTCGGATCCCGGGCCACGAGCCCGGCCGGCGCACTGGAACAGGGCGTGTTCGTCGTGGCCGCCTTCGCCGCCTCCGCGAGCTGGCAGGTGCTGCTGGCCGGGAGCGGGGCGCTGCTGGGCCGGGCGCTGACCGGCCGTCGGGGACGGCTGGCGACGGCATGGGTGGCGAGCGGGGTGATGACGGCGCTCGCCGTGCGGATGGCGCCGGCTCCGGGATGAGGTGTGCATCCGGCCGGATCCCGCGGGTGCGGATGATTCATCGGGGCACGGTTGTTGACGGCAGACGGCGATGAGCCACGGACGCGACGATGGGACGGATGCCATGCCGCTCGAAGGTGAGTACGAACCCAGCCCGACGCAGTGGGTGCGCAAGCAGGTGGAGCTGTACGAGAGCTCCGGCGGTACCGAGGGGACGACGCTGCAGGGCTCGAAGATGCCGGTCGTGATCCTGACCTCGCGCGGCGCCAGGAGCGGGAAACTGCGCAAGACACCGGTGATGCGGGTGGAGCACGAGGGACGGTACGCGGCGGTGGCCTCCCTCGGCGGATCGCCGAAGCACCCGGTCTGGTACTTCAACCTGCGCGCCGATCCGCAGGTGGAGCTCCAGGACGGACCGGTGAAGCAGGACATGACCGCGCGTGAGGTCACGGGCGAGGAGAAGGCGGCCTGGTGGGAGCGGGCCGTCGCCGCCTACCCGGCGTACGCCGGCTACCAGAAGAAGACGGACCGGGAGATTCCGGTGTTCGTCCTGGAACCGGCCGACGCCGGCTGACAGCGGGCCGGCCGCCCCGTGCGGGCAGCCGGCCAAAAAATCTTCCGCCCCGCATGTGTGAACCGGCCGCGACGGGGCACGCGAGGTTCAGGCCCCGCCGCGCTCCCCCGTCGCGGCGGGGCTTTCCACTGCCTCGCCGGCGGGCCGATCGGTCACGTCGAGGAAGATCTCGTCGGCCTCGGGCACCATGCTGGCTATGGAGCGCTTGATGCGGACGGCGACCTCCTCCACGCGCTCGCTGTCCAGTCCGGGCACCAGGTCGACGCGGGCGGCCACCAGAGCCGTGTCCAGTCCGGTCTTCATCGTGAACAGCGCTTCCACAGTGTCGATCTCGGGCTGAGCCCGCAGCAGCGCGCAGATCCGCCCGCTGGCCTCGGGGTCGGCCGCCTCGCCGATCAGCTGGTCGCGGGCGTCGCGGCCGAGCCGGAAAGCCACGTAGACGAGCAGCGCGCCGATCGCGAGTGAGGCCGAGGCCTCCCACACCGCCTGGCCGGTGACCATGTGCAGCGCCATGCCGACGATGGCCAGGGTGACGCCGAGCACGGCGGTGCCGTCCTCGGCGACGACCGTCCGCAGCGCCGGATCGCGCAGCCCGGAGCCCATGCCACCCTGCCGTCGCACCTGGTAGAGCGCCCGCAGCAGCGAGCCGCCCTCCGCGAGGAGGGCGACGCCGAGCACGATCAGGCCGGCCACATAGCCGCTGAGCTTCTCCTCCGTCTGGCTCGTCAGGGCCTCGAAGCCCTGGAAGAAGGAGAAGCAGCCGCCCATCACGAAGATCCCGACGGCCGCGAGGAGCGACCAGAAGAACCGCTCCTTGCCGTAACCGAACGGATGACGCCGGTCGGCGGGGCGGCGGCTGCGGCGCAGTGCCGCGAGCAGGAACACCTCGTTGAGGCTGTCGGCCACCGAGTGGGCCGCCTCGGACAGCAGGGCCGGTGAACCGGCCGCGAGGCCGCCGATGGCCTTGGCGACCGCGATCACCAGATTGGCCGCGAGCGCCACCAGCACGGTGACGCGTGTCTTGTGATCACTTCCTTCATCAGTCACCTCCGCCGATTGCCCCGGTCGGGGGTACTCACACCGTGGGCTTGACGGAAAACGGGGAACGCGTTCACCAGGGCCCACGTACGGCAGAGGAGGTCACCCCCATGAGCCGCGACGACGGCGACGGCAACACCGACTACGGAAGGAGGGCGTTCAAACGGTCCAAGGCGCATTTCTCGGACCGGATCACCGCGGACGGCCGGGACGGCTGGCCGGTGGAGGCCGGCCGCTACCGTCTGGTCGTGAGCCGCGCCTGCCCCTGGGCGAGCCGGTCGTTGGTCTCCCGGCGGCTGCTCGGTCTGGAGGACGCCCTGTCCCTGGCCGTCGCCGACCCGATCCAGGACGACCGCAGTTGGCGCTTCACGCTGGACGAGGACGGCCGTGACCCGGTCCTCGGCATCCGCTATCTCAGCGAGGCCTACGACCGCCGGGAGCGCGACTACCCCGGCGGGGTCAGCGTGCCGGCGATCGTGGACGTGCCCAGCGGGCGACTGGTGACCAACGACTACCAGCAACTCACCCTCGACCTCGCGACCGAGTGGACGGCCCTGCACCGGGAGGGCGCGCCCGACCTGTACCCGGACAAGCTGCGCGACGAAATCGACGAGGTGATGGCGGACGTCTACCAGGACGTCAACAACGGCGTCTACCGGGCCGGTTTCGCCACCGGGCAGGAGGAGTACGAGGCCGCCTGCGCCGGGGTCTTCCGACGGCTGGAGCTGCTCGCCGGGCGGCTGGAGCAGCAGCGGTACCTGGTGGGCGACACGATCACCGAGGCGGACATCCGGCTGTTCACCACCCTGGTCCGCTTCGACGCTGTGTACCACGGCCACTTCAAGTGCAACCGCTGGAAGCTGACGGAGAACCAGGTGCTGTGGGCGTACGTCCGCGACCTGTACCAGACGCCGGGGTTCGGCGACACCGTCGACTTCGACCACATCAAACGCCACTACTACCAGGTGCACACGGGCATCAACCCGACCCGCATCGTGCCGCTCGGCCCGGACCTGTCCGGCTGGCTCACCCCGCACCACCGTGAGGAGCTGGGTGGCAGGCCGTTCGGTGACGGCACACCGCCCGGGCCGGTCCGCGCCGAGGAGCGGATCCCGGCGGCGCACACCCCCTGACCACACTCACCCCCCTTAGCGATCTAGGAGCTCCCGTGGCCAAGAAGAAGAAGATGTCCCTCGCGTACCAGCCCTTCGGATTCGTCCTCGGCTGGTCGGGCGGCTGGCTGGCCGGGCTGGCCTTCCGCAAGACGTGGATGGCGATCCGGCACGAGGAGGACGCGCCGGACGCACTGGACAAGGACCGTGGCTGGGGCGAAGTCCTGCTGGCGGCCGCGATCCAGGGCGCGATCTTCGCGGTGGTGCGCAGCGCCGTGGACCGTGCGGGCGCAAAGGCCATCGAGCGTTCGACCGGCACGTGGCCGGTCGGCGAGAAGGGCGGCCGGGACTGACACGGCCATCCGGCCCCGCCCGGCGGTCGCCGGGCGGGGCCGGCCTCGTTTTCACGCACCTGCCCGGGGCGGGGCGGGCACCGCGGGCCGCCGTAGCCCTGCCGGGCCGTCATACGTTCCGGCCCGGACGGGCAGTGCGGGCCTCCGGAACCCTGCCGGGGCGTCACACGCACGCCCCGCGCAGGCGCCTCGGGCTGCCGCAGCCCTGCCGGGCCGTCATACGTTCCGGCCCGGACGGGCAGTGCGGGCCTCCGGAACCCTGCCGGGGCGTCACGCGCACGCCGTGCAGGCGACGCGGGCCGCCGCAGCCCTGCCGGGCCGTCATGCGTTCCGGGCCCGGGCAGGCACTCCGGGCCTCCGCCATCCTGCCGGGGCGTCACACGCACGCCCCGTGCAGGCGACTCGGGCTGCCGCAGCCCTGCCGGGCCGTCATACGTTCCGGCCCGGACGGGCAGTGCGGGCCTCCGGAACCCTGCCGGGGCGTCACGCGCACGCCGTGCAGGCGACGCGGGCCGCCGCAGCCCTGCCGGGCCGTCATGCGTTCCGGGCCCGGGCAGGCACTCCGGGCCTCCGGAATCCTGCCGGGGCGTCACACGCACGCCCCGTGCAGGCGACTCGGGCTGCCGCAGCCCTGCCGGGCCGTCATACGTTCCGGCCCGGACGGGCAGTGCGGGCCTCCGGAACCCTGCCGGGGCGTCACGCGCCCTGGCCCGGGCTGGCCGTGCGGGCCCAAGCTGCTCTGTCGGGCTGCCTCGTCCCTGGTGGTGTCAGCGGCCTGGACTTCGCCCGACCGGCCTGCTCGTAAGCCTCGCGGTGCTCAGCCCTGCTTGGGTGCCGTCGGGGCGGTGCGGCGCAGGGTGAAGGAGTGGCCTGCCGGGTCGGCGTAACCGCGTTCCTCCAGAGGGCCGGAAGGCTCCTTGGCCTCCAGGGGGCGGCCGCCGAGGCTGATCACGCGGCGCTCCACCGCGTCGAGGTCGTCCACCACGAACTCCAGATGGGCCTGGAGGGAGTTCTCGGGGCGCGGCCAGCTGGGCGGCGTCGCGTTGACGTCCCGGCGCAGCGCGATCCGGAAGCCGTCACCGCTCCTGATCTCGATCCGGTTGGCGGTGGCGTCCACCTCCTCCCCCTCCAGCAGCTCCTTGTAGAACACGGCGAGCTTCTCGGGCTCGGCGCAGTCGAGCACGAGGACCCCCGCTTTCACCAGTGCCATGTCTCCTCCGCAGGATTGCGGGCGCGGGGCGGTCGTGCCCCGGCCCTCTCCCTTGCGGATATCCCGGTGCGGCCGATTCAGTCGGTCTTCAACCACCGTCCGTCGCGCATGAGTTCGCGCCCGTCGAGTTCATCGGCCTCCCGCCAGGCCTGCACCCGCCGCGGCACGATCCGGAAGTAGAGGTACGGCGTGGCTAGCCGGCGGGGGTCGAACCCGGTCTTGGCGGCGAAGAGTTCGGCGTCCTGCTCGGTCAGTTCGCCGGGCTGGACCGTCTCGACGTCCCCCTCGACCATGACGACGTCACGGGTCGGCCCGATGCCCACCCGGGCCCGGCCGGACGCGGCCAGATTCCGTCCGGTGGGGCTCGACGCGGGTGTGGCGAACAGCAGGTACGAGCCGTTCCAGAGGAAGGACAGCGGGACGAGGTACGGCGTGCCGGACGCGCTGTCGGCCGTGGCGACCCAGGCGTCCACGTCGTGGTCCAGCCGGTGCAGTGTGTCCTTCTTGCGCTGCTCAGCGCTGCGTACGGGTTCGGACGTCATCGTCGGTGCGCCTCCTGAGGAGTCGTCGGACAGACCGAGTCCAGTGTGCCGCCCAGCGACCGCAGAGGCCCGGCGGACGCGACACGCCGAGTGAGGGACGAGGGAGTATACGCAGCTCAGGAGCCTTGAGCAGTAACGGACATCACGGTCCGGTCCCGCGTAGATCAATTACACGCCGGGCAGATTCGTTCCGCTTCAACTTTCGTGCCACGAACCCCGGTTCGAGCAGATGGGCGCTCACCCTGACCGCCCACCCGCAGAGGCGGGGTGATTCGTGCTGCCGTGACCACAGCTTGAAGGGAGACCCGTGTGAAATCTCGAGTCGTAGGCGGTGGTCCGGAGATTTCCACCGACACCTTCCTCCCGGCCCGTCCGAGCACCCAGCACCCGTCCGCGGAGGCAGGGAACGCCCTGGCCCGCCTCTTCGCGGACCACACAAAGCCGTGCACGGACGAATACCGAGCTTCCCAGAACGCCGCTCAGCAACGGCTGGACACACTCCGGTCCCCTCACTCCAGAACCACGTTGCATGTCGAGGGAGCCCTCAGTCCGGCGCCGCGCGCATTCCTCCCGCCCGACGAGGAGGGCTCCGCCAGGTTGCAGCGGCTCGACGCCGGCCTGCGCGTGATCGAAGCAGCTTTTCCCCAGGTCAGCACCGATATCGAGCTCTGCCGACTGACCTGCGCGATGCTGGAAGGGGCATGGAGGAGCCGAGCACTGGCTCCGCCGCGCGAGGAGGAGCGGACTGCCGTGTGCGACTGCTCGCTGTGCCGTCGGCGGCCCACGCCCCCCGACCGTACGCCGGCTGACTACGGTTGGCGGCAGAGCGCCGGTCGTCCCCTCACCGTCAAGACCTGGCCCTACCAGCGGGAACTCGACAGCGTCCTGACCGGTGGATGGGTCTTGGCCCGGGTGTTGAACGACTTGGAACAAGACCTCGGCTACCGCCACCGCTTCGAGGACGACATCCTGCTCTTCCACGAGTACAAACGCGTGATCGACACCATAGACACCACGCACCTCACCCAGCTCATCGAAGGCCGCCTGGCCGAGAACTTCAGCACCAACACCGCACGGGCCCTGGTCTGCGGTCTCTACGCAGCCCACAAGCGGTCCGCGGACGAGTACTGGCTCCAGCAGCACCACGCGGGCGGCGTCGTACTCCCCCAGACCAACCCGCTCACCCAGAGCGCCTACTCCGTCCTGCAGATGATGGACTGCCTGTTCTGGCACGTCTCGCCCGACACAGAGCTCTGGCAGGAGGAACACCTCGCCTCCCTGTTGCTGTGCCGCGTCGTCGACGACATGGTCGACGTACGAGCCGACGCCCTCACCGGCGAGATCAGCAACTTCTGGCTCGCCGACATGCCCTCCCACACCAAGGTCCTCTACGCTGCCGCCGCCATCGCCCTCATCAAGTACGGCTGCATGCCCGAGGCGCATTCCCCGATGTGGAACACCTGGCTGATGCCCAGCACCATCGTCTGGCTGGGGCTCACCGGCCGCCACGCCCTGTGGTTCGACGGCATCACCCAGGGCCTCCCCCCGGCCGAGGGGTGCCCGTTGTGCGACCTCCAGCCCGACCCGTGCACCGGCATCCTCACTCACGGCACCACCCTCACCATCGCCCCGCGGCCCACCGCACCGTCTCTGGGCATCCACGCCGCCGAGCTGTCCGCCCGCTGCCGGGAGCAGTACCCCGAGACATGGCCCCTCTTCGACGCCGAGCTGCATGCCTTCGAAGCACTGCACGGTCCCTGGCACGGCAGCATCGACAGCAGCTGGGAGGTTCTGCGCCGCACGTACATCGCCGCCGTGGAGGCGGCCGGCTCCACGGCGTCCACGGCCCGCGCTCGTGAGATCCAACAGGACTCCGGCGCAGTCGGAGCCGAGTTCTTCCACACCCTGCAAGACCCCGGGACCGGGAGGGAGGACATCGCACTGCTCGCCTATATGTTCGGCTGCGCCCACCCGCATTTCCTCTGGAGCGCCACGGGATACCGGCCCTCTGACCTATCAGGCGACTGGCTCGACGGATGACGCCGCTGCCCGGCCGGGCAGAGCCGGCCGGGCAGCGGTGTTCCGCGCCTATACGTCGAACTCGACCGGCAGGCTGTCCAGCAGGGACATCCATGTGGACGCGGTCGAGGTGAGCTCCCCCGACGGCACGGCCAGGCGCAGGCCCGGCAGACGGTGCAGCAGGACGTTCACCGCGATCTCGATGACGGCCATCCCGATGTTCTGCCCCGGGCACTCGTGCGGGCCCGCGCCGAACGCCAGGTGCGCCTGGTTGCCGTGCACCGAGACACCCAGTTCCGGCCGGATCTCGGGGTCGAGGTTGCCCGGGGCGAGACCGATGACGAGCAGGTCGCCCTCCTCGATGCGGTGCCCGCCCAGTTCCACGTCGCCGGCGGCGAAGCGTCCCGGCAGGACGGCCAGCGGCGGCGAGTTCCACATCGCCTCCTCCACCACCGCCGAGATGTTCAGCTGACCGCTGATCAGCCCGGAGAGCCGGGAGGCGTCGGTCAGGATCAGCTCCAGCACCCGGGCCAGCAGGTTGGTCGTCACATGCGCGGCGATCAGCACCGCGCGCAGGTGGGAGACGACCTCGTCGTGGTCGAGCGCCGCGTGATGCTCCAGCAATCCGGTGGCGAGGTCGGAGCCGGGTTCGGACCGCCTGCGCTCGGCGAGTTCACCGAGGATCTCTTTGATCACGCCGTCGTGCAGGACTGCGTCCTCGCCGCCCCTCATCACCTGGGCGCAGGACTCGACCAGGCGGCGCCCCTCGGCCTCGGCGAGCCCCAGAACACGCGCGACCACGATCATCGGCAGGCAGTCGGCGTAGTCCGCCACCAGATCGGCGCGGCCGGAGTCCGCGAACGTGTCGATCTGCTGGTTGGCGAAGCGCATGGCGTGGCGACGGACACCGCGGCCGGCAGCGGACTGCAGCGCGTCGTTGACGGCGCGGCGCAGTCGGCGGTGAGCCTCGCCGTCCTGGGACACGCAGTCGGGACGCCAGGCCAGCATCGGAACGAGCGCAGAGTCGTCCGCGACCCGACCCTCCCGCAGGTCACGCCATGTCCGCGCGTCCCGGTGGAACTGGAGGGGATTCTCGAGCACTCGCCGGCTGTCCCGGTAGCCCAGTACCAGCCAGGCGGGGATGTCGCCCTCCAGCAGCACCGGTGCGACCGAGCCGTGTTCCTTGCGGAGCCGCTCGTAGATGCCCCCGGGGTCGGTCGCGGCCTCCGGCCCGTACAACCGGGTGAGGTCGCTGCCGTGGTGGGCCACGGGGCAGCCGCGGCCCTGGAGGGAGTGTTCGGTCTGGTCGTTCATCGGGGCTCCAGGGCCACGGCGGAGCGTTCCTTCAGATGGTGGATCAGGGCGACGAGGACGTCCCGGCTGGAGGACCGGTCACGGGCGTCGAAGGCCACGACCGGGGTGTTCTCGGGGATGTCCAGGGCATCCCGGATCTCCTCGACCGGGTAGTTCCGGGAGTCGGGGAAGACGTTCAGCGCGACGACGAAGGGGACTTCCTGGCGCTCCATCTCCTCGATCGCCCGGAAACTGGACTCCAGACGGCGCGTGTCCACCAGGACGATCGCGCCGAGGGCCCCCTTGAACAGGCCGTTCCACAGGAACCAGAACCGTTCCTGGCCGGGCGTGCCGAACAGGTACAGCACCAGGCTCTCGTTGATGCCGATCTTGCCGAAGTCCAGGCTGACGGTGGTCTGCGTCTTGTCGGCGACGCCGATGAGGTGGTCGACGTCGGCGCTGGCCTGGGTGAGGGTCTCCTCGGTGGTGAGCGGCTTGATGTCGCTGACCGACCGGACCATGGTGGTCTTCCCGGTGCCGAAGCCGCCCGCGATCATCACCTTCACCGAGCGGGTGTCCCCGGCCGAGCCTCCGGGTTGGTCAAAGCCTTTCAAGTCCACTGAGTACCTCCTCAAGGAGCGCGAGGTCGGGCCCGCGGCCGGCTTCGTGTGCCGGGATGGGGTTACGGGCTTCGACGCGACCTGCGTCCAGCAGGTCCGACAGCAGCACCGCGAGAATGTTGAAGGGGAGCCCGAGGTGAGCGCCGAGCTCGGCGACCGACAGCGGGTCCCGGCAGCGGCGGAGGATCTCCTCGTGCTCGTGCTGCATGCCCGGTAACGGGGCGGCGCGGGCGACGACCAGGGTCGCCACGTCGAGGCTCGACGCCGAACCGCCCGGTCCGCTGCGCCCTCCGGTGAGGACGTAGTAGCGCTCGAGACCGGACGGGTCCGACGGTCTGCGGGGAGCACTCATCCAGAGTGCTCCTCCAGGCGCGGAGTGGTGCCGAGGAGTTCACCCATCCTGCGGGCCAGGTCCCTCATCTGGTGTCCCAGCAGGCCCTGGTCGAGGCCTTCCCTGGCGAGGACACCGAGGTACGTCTCCACACCCGCGCGCACGACGAAGAGGTGCCCGCCGTCCACCTCGATCATCGCCAGGCGCAACTGCCCGGCGTACTTGGGGAACTGCTCGGCGACCGGCTGGGCCAGGGCCTGCAGGCCGGCCACCACGGCCGCGAACCGGTCGACGTCGTCGGGGTCTTCGGCGCCGTAGGAGGTGATGGCCTTGCCGTCGCTGGAGGCCACGAGGGCGAAACGGATCTCCTGGATGCTCTCGACGAGATCGCGGAGCGCCCAGCTCACGTCTGTTCCTTGCTGCGTCATGAGGACTAGTCGCTCTCTTCGGTGCGGTGCTCGGTGTACTCGCGGCCGTCGGGGGTGCCGCCGCCGTCGGCCGGCTCGACGGCCTCCGCCGCGTCGCGTCCGGCGGTGGCGAAGGCGGCGAGTCCTGAGAAGGACGCGTCCGGCGGGACGGCGGCCACGGTGGTCCGGTCGCTTCGCTCGGCGGGTCTGGGCGTCTCCGTCTCGTTGCGCTTGCTGCGGCGCCGGGGCAGTCCGCCGGGTGTGGTCTCCCCGGTCTCGGCCTGCGCGGCCCGTTGTGCGGGCACGGTGGCCGTCTCACGGGCCGGTGCGGCGGTGGCGGCGCGGGCCTGCGGGGCGGACGCGGCCGTCGCTGCCGTCGCGGTCGCGGCGGGCGCGGCCGTGGGCAGCGGGCTGAAGTACTTGTGCGGGACCACGACCACCACGGAGGTGCCGAGCCACGGGGAGTCCGCGAAGGTGACGCGGATGCCGTAGCGGCGGGCGAGGGCGCCGACGACGCGCAGACCGATGTTGGCATCCTCGGTGATGCCGCCGAGGCCCGCGCCGGGCGCGGTGCCCGCGAGGGCGTGCTCGGCCTGGCGCTTCTTCTCCTCGCTCAGGCCCTTGCCGGAGTCCTGGATCTCGATGCCGACGCCGTTGGGCACCTCCCTGCCGGAGATGAGCACCGGCTCGGTGGGCGGTGAGTAGCGGGCCGCGTTGTCCAGGAGGTGGGCGAGGATCAGCGTGAGGTGATCGACGAGGCCGCCGTCGACGCCGAGTTCGGGCAGGTGGCGCACCTGGATCCGGTGGAAGTCCTTGATGCGGCCGATGCCGCCGCGCACCACGCTCAGCAGGCGCTGCGGCTCCTGCCACTGCCGGCCGGGCCGGTCGGAGCCGCCGAGCACGCCGATGCTCGCGGCGAGCGAGTCGGCGGGGCCGAGTTCCTGGTCGAGCTCCATCAGGCCCCGGGCGACTGCCGGCAGCCGGCCGTGCTCGCCCTGCATCTCGTGCAGCCGGCCGCGGAGCTTGCTGGTCAGGACGTGGATGCGGTTGCCGATGCTGATCACGGCCTGCTCGGCGGAGGTGGAGCGGTCGAACTCCGTCTCCAGGCCGATCAGGGAGGTGCGCAGCAGCTTGCGCAGTTCGGCCTGGAGTTCCGAGCTGACCTTGGCGCACTGGTTGACGCTGGGCAGCAGGTCGTCGATGGCGTCACCGGCGCGCAGTTTCGCCATCGCGTCGGGCAGCTGCTCGTCGGCGAGCCGGGCGACCGCGGCGAGCTGGTGGGAGAGCTGCTCCTGCCAGACCTCCGCCTGGTCGGCGAGCTGGGCCTCGTAGGACGCGGCCTGCTCGGCCAGCCGTTCCTCGTAGGCCCGGGACCGGTCGGCGAGCTGCGTCTCGTACGTGGCGGTCCGGTCGGCGAGCTGCGCCTCATAGGTGGCGCTCTGCTCGGCCAGACGCCGCTCGTACGTCGCGTTCTGCTCGTTGAGCTGGGATTCCAGGCCGGCACGTTCGGCGGAGTGCTTGCGCTCCAGGCCGGCCACGTGCTGCTGCCACTGCTGGTTGTGCTCGGCCTGCGTGGCGCGGAAAGAGGTCTCCGTCCGGTGCAGTTGTGCCCTGGTGCGCAGCAGCAGCCGTACGCACACGGCACCGGCCGCCGTCGCCGCGATTCCGGCGACGGCCGCGGTTATGCGCTCCGAGCTCATGAACGTGGCGGCGACGGTCCCGCCTCCCAGGCCCAGCGGCATCAACCACCAGCTGTACCAGGCGACAGGGGCCCGCGCCGCCGGTGGCGGAGTGGCGAGTTCCATCTGCATCCTTCGAAGCAACACGAACGAACAGGGGGGGTGTGGACCGCACTCATGAGTACGCACCGCGGGTCGACTGGACGCGATCGCGTCAACTCGCAGCGCCGATCGGAACCTTATCGGGTTCGGACCCGAAAGGATCAATCTCACCCGCCCCCGGACGTGAGGGTTCCGTCACTCTCCGGCACAAGGCAACAGGTCGACAAATGGGTTTGCTGTCAGGGGAATTGGCGAGCCGTCAGAGAAAGTACAGGTGGGCCGCCGAGGTCAGCGGGCGGTCTGGAACGTACGCCGGTAGGCCTGCGGGGAGACACCGATCGCCGCGTTCAGATGCTGGCGCAGGGAAGCACCGGTCGCGAAGCCGACCCGGCCGGCGATCTGGTCCACCGTCAGGTCGCTGGATTCCAGCAGGTGCCGGGCCCGGACCACGCGCTGCTGGATCAGCCAGCGCCCGGGGCTGAGGCCCACCTCGCCCTGGAACCGGCGGGCGAAGGTGCGCTGGCTCATCCGCGCGTGGCCGGAGAGGTCGGCCAGGGTGAGCGGCTCGTCGAGGCGCTCCAGGGCCCAGGCCCGGGTGGCCGCGGTGCTCGCGGCGCCCTGCTCGGGGACGGGCTGTTCGATGTACTGGGCCTGGCCGCCGTCCCGGAAGGGCGGGACGACGCAGCGGCGGGCGACGCTGTTGGCCAGCCGGCTGCCGTGGTCCTTGCGGACGAGGTGCAGGCAGATGTCCACGCCGGAGGCGGCACCGGCGGAGGTCAGGAACGGGTGGTCGTCGACGAACAGCACGTCCGGGTCGAGGTCGACGCGCGGGAACATGCGCCGGAACCGGTCGGCGACCTGCCAGTGGGTGGTCGCCCGGCGCCCGTCGAGGAGACCGGCGGCGGCGAGGACGAAGGCGCCGGTGCAGATGGAGACGATGCGGGTGCCGGGGCGGATGAGCGCGAGCGCGGTCAGGACGTCGCCGGAGACTTCCTCGGCCAGATGGCCGGGGGCGACGGGCGCGATCACGACGGTGTGCGCCGTGGCGAGGATCTCGGGGCCGTGCTCGACGGTGACGCCGAAGTCCGCGTTGGTGCGCACCGGACGGCCGTCGACCGAGCAGGTGAGGACCTCGTACCGGCCGTCTGCCGCGCCCAGGATCCGGCTGGGGATGCCCAGCTCGAAGGGATAGACCCCGTCCAGGGCCAGGACCACCACTCGCTCACGTCGCATGGCACGATCGTATCGAATGTTGGCAATCTTGCCATTGGCGCGGGGGGCGCGGACCGGCACGCTGGTTGACCATGAGCACACAGAACACGATGCGCGTCATCACCCAGGACGTCCTCGGCGGCCCCGAGGTCCTGAAGGAAGCGGAGGTCGAGCGCCCGGTACCGAAGCCCAACGAGGTACTGGTCCGGGTGCGGGCCGCAGGAGTCAACCCGACCGACTGGAAGCACCGCGCCACCGGCGGATTCCTGGGCGAGCCGCCCTTCGTCCTGGGCTGGGACGTCTCCGGGGTGGTGGAGGCGGTCGGCATCGGCGTCGCGGCCTTCGCGCCCGGTGACGAGGTCTTCGGCATGCTGCCGTACCCCTTCGGGCACGGCTCGCACGCCGAGTACGTCGTCGCCCCGGTCCGCGCCCTGACCCGCAAGCCGGCCGGCGTCGACCACACCCAGGCGGGCGCGCTCCCGCTGGTCTCGCTCACCGCCTGGCAGGCGCTGACCGAGCACGCGGATCTCCAGCCGGGGCAGCGGGTGCTGATCCACGCCGCGGCCGGCGGGGTCGGGCACGTGGCGGTGCAGGTCGCGAAGGCGCGCGGCGCCTACGTGATCGGCACGGCGACCGCGGGCAAGCACGAGTTCCTGCGCGGCATCGGCGTCGACGAGACGATCGACTACCGGGAGACGGACGTCACCGAGGCCGTGAAGGACGTCGACGTCGTCCTGGACACGATCGGCGGCGACAACGCCCTGCGCTCGCTGCGCGTCCTGCGCCCCGGCGGTGTCCTGGTGTCGATCCTCCCCGTCGGCTCGGACGACCTCTACCAGGAGGCCGAGCGGCTCGGCGTGCGGGCCCTGCGGATGCTGGTGGACGCCGACCGCGGCGGCATGGAGGCGGTCGCGGGGCTCGTGGAGGCGGGGAAGCTGCGCGCCACCATCGCCGGGACCTTCCCGCTGGCCGAGGCCGCCGAGGCGCATGCCCTCGGCGACACCGGCCGTACGACGGGGAAGCTGGTCCTGCTGAACGACTGAGCCGGCGTCGCGGGCGGTGTCGGAACGTCAGGACCGGCTTGATCGTCCTGCCGGATCTCATGTCTCGCACCGCCCGGTCGATGTCCGCGAAGGGGTAGGTGCCGATCAGGCGGTGCAGCGGGAGCCGTCCGTCCTTCACCAGCGCGACCACGGCCGGGATCATGGTCTGCGACTCGCTGTCGCCGAGGGTGAGGCCGACGACACGCTTGCCGCCGAGGAGGCCGTTGACATCGAGGGCGACCTCCGTGCCGAAGGGCCGACCACGACCAGGGTGCCGCGGGCGGCGAGCGCGTCGACGCCCTGGCGCAGGACACCGACGTTGCCCGTGGTCTCCACGACCCCGTCCGCGCCCTGTCCCCCGGTGATCTCGTCGAGGGCCGGGGCGAGGTCCGTCCCGCTGGTGTCGACGGTGGGGGTGGCGCCCAGTTCCTTCGCCAGGGTGAGGCGTTCGGCGCGGCAGTTCCGCCACTCACCAAGGCCTGGCACGCCCGGTCGTAGTCCGGTCGGAACCTTGGAACGCGCCGGGTGAACCACACCCGCGCACGCCCCGGCGCGAACCTCGGCCAACTCGGCATGTCTTCAAAGACATATGTCAATCGAACATGCTCAAATTCACTCGTTGGAGGGTAACTTGCAGGACGGGGAACGGCGTTGAGCCCGTGCCCCTCCCCACGCACGGAGCAAGCTGGAGGCGATCTCGTCGTGCGGCAGGAACCTGCACCGCTCACCCCGCATCTGCGCGTCCGCCGGGAACGGGGCCACACGGTGCTGGAGTTCCGCGGTGAGATCGATCTCGCCGCGGCCTCGGAGATCGCACCGCACCTGGACCGCGAGACGGCCCGCCCGGCCGCCCGGCTCGTCATCGACCTCAGCGGGATCGACTTCTTCGACTGTTCCGGACTGCGACTGCTGTACCGGGCCCGCAGCCGGGTGCTCAACCGGCGCGGACAGGTGCTCCTCGTCTGCGCGCACCCGCTGACGCTGCGCGTCCTGCGGATCACCGGCCTGTCGCGGCTGCTGCCTCCGCAGCCGACACTGGACGCAGCGCTGGAACAGCCCGAGGCGACGCCCCGCCCGTGACGGGGATGCGCCCCACGTGCTTCCGCCGGGGCCGTCCCGTCCCGGATCCGGCGGTCTGGCCGGGAGCCGGGCGGGCATCCGGACAGTAGGAAGGAGGGCCGTCGCATGACGACTCCCGTCAAGCGCCTCCCCAGGCGCATGCCCGGCTGGGCGAAGCTGGTGACCGCGCTCGTGCTGCTGCTCGTCGTGTTCTTCGCGGGGCTCCGGCTGAGTGTGATCCCGGGCCTGAAGGACCTGTTCGGCACCGAGACCCAGGACCGGTCCGGCCCGGCGCTGCTGAAGTCCATCCAGGACATCAGCCGCTACGACGCCGCGTCCGGCAACTTCCAGGTCGTCGTGGACCTGGAGAAGGACACCAAACTCCTGCCCGACGCCATCCGCGGGACCCGGACGCTGTACGTCGGCGCGGGCACCGTCGACGCCTACGTCGACCTGGGCAAGGTGGGCGAGAACGACGTGAAGGTCAACGACGACCGCACGTCCGCCACCCTGCGGCTCCCCCACGCGCAACTGGGCAAGCCCGCCCTCGACCCCGACCGCTCCTACGCGGTCTCCAAGCAACGCGGCCTGCTCGACCGCCTCGGCGACATCTTCTCGGACAACCCCAACGGCGAACAGGCCGTCCAGAAGCTGGCCGTACGGCACATCGGGGACGCGGCGAAGGAGAGCGAGCTGACCGCACGCGCCGAGTCGAACACCACCGGCATGCTCGAAGGCCTGCTGCGCTCCCTCGGCTTCAAGCAGGTGCGCGTCACGTACGGGAGCTGATCCGGCGCCCGGGCGACGGGGCGGGACCGTGGGTCCCGCCCCGTTGTGGTGCCCACCCGGGGGGAGTGCCCGGGCCGAACGCGGGCAACGGAGGGTGATGGCGGTCCGCGGAGACGACGCCGGGGGCCGTGGCCGGGAACGACCCCCCACGGCATCGTCGACGCGCCCTGGGGTAACCGCCTTGTCACGCAGGGAAGTTGAAGAGTGGAGGACCCCCCATGGCCAGTGCAGCCTCACGTCCCCGGACCGCCGGACCGGAGAGCGAGCGCCGCCCGCTTCCGTGGCCCGTCCGGCTGCTGGCGATGCTGTGCGCGTTCCTGTTCATGGTCGCCTTCGCCGTGGTGCTGGCCCGGCTGACCCTGCAGCCCTCCCCCGCCTCGGAGGCGCTGACCCACAGCAATCTGCAACCCGGCAGTTCCCTGAAGGCCTACCTCGACCAGCCCGAACTGCGGGACGCCGTCAAGCAGATCGGCGGCAACATCCTGCTGGGCATCCCCTTCGGCGTCCTGGTGCCCGTGGTCGCCCCCCGCACCCGGGGCATCCTGCGTGTGCTGTTTCTGACCGCGATCGTGATGCTCCTGGTGGAGTTCGCCCAGGGGGCCCTGGTCACCGGCCGCGCCTTCGACATCGACGACGTCATCCTCAACACCTCGGGCGCGCTCATCGGTTACCTCCTCCTGGGGCGCCGCCTCAGCAGGGCCGTGCACGCCCGCAGGCCCCGCCCGGCCCGGGCGGAGGAGAAGCCGTCGGCCGACAAAGCCTAGTCCGGCGCCGTGCGCGGATGTCTCAGTGCAGGGTCCAGGTGAACTTGTCCCCGCCCACCCAGCGGACCACGTCCGGATCGTCCATGTCGTGCACGGGGATGCCGTACGCGGCCGCGGCCGCCAGGACGTCGGTGACGGCACGGGCCTCCCCGACCACCTGGCCGTCGATCTGGACGATCCGGAACGGCGGTGTGCCCGGCTGGACCCCGAGCACCAGGATGCGCGGGTGGGATATGTACGGGCTCGCGCTTTCGGTCATGCATCGAGCGTAGAACGCAACCGGCCGTGGCGCGGGTCCAAGGCCCGCCGGACCGGCCGGCCCCTCAGGGGCGGCGCCAGTCGTGGCCGGTCAGATGGGAACCGGCCTGCGGACCCATCCGCAGCATGCCGCCGTCGACGCTCCAGGACGCTCCGGTGACGTACGAGGCGTCCGGACCGGCGAGGAAGGCGATGACCGCCGCCACCTCACGGGCGTCGCCGGGCCGGCCGAGCGGGATGCCGGGGCGGCTCTCGGTGTGCGGATCGGTGTCCTCCTGCCCGGTCATGGGCGTGGCGATCTCCCCGGGGGCCACGGCGTTGACGGTGATGCGGTGCTCGGCCAATTCGAGGGCCATGACCTGGGTCAGCAGTCCAAGGCCCCCTTTGGCTGCACAGTACGGTGCGGCGCCCACCCGCGGCTGGTGCTCGTGGACGGACGTGACGTTGATGATCCGGCCCCCCTCGCCGCGCCCGATCATGTGCCGGGCCGCCTTCTGCCCGCACAGGAAGGGCCCCACGAGATCCACGTCGAGGACCTCGCGCACATCGGACAGCTCCAGGTCAAGGAAGGGCGTCATGGTGCCGGTGCCGGCGTTGTTGACCAGCACGTCGATGCGGCCCAGTCGCTCGCACAGCTCGTCGACGGTGTCCGCGGCGTCGGGCAGCCGGGTGAGGTCCATCCGGGCGACCTCGGCGCGCTGCCCGTGCGCGCGCACCTCGTCGGCCGTCTCCTCCGCGCCCTTGCGGTCCGTGTGGTAGGTGATGCCGACGTCCATGCCGGCCCGCGCCAGGTGGACGGCGGTGGCACGGCCGATGCCGGAGTCGGCGCCGGTGATCACGGCGACCTTGCCGGTGGGCGCGGTGGGGTCGGACATGACGGGCCTCCTCGTCGACGGGTGGGCGGGGCATCGCAGTACCCGGGGGGATACCGGGCAAACCGCGTGCCCGTCGTGCGGCCCGCCGGGCGCTGGGGAACCCTTGAGGTGGAGGTGGCGATGGATCCCGTCGAGGCACTGGACCGGATCGCCTTCCTGCTGGAGCGGTCCCTGGCACCGACCTACCGCGTGCGCGCCTTCCGTACGGCGGCCCGCGTACTGAAGGACCTGGACGGGGACGAGGTGCGCCGGCGGGCGGCGGACGGTTCGCTGGAGAGGCTCAAGGGCATCGGCCCGAAGACCGCCCAGGTCGTGCGGGAGGCGCTGGCCGGCGAGGTCCCCGGCTATCTGGAGAAGCTGGAGAGCGAGGCGGAGAAGGCACGCCCGGTCGTGCGGGGCGGGGAGAAGCTGCGGGCCCTGCTGCGCGGGGACTGCCATCTGCACTCCGACTGGTCGGACGGCGGCAGCCCGATCGAGGAGATGGGCCGGGCAGCCGCGGAGCTGGGCCACGAATGGGCGGCGCTCACCGATCACTCGCCACGGCTGACGGTGGCGCGCGGCCTGTCGCCCGAGCGGCTGCGGGAGCAACTGGACGTGGTGGCGGAGCTGAACGAGACCTGGGCTCCGTTCCGGCTGCTGACCGGTATCGAGTGCGACATCCTCGAGGACGGCGCGCTCGACCAGGAGCCGGAGCTGCTGGAGCGGCTCGACGTGGTGGTCGTGTCGGTGCACTCCAAGCTGCGCATGGACAAGCGGTCGATGACCCGGCGGATGGTGGCCGCCGTGCGGGATCCGCACGCGGACGTGCTCGGGCACTGCACGGGGCGGCTGCTGACCGGGCGGGGGCGGCCCGAGTCGGAGTTCGACGCGGACGAGGTGTTCGCCGCGCTCGCGGAGACGGGCACGGCCCTGGAGATCAACAGCAGGCCGGAGCGGCTGGACCCGCCGCGGCGGCTGCTGCGCCGTGCCGTGGACGCCGGGGTGCTGTTCTCCGTCGACACCGACGCGCACGCGCCGGGGCAGCTGGACTGGCAGATCAACGGGTGCGCCCGGGCGGAGGAGTGCGGGGTGCCGCCCGAGCGGGTGGTGACCACGTGGTCCCTCGAGGAGCTGCTGGCCTGGACCCGTGAGCGGCGGGTGCCGTCCGGCGTGGCGAGCGGCTGACGTGGTACCCGCGCGGCCGAAGAGAAAGGGACTGCACCTATGGGACGCGCGGAACGGGCGGCTGTGTTCGACGTCGACGGCACGCTGGTCGACACCAATCATCTGCATGTCGTGGCCTGGTGGGAGGCCTTCCGGCAGGCGGGCCACCAGGTGCCGATGCACGCCATCCACCGGGCCGTGGGCCTGCCGTCGACCGACCTGGTCGCCCATCTGCTCGGCGACGACCGGAACACGGACCAGGACGCGGACATCAGCGCCGGGCACAAGGCGCTGTACGGGCAGTACTTCGACCGGCTGCCCGCGCTGCCGGAGGCCGGGGCACTGCTGCGGCGGCTGCACCGGGACGGCTGGGCGGTGGTGCTGGCCACCTCCGCGGGCGGCGCGGAGCTGGGCGCGCTGCGCCGGGCGATCGACGCGGACGACGCCATCATGGCCACGGCCAGCGCCGACGACGTCGACGCGGGCAAGCCCGCGCCCGAGCCCGTCGAGCACGCCCTGGAGCTGGCCGGGGTGCCGGCGGAGCGAGCGGTGTTCGTCGGCGACACCGTGTGGGACATGCAGGCCGGCAGCAGGGCCGGGGTGCGCTGTGTGGGCGTCCTGTGCGGCGGCATCCCGCGCGCCGACCTCGCGGAGTCCGGCGCGGACGCGGTCTACGCCGACCCCGCGCACCTGC
The DNA here is from genome assembly GCF_021474405.1 of [Streptosporangium] indianense. GTDB lineage: Bacteria > Actinomycetota > Actinomycetes > Streptomycetales > Streptomycetaceae > Streptomyces > Streptomyces indiaensis. Next base: position 38,498 of record NZ_JAKEIO010000017.1, read on the forward strand.
TGTCCGCCCTCGGCGACAGCCCGCTGGCATGAAGGAACGTGAAACCGCCGGTGGGACGGATACCCACAGCACATGACGCGTGTGACGAGTGCGCTACGGCGGACGGCGGAGGCCATCCGCGGTCGGAGGGACATGAACGAAGACACGGGGGCGGCCTCGGACGCAGGGCCGCGGGGAGCGGCCGCGGGCCGGGGGCGGATCGAGCATCCGGGGCAGGGGAAGCGGACCGTGCGGCCGGTGGATGCCGTACGGCGGGAGTCCCGGTCGGCCTGGGAGGCCGTGCTGGCGGCGTGGCGCGGGCCCGGCCGGGAGCGGGACCTGGTCGTCCAGTCGCTGAAGGCGGCGGGGGCGGCCGTGCTCGCCTGGGCGGTGGGCGGCGTCTGGATGGGCGACCCGCTGGCGCTGATGGCGCCCTGGGTGGCGCTGGTCCTGGTGCAGGCCACGGTGTTCAGCTCCCTGGTGCAGGGGGCGCGGCAGTTCGGGGCCATCTGCGTGGGCACGCTGGTGGCCTCGGCGGCGCAGGCGATCGCCGACGACACGCTGGGCGCGATCGCCCTGTCCGTCCCGGTGCTGATGCTGCTCGCGAACTGGCCGCGCTTCGGCGACCAGGGCATCTACGCGGCGACGACGGCCCTGTTCACCATCTCCTCGGGCATGGTGAGTCTGTCCGCCGTCGGGCACCGGGTGGGCCAGGCCGCGATCGGTGCCGTCATCGGCGTCGCGGTCAACGCGCTCATCCTGCCGCCGATCCACCTGCGGGACGTACGGGCGAACCTGGCCGCGCTCGCGCGGGAGTCGGGCGAGGTGCTGCACCTCGTCGCCGGCGATCTGCGCGAGGGCGAGTGGGACGCGCAGACCGCCGGCGGCTGGGTCGGTGCGGCGAAACGGCTGGACCACCGCGTGCAGGCGCTGCGCTCGGCGCGCCGGTGGTCGCAGGAGAGCCTGCGCCTGACCTACGCCCCGCTGCGTGCCCTGCACCGCGTACCGCACGGCGGTGCGCTGCCGGCGGTGGACGAGGACGAGCGGCTCGCCCGGGTCACCGGGCACGTCGGCACGCTCACCCGGGCCCTCGCGGTGTCCGTGGACGACAACCGCTCCCCCGCCCCGCCGGAGGGTCCGGCTCTGCGCTCGTACGCGCGGCTGCTGGAGCTGATCGGGGAAGCCCTGTGCGCCGAGGCCGACAGCCTGCTCGACGGCAGCGTGACCGCCCGGCCGGACGACGAGACGCAGAAGGCGATGCGCGAACTGCAGGAGGAGTTGCAGGAGCAGCTGCGCCGGAACGCCGGAGAGGGCGCCGCCCATACGGCGGTCCTGGGCACATTGCTGCTCCAGGCGGAGAACCTCTGGGCGGAGACGGTCCCGGGCGACGAGGACCGGTGAGCACCCCGGCGGTCAGGGGTCCGGGACGGGGAACCCGGGTACTCGGTCATCTCTCGTAAAACCAGGTGGCCGAGAGGAGCACGCAGTGAGCAGCACAACGGGCAAGAGGGTCGTCGTCACGGGTGCCACCGGCAACGTCGGCACGAGCGTGGTGCGCCTGCTGTCGGAGGACCCGGAGATCGCCTCCGTGCTGGGGCTGGCCCGGCGGATCCCCGACTGGTCGCCGCCGAAGACGGACTGGGCCGCCGTCGATCTGTCCTCCGAACGGTCCGGCCTGGCGGAGCGGTTCTCGGACGCCGACGCGGTGGTCCATCTGGCATGGGCGTTCCAGCCGACGCACGACCCGGCGTCGACCTGGCGCACCAACGTGCTCGGCAGCATGCGCGTCTTCGAGGCGGTGGCCGCCGCCGGCGTTCCGGCCCTGGTGCACGCCTCGTCGGTCGGCGCGTACTCGCCCGGCCCGAAGGACGAGGCGGTGGACGAATCCTGGCCGACGCACGGCTGGCCGGATGCCGCCTACTGCCGGGAGAAGGCCTATCTGGAGCGGGCGCTGGACACCTTCGAGCGTGACCACCCGGGGACACGGGTGGTGCGGATGCGGCCCGCCTTCCTGTTCCGGCGGGAGTCCGCGAGCGAGCAGCGCCGCATCTTCGGCGGCAAATTCCTGCCCGGCCCGCTGGCCCGCCCCGAGCTGCTGCCCGTCCTGCCCGACATCCCGGGGCTGCGGATGCAGGCCCTGCACACGGACGACGCGGCGAACGCCTACCGGCTCGCGCTGCACTCCGACGTCCGGGGCGCGTTCAACCTGGCGGCGGACCCGCCGGTCGACGCGCGGCTGCTGGGCGAGATGTTCGACGCGCGTCCGGTGCGGCTGCCGCGCACCGCGGTCCGGTCGGCGATCGCCGCCGCCTGGGGTCTGCACCTGCTGCCCGCCTCGCCGCACCTGTTCGATGCGGTCCTGCGGCTGCCGCTGATGGACTGCGCGCGGGCGCGTACGGAGCTGGGCTGGCGGCCGGAGCACACGGCTCCCGAGGTGCTGGAGGAGTTCCTGCTGGGCCTGCGGCAGGGCGCGGGAGCGCGGACGGAACCGCTGCGCGGACGCAAGGTGGGCTGAACCGGCAGGCTGCACCTGGCCATGCCAGGACATGCCCGCCTCAGGACAGGCCCGAGGGCCGCAGCCGACCCCCACAGCCGGCTGCGGCCCTCGGTTGGGATGCCCTCCTAGGCGGAGGGCTCGTCCGGCACCGGGTGCTCGGTCTGCACCGTTCCCGAGCGCGGTGCTCCTTGCCGGCCCGTCCCCGCTTCGTCCGTGTCGGGGACGTCACCGGCGGGCTCGTCGGTCTCGTCGTCGCTCCGGCGCCCGTCCTTCGCGCCGGTGCCCGTGAAGCGCGGGGCGACCTCCCACGGGTCCTCGCCGTCGTCGGCCTGCTGGTCCGGCATGTCCCGCGGGATGGGCTCACCGTTCTCGCCGGGTCCTTCGAGGCGGTGGTCGGTCACGGCGTGCTCCCTTCTGTGGTCCGGGCGCCACGCGAGTACCTCCGCGCTGATCGTCGAAACCTCAGCGCGGAATCCGCTCCTGGAGTGCCGTGCGCCACGCGGGGAGCGGATACTCCGGTGCGGGGTCGGGGCGCCGTCCGCCGCGGGCGAAGAAGTCCGCGAGCGGCAGGATCGCGGCACCGACGGTGACGGCGTCGGGTCCGAGCCGTCCCAGGTCGACGGTCACCTTCCCGGCCGGGTGGCGCAGCGCGTACGCCATGGCGTGGCGGCGTACGGCGGGCAGGAAGCGCGCGCCGAGCGCCAGGCCCGCCCAGCCGCCGATGAGGATGCGCTCGGGCTGGAAGAGGTTGATCAGGTCGGACAGGCCCGCTCCGAGGTATTCGGCGGTCTCCTCCAGGACGGCCAGCGCGACGGGGTCGGCCGCGGTCCCCTCGGGCGGATGGGCCGCGGCGAGCATCGCGGTGAGGGCTGTCTCCTCGTCGGCACCGCTGGGGACCCGTCCGCCCTCCTCCCGCCAGCGGGCGAGCAGCGACTCGGCACCCGCGTAGGCCTCCAGGCAGCCGAGCGCCCCGCACCGGCAGCGGCGGCCCCGGACCCGTACGGTCAGATGCCCCCATTCGACCGCGCGGCCCTGCTCCACGTCGGGGGTGACGAGGCTGGCGCCGACGCCGGAGCCGAACAGGACCACGACGGCGTTGCGGGCGCCGCGTCCGGCGCCGAACCACATCTCCGCCTGGCCGAGCGTCTTGGCGCCGTTGTCGATGAAGTACGGGACGGTGTCCGGCAGGGGGGAGCCGGCCCGGAGCAGGGCCTCCAGCGGGACGGCGTCCCAGCCGATGGTCTGTCCGTGCACGAGCGCGCCGCGCTCGGGAGTGCGCTCGACGATGCCGGGGACACCGATGCCGACGCCGAGGAGCCGTTCGGGCGCGGGACCGGCGGTGTCCAGTACCTCGGCGATGCCGTGACGGATGTGGTCGACAATGGCCTCGACCTCGTAGCGCTGGGGTGACAGCGGGCGCTCGGCGCGGGCGAGTTCGGTGAGGGTGAGGTCGAAGAGTTCGACCCGGACCCGGGTCTCGCCGACGTCGACGCCGATCATGTGGCCGCTGCCGGGCGCGACGCGCAGCAGGATGCGGGGGCGGCCGCCGTCGGAGTCGACGCTGCCGGCCTCCTCGACCAGCCCGTCGGCGACGAGGTCGGCGACGACGTTGCTGACGGACCCGGAGCTCAGGCCGGTCGCCGGGCCGAGTTCGAAGCGGCTGAGCGGGCCGTCGAAGTAGAGCCTCTGCAGCACGGCCGTGCGGTTGGCCCGCCTGAGATCGCGTACCGTGCGCCCGTTCCGCGCAGCCATGTGGCTCCCTTCGCATCCCCTGCCCGACCTGCAACATACCGTCGAGGACGGGCCCGGCGCGACATTCCTCCACCCCTTATTTCACGATGTGAGCTAACCGCCTCGTCCGGTGCGGCGGGGTCAGCAGGCCTCCGCGATCTCGTCCAGGGCCGGTGGGCGAGGCCGGCCGGGGCCAGGCCCGCCGCCGCCAGGGCACGCCGGGCCCGTTCCCAGGAGTCCACCACCGTGTGCCCGCCCCTCGCCTGCCGCGTCGGTCAGCCGGCCGCGTACACGTCCTCGACGTAACGCCCCTGCGCGACCAGTCCGTCGAGCCACTGCTCGGCGGCCGTCTCGTCGGCGCCCGGCGTGTGCTTGCGGTACAGGGTACGGAACGCCTCCCGCACCCCGGGCGCCATCCGGGAACCGTCGCCGCAGACGTACACCCGCGCCCCGGAGTCCAGCAGGGCCCAGACTTCCTCGGCCTCGGCGGCGATGCGGTGCTGTACGAACCGCACCTCGCCCTCGGGGACCTCGCTGAAGGCGGGCCGCATCGAGATGGCCCCAGCGGCCTCGGCGGCACCCAGCTCGTCGGCGTGCAGGAAGTCGGCGTCAGGCGCGTCACAGCCGAAGTAGCACACCGCGGGGGCGAGTTCGGCGCCCGCCGCGAGGGCCGCCGCACGGTCGGCGATGGCGCCGCGGAACGGGGCGAGGCCGGTGCCGGCCGCGACCATGACGACCGGCGCCGGATCGCCGGTGGCGTCGATGCGGAAGGCCTCGCGGCACGGCTGCACACGGGCGTACACCGTGTCGCCGGGCTCGACGGTGGCGAGGTGGCCGGAGCCGGTGCCCCGGTAGACACCCTTGCCGGAACGGGCGGGTGCCTCCAGCAGCGAGACCATCAGGTCCACGTGGCGGGGGTCGACGGCGGGCGAGGAGGAGACGGAGTAGTGGCGCGGGCGCAGGGGGATGAGGAGGTCGAGCAGCTGCGGCCAGTCCAGGGCGCCGCGCAGGGCCGGGTGGTCCTCCAGGATCTCCACGAGGGTGCGAGGGTCGTCGGTGAGGGCCGCCAGGGCCGTGCGCTCCGGCGGGCACGGGTGGGCGGCGGCGAGCACGGCGAGCTGCCCGGGGCTCGGGCGCTCCTGCAGCTCCACGTGGTGGGTGAGGAGCTGCCGTACCGTCACGGGCCGGTCCACGGCGATGCCGTCGCGGCGCGGGCGGGTGGCGCGGATGTCCAGGACCGTGTCGAGGTCGGCGCCGAGCGCGGCGGCGGCGCGCGTGACGAGGTCCGGGGCGTTGGCGGGGAGCACGGTGAGGTGGTCGGCCGTGCGGTAGGTGACGCCGTCCGGCAGGGCGACGCGGAGGAACCGCTTGCGCCGGGCGTAGCCGGGGGCGGTGAGGTCGCGGGCCTCGGTGACCCGCATGGGGACGAGTCCGTGCCGTTCGGCGAGGGCGTCCAGCGGGCCGCCGGTCAGGGGGCGGACCTCGTAGGCGGTCGCGGGCTGCGGGTCCGGCGTCGTGGCGTCCGGGTCGCCGTAGCGCTCCAGGAGAGCGGTGCGCAGGGACGTGGTGAAGGCGCGGACGGTGCCGGCGAGGTCGCCGGAGGCGTCGGCGGCGGCGCGCTCCAGCAGGCGGTCGGCGCCGGACGCGGCGAGCCGTTCGTCGATGCGGGTGGGGACGTGCTGGTAGGTGGCGGCCCAGTTGCGGTCGCCGACGCCGAGGACGGCGTACGTGACGCCCGACAGGTCGCGGGTCTCCTCCAGCCGGGTGGCGAATGCGGTGGCGTCGTCGGTGGGGCGGCCGTTGTAGGAGGCGGCGGTGATGACGACGGGCCGGTCGGTGGGCAGGCCGCCCGCGTAGGCGTCGAGGGGTGCCACCTCGGTCGCGCAGCCGAGGGCGGCGGCCTCGTCGGCGAGCCGGGCCGCGAAGTCGCGGCAGGTGCCGTAGTTGCTGCCGTGCAGGAAGAGGGCGGCGGTGCCGGGGCGGACGCGGGCGGGCAGGTCCTGCGGCTCGGCCGTGGCGGTGTCCTGGGCCTGGGCGGCTCCGGGGAGCGGGCCGTGGACCCGGTCGGCGCAGGTGCGGGGCGTCAGTGCGAGGGTGAAGCCCTCGGGCTTGAGGGTGAGGGTCTCCTTGACGTGGAGCCGGTAGTCGGCGTGGTCGTTCAGCCGGTAGCGGTGGACGAGCATGGCCAGCAGCATGGTCGCCTCGTGCAGCGCGAACTGCCGCCCGATGCAGGCCCGCTCGCCGGTGCCGAACGGCTTGAAGGCGTGCACCGGCCGCTCGGCCTCCGCCTCGGCCGTGAAGCGGGAGGGGTCGAACAGCTCGGGGTTGTCACCCCACACGGGCTGCCGGTGCAGCATCGGCGCGAGGACCAGGACGCCCTGCCCGGCGCGCAGCGGGATACGGCCGCCGAGCAGGGTGTCCTCGCGGGCCTCCCGGGAGAACACGGCGGCCGTGGGCCACAGCCGGAGCGCCTCGTTGAGGACCTGGCGCGTGTAGGTCAGCCTGCCGACCTCCTCGTACGTCGGCTCGACGTCGGCCCGGTCGCCCCACAGCGCGTCGACCTCGCGCTGCACCAGGCGGAGCGCGGTCGGGTGCTTGGCGAGGTAGTACAGCGCGAAGGACATCGCGCCGGAGGTGGTCTCGTGGCCGGCGATCAGGAACGTGATGACCTGGTTGCGGATGTTGGCGGTGTCGAGGGTGGTGCCGTCGTCCGGGTGCTTGGCGGTGAGCATCAGGCCGAGGAGGTCGTCGGCGTCGCTCTGGTCGGTGCCGGTGCGGGCGGCGATGACGTCGTCGACGACCTCGGCGAGGTAGGCGGAGTCCTTCCGGAAGGCCGCGTCCTGCTGCGTGTAGTCCTGCCCGGGTACGCGCGCCAGGCGGGTCATGCTCCACTCCAGGCAGCGGACCATCGACTGGACGAAGGGGTGCGGCTCGGTCCGCTCGAAGGAGCCGAAGTCGTAGCCGAAGCCGGCGAGTCCGATGGTGTCGAGGGTCATGCGGGTCATGTCGTCGGGCACGTCGACCGGCCGGCCGGCGCGGGCGTCACGGTCCCAGGACGCGATGAGCCGCTGCGCCACCTGCAGCATCACCGGGTGGTACGTGCGCATCGAGCCCAGCGCGAAAGCGGGCATGAGGATGTCGTGCGCCTTGGCCCAGTTGGGCTCGTCGTTGTACGCGGTGAACAGGCCGTCGGCGGCGAATTCGCGGACGTTCTCCAGGCCGGGCCCGACGTGCTTGGCGAACCGCTGCTCGTCGGCGAGGTCGGCCACGAGGTCCAGGTCGCTCACGAACAGGGTGTCCCGCCCGTACAGCCGCCGCACGAGGACCGGCCCGTGCTCGCGCATCAGGTCCATGACCTGCTGGATGGGCGCACCACCGGGTCCGGTGGCGGAGATGTCGGCGAGGGGGACGCCGGGGAGGTCGTCGGCGGTCAGGGGAGTCTGTCCGGTGGGGGGCATGACGCGGCAACTGCCTTTCGCGGTACGGAAGTACTGCGATCCAGCGTGGTCCACCGGGCCGGGGAGGCGGGTCGGCGGCCCTACATGATTGTGTAGTACATGCGGCCGCCCCGCTCTTGCGCGGGAGCGGCCCGGCGTGGAAGGAGCCGATGCGTGTACCTGGCCCGGCAGGAGGCCGTGACGTGGCGCAACCGCGCGCTGCTGCTGTTCGACCGGGTCGCGATGCCGGTCGCGGTGTGCGACGTGTACGGGGCGGTGCTGCTGGCCAATCCGGCGATGGCGGCGGAGTGCGGCAGGACGCCGGGGCAGCTGCGTGGACGCGATGTGCTGGACCTGTTCAGCCCGAGCGAGGCGACCCAGGTGGAGCGGATCGCCGAGGCCCTGCGCCTGCGCCGCCGCTCGCGCTACCAGGTGTCGGTGCGCTGGCGGGCCCCCGGCGGCGCGGACCGCTACGGCGAACTGACGGCGGATCCGGTCAGCGACACCGCGGAGGACACCCCGGCTCTGCTGGTGATGCTCCGGGTGGAGCCCGAGCGCGCACCCTCCCCCGCCCCGGCCGTCGGGCAGGCCCGGGTCACTCCGACGGAGACCCGGGTCCTGGCGCTCCTGGCCGCCGGCGCGACCACGGCCCGGGCGGCGCGGGAGACGGGCCTCACCACCGACGGCGTCACCTACCACCTGCGCCGGCTGTCGTCCCGCTGGGGTGCGTCCAACCGCACGGAACTGGTGGCCCGGGCGTATGCGCTGGGGGTGCTGGCGCCCGGGGTGTGGCCGCCGGAGGTCGGCGGCCGGGGGGTCGCCGACGCATCACGCGGCGCAGATCCGGCGCAGGCCCCCCGGCCCTGACGGAAATCCGGTCGCCCTCGGCGGTGCGACTGCCTACTCTGGCCCGGCCCACAAAACCTAGGGCCCCTAGGTTCACGAAGACGACTCCCTGGAGCTTCCATGCAGCCGCTCACCGAGCAGGACGTCCGCGCCTCCTTCATCAACTGCTCGAAGGGCGAGGCCAAGCGTCTGGCCGTGCCCCGGGACCTCGACGAACGCCCCTGGGACGATCTCGACTTCCTCGGGTGGCGGGACCCGGGGGCACCCGACCGGAGCTATCTGGTGACCGAGCGCGGAGGACGGCTCGTCGGCCTCTCGATGCGGTTCCAGGCGGCGCAGCGAGGTTTTCTGCACCGCAGCATGTGTTCGCTGTGCCTGACGACGCATCCGCGCGGCGGGGTCTCGCTGATGACCGCCCGCAAGGCGGGCCCGGCCGGCCGTGAGGGCAACTCGGTGGGCGCGTACATGTGCACCGACCTCGCCTGTTCCCTCTATGTACGCGGGAAGAAGGCACCGGAGGCGGGGTCGCGGTTCGAGGAGAGCCTGACCGTGGACGAACAGATCGCGCGGACCAGGAGCCATCTGTCCGCCTTCCTCGACAAGGTGTCCGCCTGAGACACGGGGTCCGCCCGAGCCCTCCTCGGTCGCCCGCGCTTTGCCCCGGCACTAACGTCCTTCGTGAGCGTCCTTCAGAGAAGTGATGGACGTGTTCGACGGATCCGTTCGATACGCCGGGGAAGGGGAACAGCCCGAGGATGCGAGAGGTACGTGAGTGGACGGCGCACGCCGAGCGGATCGTGAGCAAGCGGCGTGATCCCGTGGTCGTCCAGACGCTGCGGTCCGCGACCGCCGCGACGATCGCCTACGTCATCGCGCTGCGGCTGAGCCCCGAGCCGGCCCCGCTCACCGCTCCCCTGACGGCGCTGCTGGTCGTCCAGGTGACCCTGTACGCCACGATCACCAACGGCTTCCGGCGGGTGAACGCGGTGGTGACCGGCGTGCTGCTCGCCATCGCGTTCAGCCTGCTCGTGGGCCTGACCTGGTGGAGCCTGGCGCTGCTCCTGCTGGCCTCGCTGGCGGTGGGACGGCTGGTCCGGGTGGAGGAGTACGTACCCGAGGTCGCGATCAGTGCGATGCTCGTGCTCGGCGTGACCAGCGTCGGGGACTACGCGTGGGCCCGGGTGGTGGAGACCCTGATCGGCGCGTCCGTCGGGCTCGCCTGCAACCTGCTGCTGGCTCCGCCGGTGTGGGTGGAGGAGGCCGGCGAGTCCATCGAGGGTCTCGCGCGCCGGCTGCGGCAGCTGATGCTGCGCATGGGCGAGGAGGCCGCGGGCGGCATTCCCGTGGAGCGCGCGGAGAGCCAGCTGCACGAGGCGCGCCGGCTGGACCACGACATCGTCGAGGTGGACGCGGCGCTGCGGCAGGCGGAGGACAGTCTGCGGCTCAATCCGCGCGTGCAGGACAGCGTGCTGCACCGGGTGGTGATGCGCACCGGTCTGGACACGCTGGAGATCTGCACGGTGGTCCTGCGCGTGCTCGCCCGTTCCCTGACCGACCTGGCGAAGGAGCGTGAGCCCGAGCCGCTGTTCGAGCCCGAGACGGGCGCCGCCCTGGAGCAGGTGCTGTCCGAGATCGCCGACGCCGTGGTGAGCTTCGCCGTGCTGGTCACCACCCATCTGAGCGCGAGCGCCGAGTCGGCGGAGGAACGTCTCGCCGCCGAACTGCGCACCGCGGCGGGCACCCGCGACAAGCTGGCTCTGCTGCTGCGCGAGGAGGCCGAGCGCTCCCCCGGGCACTGGCAGCTTCCGGGGGCCGTGCTGACGGAGGTGAACCGCATCCTGGACGAGCTCGACACCGAGCACCGCACCCGCCGCCTGTTCGAGGAACTGGACCGTGTGTCGCGCGAGCAGCGGGCCCGGATGCCCCGTCTGACGCGGCTGCGGGAGCGGCTGGGCGTCACGGAGCAGATGTGGCGGAACCGCGCGGGGTTCGGCGGGCGTTCTCGCTGAGGGGAACGCCGGCAGGGAGCCGGCGCCTGATGCGAGGGGCGGGCCGATGGCCGAAACGGGCGTGCGGATCGACGGAAACACTCTGCGGCTGCCGGGCGGGGTCGCCGTGCGGTTCATCCGCACCCTGCGCCTGCCGGAGACGGGCACTCATCCGCTGCCCCCGGGCCTCGGCGAGTTCCCGGTGCGGCGCGTCGAGGACTACGCGGACCGGGTCCCGGCGGAGTGGCGGGCCCGCGGCGGTGTGATGCTGCCGGTGTATCTGCGCGAGGCGATGTGGCTGAGCTTCGCGGGCACCTCGGAGCCGGCCGCGCTCCAGGTCGGCGTCGGCAAGGTGTGCGCGGTCTCCGGCCGGCCCTGGAGCGACCGTCCGGCACGCGACCCGCAGAACTACGTGGTGCTCCCCCGCCAGCCCTGGCTGGACGGCATCAACTCCGGCACGGGCACGGTCCGGCAGTTCGTGGCCGTCCCGCTCGGTCTGGGCGCCACCGTCGAGGGGCAGGTCACCGGCGAGGAGGTGTGGGGCGGCGTCCAGCTGCAGTCCTTCGCTCTGAACGACCGGCAGCTGGCGCGGTGGCGCGCCGAGGAGCGGCTGCGGGCGGAGCGGGAGCGCTCCGCACCGCCGACGAGCGGCTACGGCGCGGCGATGCCGGGCGGGCTGCCGACGGTCGCGACCGGCGGCTACGGCCCACCGGTGCCCCTGGCCGCGCCGCCCGCGCCCGGCGGCTACGGCGCTCCGATGCCCTCGGCCGCGCCGCCCGCATCCGGCGGTTACGGCGCCCCGATGCCTCCGGCGGCCCCGGCCTCGCCCGGGTCGGTTCCGGCGCCCGCCGCCGGTGCCGTTCCGGCGAGTCCGCCGCGCGCTGCCGCCGCGATGGGGCTGGGTGTCGGCGGCTCCATGCGGCAGGAGGTCTACCAGGACGACCGGCCGCTCACCGACTGGTCGCAAAAACCCGCGGGGCGGGTGTTCGTGCACCTGGTCACGCCGCCGGAGTGGCGCCGCATCACCGGTGAGGCCGCACCGCCGTCGCCGGTGGACCGGGCCGCGTACACCCGGGCCGGCCTGCCCTGGTTCGACTACTTCGACCAGGACGCGGAGGACCTCGCCCCCACGGACACGCTCCAGTCCGTCAAGCCGGTCGGCGACTGGCTCGGCGACGACCACGAGCCCTGGCAGTCGCCCACGCCGGGGCAGACCCAGCAGCTCAAAGACGCTCCGGGCGCCCCGGTCCAGGACGGCGACTGGTAGCCGGCCCGTCGCATCGCGCGCGACAGCGGCGGCCGTTGTTTGCACCCGGCGGGCGGGAAACGCCAAGGTGGCTGTCACGACCGGGACGAGGGACGACCTGAGGGGCGACATGGGCAGTGGCGGCTGGAGCAGGCGCCGGTTCGTCGGCGCGCTGGCGTGCGGGGCGGGCGTGGCTGCGTTGCCGTCCTGCGGCGACGCGCCCGCCCCGGCGACGGATCCGGCCACGGCCCCTGAGGCCGGCACGAGCCCGTCGCGCGAGGCCCGCCGCCCCTCCGGGCCCCGCCCGCTCTACCTCGGCACATACACCTCCGCCGAGGGCGGCGGCAATGGCGTCGGCCTGGCGACGTACGACCCGGGGACGGGGCGGATCACCGGTGCCGGCACGATCGGCGGTGTCGGCGACCCGTCGTATCTGGCGGTCCACCCCGACCGCCGCACGCTGTACGCGGTGGACGAGCGGGACGACGGCGCGGTGACCGCCGTCCGGCTGTCCGACCGGAAGGTGCTGGGCAGCCGGAGCACCGGCGGGGCCGCCCCCTGTCACCTGTCGGTGCATCCGGGCGGCCGCTGGCTGCTGAGCGCGAACTACGGCTCGGGCAGCGTGGCCGTGCATCCCATCGATACCTCGGGCGCCCTCGGTGAACGCACCGACCTCGTCCGGCACTCCGCTCCGCCGCCCGGTCCGGGTCAGGAGGGCCCGCACGCCCACCAGGTCGTCACGAGCCCGGACGGCGGGCATGTGCTCGCCGTGGACCTGGGGACGGACACCGTCTACACGTACCGGCTGGACGAGAAGGCGGGCACGCTCACCGAGGTCGGGCGGGCGCGGACCCGGCCGGGCGCGGGTCCGCGCCACCTCACGTTCCATCCCGGCGGCCGCTACGCCTACCTCGCCAACGAGGTCGACGACACGGTGGCGGTCTGCTCGTACGACAGGGCCTCCGGCCGGGTCACCGTCGGCGAGGCGCAGTCCACCGGCACCGGCTCGGGCACCAACCACCCGGCGCAGATCCTGGTGACCGCGAACGGCCGGTACGCCTACCTCGCCAACCGCGGCCACAACAGCCTCACCCGCTACGCCGTGGAGGCGGAGGGCGCCCGGCTGCGGCTGCTCGACACGGTGCCGGTGGGCGGCGACTTCCCCCGGCAGATCGCCTTCTCACCGGAGGGCGCGCTGCTGTTCGCCGCCAACCAGAAGTCCTCCACCGTCACCGTCTTCCACGTGGACGAGGCGAACGGCGAACTCCGGCGCGCAGAAGAAACGTTCTCCTCACCCGTCGCCGTCTGTGCGCTGCCGCTGTAGTGCCCGCGGGCACGACGCGGCGGCGGCCTGGCCGAGCAGGACGTGCATGCGCTCGGTGAGTTGCGCGACGTCGTCGGCGGGCGCGTGGAAGGCGAGGCGCACGTCGCCGTGGGTGCGGACCCGTTCGATGCGCAGCGTCAGGCCGTGCCGGTCGACGGCGAGCGGCTGGACACGGACCGCGCCGTGCAGGCTGTCGGAGTCGACGAGCCGGGTGAGCCGCTCGACGGCGTCGGCGTGGCAGTCGGCGAGGTGCGTCAGCAGCCGCGCCTCCGCCGTGGTGAGCGGGTCGGGCACGGCGGCGGTGAACTCGTCGAGGTCCACGACCCGGGAACCGGACGGCTGCCGCAGCACGACCCGGGTGGGTGTGAAGGCGATGCGCTCGCCTTCGACGGCGAACCAGCCCGCGAGCCACAGCCGGGCGCGGATCCGGTTGCGGACCGGGACGGGCGCGACGTCGGCGAACTCCAGCACCGCGGACGGCTCGCCGCGGGGCGCACAGATCGCGGCCGCGAGCAGGGCGCTGTCCTCGGGCACGTCCACGAGCAGCCGGCCGTCCTCGCCCACGGTGTGCGCGCCGACCAGTTCCTCGCGTGTGCCCTCCGCGGTCACGGAGCAGGACCACGCGGTGGCGAGCACCGAGCGCGCCCGCTCCGCCGCGGCGGGAGCCGCCGTCCAGCTGTGGCTGTCGTCACCCATCAGACCTCCTTAGGTAAGCCTCACCTAACCTATCGAAGATCCGGGTGTGCGCCAACCACGGCACATCCCCTTTGCGACAACCTTCAGGGTGTGAGCACGCCCAGCAGGGCGCGTGCGCAGAGCTCGCGCACCTGCGCGCGGTCCAACTCCGCGCCGCGCAGCCACTCCAGACAGACGCTCGTGGTGAACGCCAGCCAGCCGCGCACGGCCAGCCGGACCTCCGGCCGCTCCTCGAAGGCGGGGCCGAACTCGGGATCGGCGGCGAGCGCGGTGAGGATCTGCCGCTCCTGCGCACCGAGAGCCCGCTGGTAGACCCGCCGCACCGCCTGGTCCCCGGCCGCGTCGGCGCGATGGAAGGCGCGATAGCCGTGCGCGTGTGCCTGGACGTACTCCAGGAACGTCTCGAGCCCCGCGGCGAGTTGCTCGCGGACCGGGACTCCGGGCACCGCCGCCGTCATGCGCAGCATGCGCTCGCTCTCGCGCTCGACCACCGCAGCGAAGAAGTCCCGCTTCGTCGGGAAGTAGTGGTAGAGCAGTCCGCGCGACACCCCGGCGATCTCGGCCACCTGCTCGATCCACACATCGTCGTAGGGGCTCTCCGAGAACAGCCGCGCACCCACGGACAGGAGCTGCTCCCGGCGCTCCTCGGAGCTGAGCCGACGGCGCGTGCGCCCGCCCTGGTTCGCGGCCATGGCCGCACTTTACTTGACGCCGGTTCAACAACGGCTCCAGACTGAACCCGCGCTATTGAACCCACGTACAACACGTGCGAACCCGCTGCCGGATCAAGGGAGATCGCGTCATGACGGAGGCGCCGACACGGACCGGGGAACCCAAGGGGTTCCGGAGTGCCGAGCTGGGATGGCCGCAGCTGGACCGCATCCCGCGCCCGCCGCGCCGGATCCCCCTGCTGGGGGACGTCCTGGGTGTCGACCGGCGCACTCCGATCCAGGACTCGCTGCGCTACGCCCGGCAGCTGGGCCCGGTGTTCCGGCGCAAGGCGTTCGGCAAGGAGTTCGTGTTCGTGTGGGGGGCCCGGCACGCGGCCGACCTCGCGGACGAGTCCCGGTTCGCCAAGCACGTGGGGCTCGGCGTGGCCAACCTGCGGCCGGTCGCCGGAGACGGGCTGTTCACGGCCTACAACCACGAGCCCAACTGGCAGCTCGCCCACGATGTGCTCGCACCGGGGTTCAGCCGCGACGCCATGGCCGGCTACCACCCGATGATGCTGTCGGTCGCGCGGCGGCTCACCGAGCACTGGGACCGGGCGGCGGCGACGGGCCGGGCGGTGGACGTACCCGGCGACATGACCAAGCTGACGCTGGAGACGATCGCGCGCACCGGCTTCGGGCACGACTTCGGTTCGTTCGAGCGCTCCCGCCCGCATCCCTTCGTGACCGCGATGGTGGGCACCCTGACCTACGCGCAGCGGCTCAACACCGTGCCCTTCCCGCTGGCCCCGCTGCTGCTGCGCAGCGCGAGCCGGCGCAACGCGGCCGACATCGCCCACCTCAACCACACGGTCGACGAACTGGTCCGGGCCCGGCGCGCCACCGGTGAGGGCGACGGCGATCTGCTGGACCGCATGCTGGAGACGACGCACCCCGGCACCGGGGAACGGCTGGCGCCGCAGAACGTCCGCCGCCAGGTCATCACGTTCCTCGTGGCCGGCCACGAGACGACCTCGGGCGCCCTCTCCTTCGCCCTGCACTACCTCGCCCGCCACCCCGAGATCGCCGCCCGGGCCCGCGCCGAGGTGGACCGGGTGTGGGCAGACACGGCGGAGCCCGCCTACGAGCAGGTGGCCCGGCTGCGCTACGTCCGCCGGGTGCTGGACGAGTCGCTGCGGCTGTGGCCCACCGCGCCCGCGTTCGCCCGGGAGGCCCGTGAGGACACGGTGCTGGCCGGGGAGCACCCCATGCGGCGGGGCGCCTGGGCCCTGGTGCTGACGCCGATGCTGCACCGGGACCCCGAGGTGTGGGGCGAGGACCCCGAACGGTTCGACCCCGACCGCTTCGACGCCGGTGCCGTACGGTCCCGGCCCCCGCACACCTTCAAGCCGTTCGGGACGGGCGCACGGGCGTGCATCGGGCGGCAGTTCGCGCTGCACGAGGCGACGCTGGTGCTCGGGCTGCTGCTGCGGCGCTACGAGCTGCGGGCCGACCCGGGCTACCGGCTGCGCGTGACGGAGCGGCTGACGCTGATGCCGGAGGGCCTGCGCCTGCACCCGGAGCGCCGCACCCCGGTGCGGGAGCCGGCCTCAGACCTGCGCGGTCCAGTGCCCGGGACGGGTGACTGACCCGGGCAGCCGCGTCCCGGCGCTGCCCCGGGCCGCGTTCAGCTGCGGCTGGGTGAGGAAGAACGCCCCGGTCAGGTCGGCGTCCGTGAGGTCCGCGTCCCGCAGGTCGGCACCGATCAGGTCCGCTCCCCGCAGGTCGGCGCCGGTGAGGTCGGCGGCGATGAGGTAGGCACCGCGCAGGGTCGCACCGCGCAGGTCGGCGCCCTTGAGACGGGCGCCCATGAGGTCCGCGCCCCGGCGGTCCTTCTTGCGGCCCTTGAAGCCGGCCCTGGCCAGTTCGCTCGTCCTCAGCAGCAGGACGTTGACCTCCTGGCGGTGGGCCGCCACGTCGAGCGCGGCGAGCTCCTCGGGGCTCCCGCCGGTCAGTTCCCGGGTCTTCTCCAAGGCCTTGCGCAGCTCGGCCTGGACGGGACGGGCCGCCGGCAGGGCGAGCGCCTCGGTCAGGTACCACAGCAGCTCGTGCAGCTGCCGGACCACCGGGAACACCTCGAACATGCGCCGGGCGTCCTCAGCAGGCCCGGTGCGCCAGTCCCGGCCGCCGAAGGTGATCTGCGAGACCTGCTGTCCGGCACCGAAGCAGTCGTAGACCGTGCAGCCGGTGAATCCCTGCTGCCGGAGCCGGGCGTGGATGCCGCAGCGGTGGTCCTCACGGAGGTTGCGGCAGGGCGTGCCGGCGGCCTTGTCGACCGCGAAGTCGGCCGAGGCGGCGAAGGGCAGGGCGACGCAGCACAGCCCGAAGCACCGCTCGCAGTCGCCGCGCAGTTCCGGCCGCCCGGCCTGGTGATCCCGCATGCCGTTCAGCATACGAAACGACCGGTGACGGGCGGGTGCCGGTCATGCTTCCGGCCCGGGCACCTCCAGGCACTCCCGCCGTTCGGGGTCGGCCGGGGTGTACTGCCGGAGGCCCGGCTGTCGGCGATCGTGAGCCCATGACCGACCGCACCCGGCCCTCGGACGTGTCGATCACCCCGATCGGGCGGTTGATCAGCACCAGCTCCGCGAGCGCACGAACGGGGCGAACAAGGCCTCCTGGACGGCGTCCTCCGCCACGCGAGCGATATGGGCATGCGGTAGGCCACCGCTTCGGGCTGCCCCCGGTGTTCCTCGAACCGCCCGGCCAGTTCCTCGCTGCCTGTCATGCTCTCCCCCGTCGTCTGCTGTCAACCGCCGGTCATCTGCTGAACAGTTCGAACGCCACCGCCGGCCTGCCCCCGAACCGCTCCCCCGTCGCCTCGGCGTTGCGGGCCAGGAAGCCGCGTGCGTACGTCTCCGGATCCTCGCTGGTCAGCACCTCGATGTACGTGCGGTGCTCCAGCAGGGAGCGCACCGCCCGTTCCATCCCCGCTGTGGCGTCGACCGCGTGTGTGGGTGTGCTGGATCCGGCGACCGCGACCCAGCGCACGCCGTCCCAGGGATCGAGGCCCCGCTCGATCAGCTCGGGGAAGATCCACCGGTTGCCGGCGTCGCCGGCCGCGTCGAGCGTGGCCCGGCCGACGGCCACGTGGTCCGGGGTGTTCCAGGCGACACCGCCCCAGGTGTCGCGGTGGTTGAGCGTGATGACCAGCTCGGGCCGGTGCCGGCGGATGGCGGCGGCGATGTCGCGGCGCAGGGCGGTGCCGTACTCGATGACGCCGTCCTTGTGGTCGAGGAACTCCACCTCCGAGACGCCGACCACGGCCGCGCTCGCCCGCTGCTCCTGCTCGCGCAGCGGCCCGCACCGCGCGGGGTCCAGCGTGTCGATGCCCGCCTCGCCCCGCGTCGCGAGGACGTAGGCGACCTCGCGGCCCTCGTCGGTCCAGCCCGCGATCGCCGCCGAGCAGCCGTACTCGAGATCGTCCGGATGCGCCACGACCGCGAGGGCACGCCGCCAGTCGCCGGGCATGGGCTGCAATTGAGTGGTCGTCATGTCGGCAGACTAATCCGCGCCGGCGGCGTCACCGGGTCTGCGGCACGAGATCACACCTCGTCCCGCACGAGCGCCAGGAGCCGGTCGAGGACGCGGGGGCCGCCGGCACGGATGCCGTCGTGCTCGAACTCGTCCGTGACCCAGGTGCGCAGGCCCCGGATCGCGCGGGCGGTGCGCAGGGAGTGGGCCGTGTCGACGTACATGTCGTCGTGGTAGACGGCGGCCACGACCGGCACCGTGTTGGCGGCGAGGCGGGCCGGGTCGTACAGGGGCGTCCAGTCGGTGCGGGCGGCGAGCAGGTCGGCGGTCTCGCGCAGCGGGCGCAGCGCGGGGTCGCAGTCGAACATCCAGGGGTGAATCGATTCCCCGGTGAAGAGCAGGGGTTCGTCGCCCGCGAGGGCCTTGGCGGCGTCGAACTGCGGGAACTCGGCGCGGACCCGCTCGGCCGACCAGGCCGTGGGCCGGGCGTCCTGGCCGTAGATCGACTCGTGGATCAGGGCGTACAGCGGGTGGCGGGCGTAGGAGAGCATGCTCTGCGCCTGCTCCTGGAACGCGTCGGAGAGCCTGCGGCCCTGCGGGGTGCGGACGAAGGCGTGCTCGAGGAGGTGGTGGAGGCGGTGACTGCCGTCGCCGGTGCCAAGGGCGATGCCGAGGGACTGGAAGGCCTCGACGGTGAGCCGGTAGCCGTTCGGCAGGACCACGTCGTGGTCGAGGAGGTGGCGGGCGATGCGGCGGGCGCGCTCGGCGTCCTGGGGGTAGCGGGCGTAGTGGGCGGTGACCTTGCGTTCGATGCGCGGGAAGGCGGCCCGGTAGACGTCGTCGGCGTGGGCGTCGAGGGAGGGCAGACCGCCGGTGATCACGGCGGTGGCCAGACCTTCGGGGGCGAGGGACAGGTAGCTGGTGACGCAGAAGCCGCCGAAGCTCTGGCCGAGCACGGTCCACGGCCTGCCGCCGGTGAGCTGCGCGCGGATCGCCTCGCAGTCGCGGACGATGGAGTCGGCACGGAAGTGCGTGAGGTAGTCGGCCTGCTCGGCCGGGCCGCCGCGCAGCGGGAGCGTCTGCCGGTTCGCGGGTGTGCTGTGGCCGGTGCCGCGCTGGTCGAGGAGCAGGACGCGGTACTCCTTGAGGGCCCTGCCGAGCCAGCCGGGCCTGCCGACGGAGCGGTCGGCGCCGAAGCCGGGCCCGCCCTGGAGGTACAGGAGCCAGGGGAGGTCCTGGTGCGTCTTGTCGCCGGCGACGACTTCGCGGGCGTACAGCTCGATCGTCTCGCCGTCGGGGCGGCCGTGATCGAGGGGGACGGTGAAGCGACGGTCGGTGAGGACGACTCCGGGCTGGCGGTAGCTGACGGTCAACAGGGCTCCCGGGACGGACGGATTTTCGGACCGCGTCCCAGTTCACCACAGGGATCACCGGCGGGTGAGCCCTTCGATCATGAAATCTTGCTGAACCGCCGTTCAGGCTCAGCGGGCGGACAGGCTGGAGCGGCGGACCACCAGCTCGGGCTGGAGGACGACCCTCCGGTGCTCGTGTGCGCGCGCCGCGCCCTCCTCCGTCTCCTCCAGGAGCAGCTCGGCGGCCAGGGCGCCCATGGCGACGGCGGGCTGCCGCACCGAGGTGAGCGGGACGGCAGCGGCGGCGGCGAACTCGATGTCGTCGTAGCCGACGATGGCGAGGTCGTCGGGGACACCGACGCCGGCCGCGTACATGGCTTGCAGGAGGCCGAGGGCGAGGAGGTCGTTGGCGCAGAACACGGCGGTGGGCCGGTCCGCCAGCCCGAGCAGCCGGGCCCCGGCGTCCCGTCCCGCGGCGACGTCCAGCCGTTCGGTGGGCAGCTCACGCAGCGCGTGGGGGCCGAGCCCGGCCTCGGCGAGGGCTTCGAGGGCGCCGGTGCGGCGGTCACTGACCTGGTTCAGGCCGGGCGGGCCGCTGACGTAGGCGATCGAGCGGTGCCCGGCCTCGACGAGGTGGCGTACGGCCAGGGCGCCGCCCCTCACGTCGTCGACGGAGACCGAGCACTCGGTGGTGCCCTCGGCGACCCGGTCGACCAGGACGAACGGGATGCCGTGCCGGCGGAACGTCTCGATGTTGCGGCCGGTCGCGTCGGCCGGGGTGAGCAGCACACCGCGCACCCGCTGCTCGGCGAAGAGCGACAGGTACTCGGCCTCCTCGCCGGGGTTCTGGGCGCTGTTGCAGACCATGACGCCGAGTCCGGCCTGACGGGCGGCGCGCTCGGCACCGCGCGCGACGTCGACGAAGAAGGGGTTGCCCATGTCGAGGACGAGCAGCCCCATGATGCGGCTGCGGCCCGCGCGCAGCTGGCGCGCGGACTCACTGCGGACATAGCCGAGCCGGTCTATCGCGGACAGCACCCGGGCCCGGGTCTCGGTCGCGACCGCGTCCGGGCGGTTGATCACGTTGGAGACCGTGCCGACGGAGACTCCGGCGACGCGTGCGACGTCCTTGATACCCACCGGCTGGGCCATCGGGCAGGGACCTCCAGAGGGAGACGAGGGGGCGGCGGGCGGGGCGGTTTCACATTACCGGCACGCCGCACCGGGGACCGGTCGCGGTCAGGCGGGCAGCCGGAAGTCGACGACGTGCAGCGCCGAGGGGGTCGTCCCGCTGGACTTCTCCTGGTACATGAACGACAGCACGCCGTCCTTCGCGACCCGTGTCTCGTCGATGACGACCTCGCCGAAGGCATTCAGGCCGGTGCCGTCGAAGAGGATCTTCCAGTCGGTGTACCCGGAGGCCGCGGAGGCCCCGGCGATCCTGCCGAAGGGGAAGACCGCGTACGCGTTGTCGTACGTGTCCAGGATGAGTTTGGTGCGCTGGCTGGAGTCGAGAGGGACCGGTATCTCGGTCTTCTGCCAGGTGCCGGAGGCGTTCCTGCGGACGTGGAAGGCACGGCCGTCGGCGGTCCGGTCCGCGACGTAGCTCGTGGTGCACTGGCCGAAGCGGCCGGGGACGTAGGAGATGATCGCGTGCGGCCGGCCCGCGGAGTCGGTGAACTGGCTCTCCTGGTTCATCAGACAGTGGTCGGGGTTGAGCGGGTCGATCACCAGACCGGCGTCGGTCACGGACACCTGGTCGGAGCCTCCGGTGACGCCGACGACGGTGCCGGCGTCGTTGCGCCAGGTGCGGCCCCGGTCGTCGGAGTGGACATAGCCGGTGTCGTGGTTGGTGATGCCGCCGCTGCTGCACATCACGGCGCCGTTCTGCTCGCGCCAGGTGAAGAAGGAGTGCAGCCGGCCGTTGCGGTCGTAGTCGATGCCGTGCAGGTACATGTTGCGGGCGGTGGAGGAGCCGTGCTCGCTGGTGTACGTGCCGGTGGAGCTCGACCACTCGCCGAGGTCGGTCCACTTCGTGCCGTCGTACTCGGCGAGGGCGTTGCGCCCGTTGCCGGAGACGGCGACGCGGTAGCTCAGCTGGAGCTTGCCCTCGGGCGTGGACACGAACTGCGGGTAGGTGAACCGGGAGGTGAGGGCCAGCCCGTCCAGGGTCGCCCGGGGCGCCCCGAAGCGACTGGCGGTCCAGCTCAGCCCGCCGGGGTCGTCCATCAGCCCGGCGACCGACTTGACGTAGGTGAAGCCGTCGCTGTGGGAGTCCATGATGAGGTGCAGGCGGCCGTCGACCTCGGAGACGCCCATGCAGATGACGTTGTGGGAGTCGTCGTAGCGCAGGGTGTGACCGACCTTCACGGTCGACCAGGTGCTGCCGCCGAGGGCGCGACGGCCGGCGACGGCGTTGCGGTCTGCGGTGTACCAGACGGCGTACTGGTGGCCCTTGCAGGTCAGCAGGCCGTTCTTCTGGAACGCGTTGTTGTTGACCAGCCCGTCGTACGACACGAAGAAGATCGCCCGGCCGTCGAGGGTGGTGGTGCCGGTCCGGGTGACGGAGGGGCCGGGGTCGGCGGCCCGCGCGGTGCCGGAGGCCAGAGCGGGGGTCACCGCAGCACCCGTGAGGGCGGCGGCCGGCAGGGTACGTCGGTGCATCAAGTGGACTCCGTCGTCGTGCGAGGTGGAACTCTTCCGTGAGCGGTTTCGGGCGTTGACGCCGGTGGTCTCCGTGCCGGCCTGGGCGGCGGCGAAGTCCGGGCTCCTCGACGACGTCGGCGGGTCGGCCCTCAGGCGTCGTGAAAGGTTTCAACCGGGTTGCCGGCACGTTAGGCGGGCCGCGCATGTCACGTCAATGGGTCCCGGTCGAAAAGGTCTTGGGGCCGGTTCAAGAGCAGGATCGCGCCCAATGGGTCACCGGGAATCGTCTCGGCCGGAGGGGTTGACACCCCTTCGGGGGGTCCATAGCTTCGCGTCATGAATCGTTTCATTCAGTAAGTCGTCACGACCCGATGTCACAGGAGCCTGACGTGACCGAGCTCGCCGCGGCGAAGGCCGCTCTCAAGACACAGGCCGTCGAAACGCCGTCGTGGGCGTACGGCAACTCGGGCACGCGGTTCAAGGTCTTCGCACAGGAGGGCGTGCCGCGCACCCCGTTCGAGAAGCTGGACGACGCGGCGAAGGTGCACGAGTTCACCGGCGTCGCCCCGACGGTGGCCCTGCACATTCCGTGGGACGAGGTCGACGACTACGCGGCGCTGGCGAAGCACGCCGAGCAGCGGGGCGTGAAGCTAGGGGCGATCAACTCCAACACCTTCCAGGACGACGCCTACAAGCTCGGGAGCATCTGTCATCCTGAGGCCTCCGTGCGGCGCAAGGCCGTCGATCACCTGCTGGAGTGCGTCGACATCATGGATGCGACGGGCTCGACGGATCTGAAGCTGTGGTTCGCCGACGGGACGAACTATCCCGGCCAGGACGACATCCGGGGGCGGCAGGACCGGCTGGCCGAGGGGCTCGCCGAGGTCTACGAGCGGCTCGGGGACGGGCAGCGGATGCTGCTGGAGTACAAGTTCTTCGAGCCGGCGTTCTACACGACGGACGTGCCCGATTGGGGCACCGCCTACGCCCACTGCCTGAAGCTCGGCCCGAAGGCGCAGGTCGTCGTCGACACGGGGCATCACGCCCCGGGGACCAACATCGAGTTCATCGTGGCAACGCTGCTGCGGGAGGGGAAGCTCGGCGGGTTCGACTTCAACTCGCGGTTCTACGCGGACGACGACCTGATGGTCGGGGCGGCGGATCCGTTCCAGCTCTTCCGGATCATGTACGAGGTCGTGCGGGGCGGTGGGTTCACGCCCGAGGTCGCGTTCATGCTCGACCAGTGCCACAACATCGAGGCGAAGATTCCGGCGATCATCCGGTCGGTGATGAATGTGCAGGAGGCCACGGCGAAGGCGCTGCTGGTCGATGGGAAGGCGCTGGAGGCGGCGCAGCGCGGTGGGGATGTGCTGGAGGCCAATGCGGTGCTGATGGATGCGTACAACACGGATGTGCGGCCGTTGTTGCGGGAGGTGCGGGAGGAGATGGGGCTGGATCCGGAGCCTCTTGCCGCGTACCGGCGGTGCGGGTGGGCCGAGCGGATCGTCGCCGAGCGGGTGGGTGGGCAGCAGGCCGGTTGGGGAGCCTGAGCGTCTGCCGGGTTCTGTTCGATGCAGGCTGCGGACCGGTTGTGGCTGGTCGCGCAGTTCCCCGCGCTCCTGAGATAAACACTCTCCGTTGCAAAGGAACTGTTCATGGCTGTTCATCCCGAAGCTGACGCTCTGCTCGTACGGTCGCACCGGCTCGGGGCCGATCCCCGGAACACCAACTACGCGGGAGGCAACGCCTCCGCCAAGGGCGTCGGGACGGATCCCGTCACCGGTGGGGACGTCGAGCTGATGTGGGTCAAGGGGTCCGGTGGGGATCTCGGGACGTTGACCGAGGGCGGGCTCGCCGTGCTGCGGCTCGACCGGATGCGGGCCCTCGTCGACGTCTATCCCGGTGTCGAACGCGAGGACGAGATGGTCGCCGCGTTCGACTACTGCCTGCACGGGAAGGGCGGGGCCCCGCCGTCCATCGACACCGCCATGCACGGGCTGGTCGAGGCCGCGCACGTCGATCATCTGCACCCGGACTCGGGGATCGCGCTGGCCTGCGCCGCCGACGGGGAGAAGCTGACCTCCGAGTGCTTCGGGGACAGCGTGGTGTGGGTGCCGTGGCGGCGGCCGGGGTTCCAGCTGGGACTGGACATCGCCGCCGTGCAGAGGGGCAACCCGCAGGCCGTGGGGTGCGTTCTCGGCGGGCACGGAATCACGGCCTGGGGGGAGACCTCCGAGGAGTGCGAGCGGAACTCGCTGCACATCATCCGGACCGCCGAGAAGTTCCTCGCGGAGCGGGGCGAGGCCGAGCCCTTCGGACCCGTGATCGAGGGGTACGCCGCGCTGAGCGCCGGTGAGCGGCGGGAGCGGGCCGCCGCGCTCGCCCCGTACGTGCGGGCCGTCGCCTCGCAGGACCGGCCGCAGGTGGGGCACTTCGACGACTCCCGGGTCGTGCTCGACTTCCTCGCGAGCGCCGAACACCCGCGGCTCGCCGCGCTCGGGACCTCCTGCCCGGACCACTTCCTGCGCACCAAGGTCCGGCCGCTGGTCCTGGACCTGCCGCCGAGCGCCCCGCTGGAGGAGGCGATCGCGCGGCTGAAGGAGCTGCACGCCGAGTACCGCGAGGAGTACGCCGCCTACTACCGGCGGCACGCCGGGCCCGACTCCCCCGCCATGCGCGGCGCCGACCCGGCGATCGTGCTGCTCCCGGGCGTGGGCATGTTCTCCTTCGGCAAGGACAAGCACACCGCCCGGGTCGCGGGCGAGTTCTACGTCAACGCCATCAACGTGATGCGCGGGGCCGAGGCCGTGTCCGCCTACGCGCCGATCGAGGAGTCCGAGAAGTTCCGCATCGAGTACTGGGCGCTGGAGGAGGCCAAGCTCCGGCGAATGCCGAGGCCCAAGGCCCTGGCGACCCGGGTGGCGCTGGTGACGGGTGCCGGCAGCGGGATCGGGAAGGCCGTCGCGCACCGGCTCGTGGCCGAGGGCGCGTGCGTGGTCGTCGCCGATCTCCACGCGCAGAACGCCACCGCCGTCGCCGAGGAGCTGGGCGGGCCCGACAAGGCCGTCGCCGTGACGGTGGACGTCACGTCCGAGGAGCAGATCGCCGAGGCGTTCCGGGAGGCCGTGCTGGCCTTCGGCGGAGTGGACCTCGTCGTCAACAACGCGGGGATCTCGATCTCCAAGCCGCTGCTGGAGACCTCCGCCGAGGACTGGGACGTCCAGCACGACATCATGGCGCGCGGGTCGTTCCTCGTGTCCCGGGAGGCGGCCCGGGTGATGATCGCCCAGGAACTGGGCGGTGACATCGTCTACATCGCCTCGAAGAACGCCGTGTTCGCCGGCCCCCACAACATCGCCTACTCCGCCACCAAGGCCGACCAGGCCCACCAGGTGCGGCTGCTCGCGGCCGAGCTGGGCGAGCACGGCATCCGCGTCAACGGCGTCAACCCGGACGGTGTGGTGCGCGGCTCGGGGATCTTCGCCGGCGGGTGGGGCGCCCAGCGGGCCGCCGTGTACGGGGTGGAGGAGGAGAAGCTGGGTGAGTTCTACGCGCAGCGGACCATCCTCAAGCGGGAGGTGCTCCCCGAGCACGTGGCCAACGCGGTCTTCGCGCTGACCGGCGGGGACCTCACCCACACGACGGGGCTGCACGTCCCGGTCGACGCCGGCGTCGCCGCCGCCTTCCTGCGATGAGCGCGAGCGTGACGTCGTACGCCGCGGTCGACCTCGGCGCGTCGAGCGGGCGTGTCATGGTCGGCCGGGTCGGCCTCGACTCGCTGGAGCTGAGCGAGGCCCACCGCTTCCCCAACCGGCCGGTGCGCGTGCCCGAGGGGCTGCGCTGGGACGTGCTCGGCCTGTACGCCGGAGTCCTGGACGGGCTGCGGGCGGCGGGGCAGGTCGACTCCGTCGGCATCGACAGCTGGGCCGTGGACTACGGACTGCTGGATGAGGACGGGGCACTGCTCGGCAACCCCGTGCACTACCGCGACGCCCGGACGCAGGGTGTCGCGGAGAAGGTGTGGGCGACCGTGCCCGCCGCGGAGCTGTATGCCGCGACCGGGTTGCAGTACGCGCCCTTCAACACCCTGTACCAGGTGACCGCCGCCCGGTCGACGGCCCAACTCGCCCAGGCCCGGCGACTGTTGCTGATGCCGGACCTGCTGACGTACTGGCTGACCGGCGAGCAGGGCACGGAACTCACCAACGCGTCCACGACCCAGCTGATCGACCCGCGCACCCGCGACTGGGCGTACGGCGTCGCGGAGCGCCTCGGTATCGACCTCGGGCTGTTCGCTCCCCTGCGGCGGCCCGGTGATCCGGCGGGGGTGCTGCGGCCGGAGGTGCTGGAGGAGACGGGACTGACCGGTCCCGTGCCGGTGACCGCCGTCGGGTCCCACGACACCGCGTCGGCGGTCGCCGCCGTCCCCGCGCCGGACGAGCGGTTCGCCTACATCTGCACCGGCACCTGGTCGCTGGCCGGCCTGGAGCTGGACGCGCCGGTGCTGACCGAGGAGAGCCGGGCCGCCAACTTCACCAATGAGCTGGGGCTGGACGGCACCGTCCGCTACCTGCGCAACATCATGGGGCTGTGGCTGCTCCAGGAGTGCGTACGGGCCTGGGGCGACCCGGATCTCGGCAGGCTGCTGCTGGAGGCGTCCAAGGCGCCGGCACTGCGGTCGGTCGTGGACGCGTCCGACGCGGCGTTCCTCGCGCCCGGGCGGATGCCGGAGCGGATCGCCGAGGCGTGCCGGGTCTCGGGGCAGCCGGTGCCGCAGTCGCCGGCCGAGGTGACGCGCTGCATCCTCGACTCCCTCGCCCTCGCGCACCGCAAGGCCGTCCGGGACGCCGAGCGGCTCGCCGGGCACCCGGTCGAGGTCGTGCACATGGTCGGCGGCGGTACGCGCAACGCCCTGCTGTGCCAGCTCACCGCCGACGCGTGCGGTCTGCCGGTGGTGGCCGGGCCCACCGAGGCGGCGGCGCTGGGGAACGTGCTGGTCCAGGCGCGGTCGGACGGGCTGGTCGGTGACCTGGCCGGAATGCGGCGGCTGCTCGTCGACACGCAGCCCCTCACGGCGTACGAGCCCCGGGGCGGAACAGAGCGGTGGCACGCCGCGCAGGCCCGGCTGGCCGGCCACTGACGGGGTCTGCCTCGGGCCTCGGCCGCCTACTACGCTGCACACGTCCGATGATCGAGCACGAGGAGCCGTGATGCGTGTCGCCCTGTTCCTGACCTGCGTCAACGACACGCTGTATCCGGACACCGGGCGCGCGGTGGTGAAACTGCTGACCAGACTGGGTGTCGAGGTCGACTTCCCGAGGGCGCAGACCTGCTGCGGGCAGGCGCACTACAACACCGGATACCGCTATGAGGCCGAGCCGCTCGCCCGGCACTTCTCCGATGTCTTCGGGGAGTACGAGGCGATCGTGACGCCCTCCGGGTCGTGCGGGGCGATGGTGCGGGAACTGTATCCGCGGATGGGTGAGCGGGCCCGGGCCGAGGGACGCGGGGACACCCTCGCGGCCACGCTGGCGCCGGTGGTGCCCAAGACGTACGAGCTGACGGAGTTCCTGGTCGACGTGCTGGGCGTGACGGACGTCGGGGCGTACTACCCGCACAAGGTGACCTACCACCCGACCTGCCACGGGCTGCGTGGACTCGGACTGGGCGAGCGGCCGCGGCGGCTGCTGCGGTCGGTGAAGGAGCTGGAGCTCGTCGAGCTGCCGGGCGCGGACGAGTGCTGCGGGTTCGGTGGCACCTTCGCGCTGAAGAACCCGGACGTCTCGGCGGCGATGGGCACCGACAAGGTGCGCAACGCCGAGTCGACCGGCGCCGAGGTGCTGTGCGCGGCCGACAACTCCTGCCTGATGCACATCGGCGGCACGATGACCCGGCTGCGGACCGGCATGCGGCCGGTGCACATCGCGGAGATCCTGGCGAGCACGGAGGAGGAACCGGCCGTATGAGCGGGACGTATCTCGGCATGCCGGCGTTTCCGGAGGCCGCGCGGGAGGCCGTGGCGAACACGACCCTGCGCGGCAATCTGCGGCACGCCACGCACACCATCCGCGCCAAGCGGGCGAAGGCCGTCGCGGAGGTGTCCGACTGGGCCGGACTGCGCGAGGCGGGCAAGCAGATCAAGGACCACACGCTGCGCCATCTCGACCGTTATCTCGTCCAGTTGGAGGAGTCGGTCACCGCCGCGGGCGGCGTGGTGCACTGGGCCGCCGACGCGGACGAGGCCAACGAGATCGTCGTCCGGCTCGTGAAGACGACCGGCGAGTCGGAGGTCGTCAAGGTCAAGTCGATGGCCACGCAGGAGATCGGGCTCAACGAGGCGCTGCAGGCCGAGGGCATCCACGCCTACGAGACCGATCTGGCCGAGCTGATCGTGCAGTTGGGCAAAGACCGGCCCTCGCACATCCTGGTCCCGGCCATCCACCGCAACCGGGGCGAGATCCGCGACATCTTCGCCCGCGAGATGAGCGAGTGGGGGCGCCCCGCTCCCGAGGGCCTGACCGACTCCCCGGCAGAACTGGCCGAGGCCGCCCGCCTGCACCTGCGGGAGAAGTTCCTGCGGGCCAAGGTCGGCATCTCCGGCGCCAACTTCATGGTCGCCGACACGGGCACGCTCGTGGTCGTGGAGTCCGAGGGCAACGGCCGGATGTGCCTGACGCTGCCCGAGACGCTGATCTCGGTCGTCGGCATCGAGAAGGTCGTGCCGACATGGCAGGACCTGGAGGTCTTCCTGCAGACGCTCCCCCGCTCCTCGACCGCCGAGCGCATGAACCCGTACACCTCCACCTGGACCGGCACCACCGACCAGGACGGTCCGAGCGCCTTCCACCTGGTACTGCTGGACAACGGCCGCACCGACACCCTCGCCGACGAGGTGGGCCGGCAGGCCCTGCGCTGCATCCGCTGCTCGGCCTGCCTCAACGTGTGCCCGGTGTACGAACGGGCCGGCGGCCACGCCTACGGCTCGGTGTACCCGGGTCCGATCGGCGCGATCCTCAGCCCCCAACTGCGGGGCACGGGCAGTGAGATCGACGCCTCGCTGCCGTACGCCTCGTCGCTGTGCGGGGCGTGTTACGAGGTGTGCCCGGTCGCCATCGACATCCCCGAGGTGCTGGTGCATTTGCGGGAGCGAGTGGTGCAGGGCGGTGAGGTCACGCGGGCGGGCAACAAGGTGGTGCTGCGGCCGGCGAAGGGGCATGCCGCCGAGCGGGCGGCGATGCGTGCGGCGCGCTGGGCGTTCTCGCACGCGGGCGCGCTGCGCGCCGGCCAGCGCGCCGCCTCCCGGACGCGCCGCTTCCATCCCCGGACGCTGCCCGGCCCGGGCCGGGCCTGGAGCGGGACCCGGGACCTGCCCCCGGTCCCCGCCGAACCGTTCCGGGACTGGTGGCAGCGCACACACGGCGGGAAGGGCGGGGCCAAGTGAACAGCAGGGAACGGATCCTGGGGCGGGTACGGCGCGCGCTGGCGGACGCACCGGCCGACGAGGCGCCGATCGCGCGGGACTACCTGCGCGAGCACGGGCGGCGGACCGTCGCGGAGACGGTGGAGCTGCTCGCCGAGAACCTGGCGGACTACCGGGCTCTCGTGCACCGCGCGGACACCGGCGGGCTGGCCGGTCTGATCGCGGGGCTGCTGGAGAAACGCGGGTCGGCGTCGGTGCTGGTGCCGCCCGGGCTGGACGAGGAGTGGCTCGCCGCGACCGGGGTGAAACGGGTGGCGGACCGGGCCGAGAGCACCCCGGCCGAACTGGACCGGGTGGACAGTGTGGTGACGGCCTGTGCGGTCGCGATCGCCGAGACCGGCACCCTGGTGCTGGACGGCTCACCCGACCAGGGCCGCCGCCGGATCACCCTCGTCCCGGACCACCACATCTGTGTGGTGCGGGTGCCCGATCAGGTCGTGTCGTCCGTGCCGCAGGGGCTGGAACGCCTCGACCCGGCCCGTCCGCTGACCTGGATCTCGGGCCCGTCGGCGACCAGTGACATCGAGCTGGACCGGGTCGAGGGGGTGCACGGTCCGCGCACCCTGGAGGTGGTGCTGGTGAGTCAGGGCAGGATCGAGTCCACGTAGCCGCCGTCGACCCGCAGGGCACCGCCCGTGGTCGCCGAGGCGTGGTCGGAGGCGAGGTAGACGACCATGTTGGCGATCTCCTCCGGCTCGATCAGCCGCTGGAGCAGGGACTGCGGCCGGTGCTGCCGCATGAACGCGCGCTGGGCCTCGTCCCAGGGCAGGTCGCGGTCGACCAGCTGGTAGACGAAGTCCTCGACGCCGCCGGTGTGGGTCGGTCCCGCGATGACCGAGTTCACCGTGACTCCGGTGCCGGCGGCCTGTTTGGCGAAGCCACGGCTCACCGCGAGCAGCGCGGTCTTCGACATGCCGTAGTGGATCATCTCGGCGGGGATGACGACCGCCGAGTCGCTGGCGACGTTCTGCACCCGCCCCCAGCCGCGTTCGGTCATGCCGGGCAGGACGAGCCGGGTGAGGCGCACCGCGGACAGGACGTTGACCTCGAAGTAGCGGCGCCACTCCTCGTCGCTGATCTCCAAGGGGTCGGCGGACTCGAAGACGCCGAGGTTGTTGACGAGGATGTCCACCTGTCCCAGCGCGTCCACCGCCTGCCGTGCGCCCTCGTCGGTGGTGACGTCGGCGGCGACGGGCACCAGCTCGGCACCGGGCACGTCACCCCGCATACGCTCCACGGCGTCCTGCACCCGCCCGGGTGAGCGGCCGTTGACCCCCACCCGGGCGCCCGACCGGGCCAGACCGGCGGCGATCGCGGCGCCGATGCCCTGTGTGGAACCGGTGACCAGGGCGGTGCGGCCCTTCAGATCGATCTGCATGCGGTGTCAGCCCTCTCCGTACGGGAGTGATCGGGTACCCCGCGGGTGCCGCCGCGTGCGTCCCGACACGGGTTCTGGAGCCAGTGTGGTCACGGCCCCTCCCCGGCACGTCGAGGACGGGACACAGGGCGTGTCGCCGATCGACGTGCGCGGTCGGTGCCGCCGCCGGAGCCGGGCGGGCGGCACGCCGGACCGGCTGCGCGTCCTGCCCGGTCAGCAGGCGCCGGAGGCGTCCAGCAGCGCGGTCACGGTCGTCGTGGTCAGACCGTCCAGTGTCTCGATCCCGGCGCCGGCCCGGGCGCTGGCCCCGTCGAAGACCAGCATCAGCTGACGGGCCAGCAGCTCCGCGTCCCGCGCCCCGCCCTCCTCGGCCTGCGTACGGAAGAAGCCCAGCAGCCACTCCTTGGCCCCGCGGGCCACGGCACTCGCCGGGTGCTCGGGATCCTTCAGTTCGACCAGGGCGGCGAGATAGGGACAGCCCTGGTAGGCGGGCTCGGCGGAAGTCTTCTCCAGCCGCTGGAAGACGTGCAGGATCCTGTCGCGCGGGCTGCCGTCCTGCTCCTGCGGTCCCGGGGCCAGCCGCTGCTCGTACTCCGGCAGCCGCCGGGCCAGGCTCGCCGCCAGGACCTCGTCCTTGCTTCCGAAGAGCTGGTACATGGACCGCTTCGAGACCCCGGCGCTCCGGCACAGCGTCTCGACACCGAGGGAGACGCCCTCGCGGTAGAACAACTCGGCCGCCGCGTCGAGGAGCCGGTCCCGGGTGGACGCCTTGTCGGTTGTGGCCATACGGGAGAGAGTACCCGGCCCGACACTCAGGGGAAACCGATCGGTTTAACCCTCGGCCCGGATCCGGGGGAACCGCCCGTCCGGTGTCGGTCTTGTCGCCTGCCCCGAGAGGAACCCCGTGACAGCACGGGTGAACAAGCGCTTAGATAGTGCCCTGCCCGTCCTACCGAAGCCGCCGTCCCAGGAGGCCACCGTTGTTCACATCCGTCGACGACGTCTCCGCGCGCCTCGCCGAGGCCGGATACCTCGCGTCCCGGGCCGTCGCCACGACCGTCTTCCTCGCCGACCGGCTCGGCAAGCCGCTCCTGGTGGAGGGACCCGCCGGCGTCGGCAAGACGGAACTCGCCAAGGCCGTCGCCGAGGTCGCCGGGGCCCGGCTGGTCCGCCTGCAGTGCTACGAAGGGGTCGACGAGTCCCGCGCCCTGTACGAGTGGAACCACGCCAAGCAGCTCCTGCGCATCAGCGCGGGCCGCGACGAGACGTGGGACGAGGCCCGTACGGACATCTTCAGCGAGGAGTTCCTGCTCACCCGGCCGTTGCTGACGGCCATCCGGGGCGACGACCCCAAGGTGCTGCTGATCGACGAGACGGACAAGGCGGACGTCGAGGTGGAGGGCCTGCTGCTGGAGGTGCTCAGCGACTTCCAGGTGACCGTCCCCGAACTGGGCACCATCACGGCGACGCGCCGCCCGTTCGTCGTCCTCACCTCCAACGCGAGCCGGGAGCTGTCCGAGGCGCTGCGCCGACGCTGCCTCTTCCTGCACATCGGGTTCCCCGAGGAGGAGCTGGAGCGCCGGATCGTACGGCTGAAGGTGCCGGGCCTCGACGAGACACTGGCCCGTTCGGTCGTCCGGGTCGTGGGCACGCTGCGGGCGATGGACCTGCGCAAGGAGCCGTCGGTCGCCGAGACCGTCGACTGGGCGCACACTCTGCTGGCGCTCGGCGCCGAGTCGCTGGACGAGACCGTCGTGCGGGCCACGCTCGGGGTGCTCCTCAAGCACCAGGACGACGTCCTCAAGGCGTCCGCCAAGCTCGACCTGGACGCCCTGTGACCACGCAGGCGGGCGTCGCCGAGCGGCTGACGTCCCTGGTCGGGGCGTTGCGCGCGCACGGTGTGCGGATCGGCACCGGCGAGACGGTCGACGCGGCACGGGCCGTCGGGGAGCTCGGCCTCGCCGACCGGGAGCTGCTGCGGGAGGGAATCGCGGCGACGCTGCTGCACGGGCCCGCCCAACGGCAGGTGTTCGACGCGGTCTTCGACCTGTACTTCCCGCGCGGGGTCGGCGGCCCGGAGCAGCCGGCGGCGGGGCGTGAGGAGCTGCGGGACCGGCTGGCCGACGCGCTGGCCGCCGACGACCGGGCGATGCTGGGCCGGCTGGCCATCGAGGCGGTCGACGGGTTCGGCGGGTACGGTTCCTCGCCGGAGTCGGACGGCTGGTCGTCGTACCAGGCACTCGAACGGCTGCGGCCGCAGACGCTGATGGCCCGCGTGCGGGACACCGTCCGTGGGCAGGGCGGCGCCACGGGGTTCACGGACCGGTTGCTGGAGGACGAGATCCGGCGGCGCATCGATGCCTTCCGCGCCCTGGTGGCCGCCGAGGCGCGGCGGCGGGTCGCCGAGCGGCGCGGCCGCGACGAGATCGCCCGGCGGGCGGTGGCCCCGACCGCGGACCGGCTCGACTTCCTGTTCGCCGGGCAGGACCGGCTCGCCGAGCTGCGCAGGACGGTGCAGCCCCTGGCGCGCAAGCTCGCGACCCGGCTGGCGGCCCGGCGTCGTCGCGCCGCGCGGGGCGCGATCGATCTGCGGCGGACCCTGCGCGGTTCGCTGTCGACGGGCGGAGTGCCGATGAAGCCCGTGCTGCGCGCACGGCGTCCCGCCCGGCCCGAGCTGGTGCTGCTGTGCGATGTGTCGGGGTCGGTCTCCGGCTTCTCCGATTTCACGATGCTGCTGGTGCAGGCGCTGCACGACCAGTTCAGCAAGGTGCGCGTGTTCGCCTTCGTCAACCGGATCGACGAGGTGACCGGGCTGCTGGAGCACGGGCGGGCCGACCCGGAAGGGCTGGGCGCCCGCATCCAGGCGGAGGCGGCGGTCACGGGTTACCACGGCAGCAGCGACTACGGCATGGCGCTGGGCGAGTTCGCCGAGCGGTACGCGGACGCGGCCGGTTCCCGCACGACGGTGTTCGTCCTCGGTGACGCCCGTACGAACCGGAGCGACCCGAATCTGCCGGCCCTGCGGCAGATCGCCGAGCGCGCCCGTCGCGTCCACTGGCTCAACCCCGAGCAGCGCTCCCGCTGGGGTACGGGCGACTCGGTGGCGCCCGCCTACGCCGAGCTGGTCGAGATGCACGAGTGCCGCAACGCCCGGCAGTTGAGCGCGCTGGTGGCGCGGCTGCTGCCGGTGTGATCAGGCGGCGGCGAGCTGCGGGTAGAGGGCGGCGGGGTCGCCCGCCAGTCCGGCCTTGACCTGCCGCGACAGGTCGTCGGCGAGGACCTCGTAGGCGCCGGACGCGATGCCGTCGAGGGCCTGGGCCGCGACGGAGCGGGCGGTGGACTTGGGCGCGTCGACCCCGGCGGTCATGTCCGTGTCGACGTAGCCGACATGGAGGCCGGTGACGTCGATCCCGCGCGGCTTCAGGTCCAGGCGCAGCGAGTTGGTCTGTGACCAGAACGCGGCTTTGGAGGCGCTGTAGGAGCCGGCCAGGCCGATCCAGGACAGCACGGAGTGGACGTTGAGGATGTGACCGCCGCCGTTGCGTTCGATGACGGGGACGAAGGCCCGGGTCACCAGGAGCGGCCCGTAGAAGTTGGTCTCGAACTCGCGGCGCACGTCCTCGACGGGCGAGTCGAGGAAGTTCGCGTTCACCGACGCGCCGGCGTTGTTGAGCAGCAGGGTGACGTCCTGTGCCCGCTCGGCCGCCGCGGCGACGGACGCGGGGTCGGTCACCTCCAGCGCCAGCGGCACGGCGTCGGGGTGCGTGACGGTGCGCGGGTCGCGGGCCGTCGCGTACACCTTCCGCGCGCCTCGCTCGTACAGGGCCTCGACCAGCGCCCGGCCGATGCCGCGGCTGCCGCCGGTGACCAGGGCGACGGAACCTTGGATGGCGGTCATGGGAGTCCCTCTCTTCGCTCACAGCTCGGAAACCGATCGGTTTCCCATGCCGGGAAGCGTAAACCGATCGGTTTCCGAGAGCAAGGGCAGGACTCGCTACTCCTGCTTCGCGTACTCCTTCGCCGTCTGTCCCTCGAAGTCGTAGACCACGACCTGCTCGTCACCCACGACCCAGGCGTCATGGCCGGGCGAGACGACGAAGACGTCGCCGGGACCGACTTCGGCCTCCCCGCCGTCGTCCATGCGGATGTGCATGCGGCCCTGTGCCATGTAGCAGTAGTGGTGCATCTGGCAGGTCGAGGTGCCCGCGATCGGGGCCAGGGACTCCGTCCAGCGCCAGCCGGGCTCGAAGGTGGCCACCGCGAAGTCGAGCTCCGTCATGTGGATGGCTTCGAGGTGGCCGCGGGGGAAATCACGCCGTTCATCGGGCTTGTCGAGCGTCTTCACTTCCAGCATGACGCGCTCCCTTCCGGCCGCGACGCACCGCGGCCGGGGCCGGCTCTCCCCGGGCCCTGGACACCGCGGTGGGCGGCCGGCCCGCTACTACTCAATCGTCCGCCTCGCCACCTGGGGCCGCCATTCGGGGAACGCCCCCTCAGCCGCCGCTGCCGCAGAGCTCGGCGAAGCGCCCGGCGTCGACGTTTCCACCGGAGACGACGACACCGACGCGGCGCGGCAGTGCGCCCGCCCGGCCGGTGAGCAGGGCCGCCAGAGGCGTCGCGCCACTCGGCTCGACGACGATCTTCAGACGCTCGAAGGCGAACCGCATCGCGTCCCGGATCTCGTCGTCGGTGACCAGGACGACCTCGTCGAGGAGCCGCCTGTTGACCGAGAACGTCAGCTCACCCGGGGTGTGCAGGGCCTGGCCGTCGGCGATGGTCCGCGGGACGGGGATACTGACGCGCCGGCCCGCCTCCAGGGAGCGTTTCGTGTCGTCCCCCGCCTCCGGCTCGACGCCCACGGTCCGGATGCCGGGGTGCAGGCCCTTGGCCGCCGTGGCACTGCCCGCCATCAGCCCGCCGCCACCGACCGGTGTCAGCAGCGCGCCCAACTCCCCGGTTTCCTCCAGCAGTTCGAGGGCGGCCGTGCCCTGCCCCGCCATGACGTGGGGGTGTTCGTAGGGCGGGATGAGCGCCAGGCCCCGCTCGGCGGCGAGGGCCTCGCCGATCGCGACCCTGTCTTCGGTGTAGCGGTCGTACGTGACGATCTCGGCGCCGTAGCCGACCGTGGCGGCCCGTTTCGACGGCGGCGCGTCCTCCGGCATGACGATGACGGCGGTCGTGCCCAGCTCCCGGGCGGCCAGGGCGACGGCCTGCGCGTGGTTGCCGGACGAGTAGGCGGCGACGCCGCGGGACAGCTGCTCGGGGGTGAGGCGGGAGACGGCGTTGTAGGCGCCGCGGAACTTGAAGGCGCCCACGCGCTGGAAGTTCTCGCACTTGAGGAAGACCTCGGCTCCGGCGAGCGCGTCCAGCGTACGGGAGCGCAGCACGGGCGTGCGGTGGGCGACGCCCTTGAGCCGTGCCGCGGCGTCCCGGACGTCGTCGAGGGTGACCGGTGGGGTCGTGGTCGTCACGTGGAGCCTCCGGTGGAAGTGTCGTGGGCGGCCCTGGCGCGGGCCAGGTAGTTGTAGGCGGAGGCGCGGGAGATGCCGAGCCGGGCGGCGACCTGTTCGACGGCGCCGCGTACGGCGAACACCCCACGGGCGTCCAGCCCGTCGAACAGCTCCACGCGCTCCGCACGGTCCAACTCCGCCCAGCTGCCCCGCTGCTTGGACCGGTGGGCGTCGACGAGGGCGTCGACCACGGAGTCGATGTCGTTGCCGAAGGTGGTGGTGGGCAGCTCCGCCGAGGCGGCGCCGAGGCCGGCGAGCGCGCCGAGCAGGTCGTGGACCCGGGTGACGGCACCGACGTCCACGTTGACGCACAGGGCGCCGAACACGGCTCCGGTGGAGTCCCGGAGCAGCATCGTGGAGGACTTCACCAGCGTCCCGTCGCGGGTGCGGGTGACGTAGTTCAGCTCGTCGGACGCCGCGGCGCCGCGGGCGAGGACCCGCATGCCGATCTCGCTCATGGCGCCGCCGACCTGCCGCCCGGTCACCGCTCCGGCCACGGCGACCACCGACTTCTCCGGGTGCCGGTAGTCGTGCAGCACGACGTCGCAGACCGGCCCGAAGGTCGCGGCGATCCCTTCGACGACCGGCTTCAGCGCGGCGAGGATCGCGTCCCGCTCAGCGTCCGGACCGTTGTCCATGCCCACCCCCCTTTCACCCTCATCACTTTAGACCACACGTCCAGGAGTTGGATAGACAGTCCAAACAATCTCATCAGTCGGCAATGGTTTTCACATGACTTCGGCCGTCACCCGCATGTGACATGGGTTCCGATCTGGTGTGATGTCCGCCGATCACCCCTGTGCCGCACGCGCGGCGCGCGGTGGTACGAGCGGCTTGGCGTGCGAGCCGAGATCCCGGCAGCGGCCGGTCCAGGACGCACAGGTCGGCGGCCCGGCCCGGTGCGAA
Source organism: [Streptosporangium] indianense (assembly GCF_021474405.1). Classification (GTDB taxonomy): domain Bacteria; phylum Actinomycetota; class Actinomycetes; order Streptomycetales; family Streptomycetaceae; genus Streptomyces; species Streptomyces indiaensis. The sequence goes on from NZ_JAKEIO010000017.1 coordinate 75,698, forward strand.
GGGCGCGTCGGAACCGGCACGGCCCCCGGCCGACTCGGGGCGGCGCAGTTCGGCCGGTCCCTTGCGGACGTCGTCGGCGGAGCCGCCCATCGAAGAGGCCGCTCCCACTTCGTCAACGGCATAAAAGTTGCCGGCGGAGGTCACCCTGGCCTGAGGCGGGCCACGGCCCCCGCCGCCGGCGACGTGTGCTCCGGACATGCGTCGTTCCCCGGCCGGCGGGAGCCTGGTGATGTAGGCACGGGCACGCGTCCCGAGGAGATCGTCATGGACACCGCCACCCTGGAAGACATGCGCACCACGCTGCGGGGGCCGGTGATCGGCCCACGGGACGACGGCTACGACCAGGCCCGCAAGATCTACAACGCGATGATCGACAAACGGCCCGCCGCCCTCGTGCCCTGCACGGACACCGCCGACGTGATGGCCGCGGTCGGCTACGTCCGCGACCACGGCCTGGAACTCGCCGTGCGGGGCGGCGGGCACAGCGGCCCCGGCCTGTGCCTGGTGGACGACGGAGTGACCATCGACCTCTCGCCGATGCGCTGGGTGCGGGTCGACCCGGAGGCGCGGACCGCCGAGGTCGGCGGCGGCAGCCACCTCGGCGACCTCGATCACGCCACCCAGGCGTTCGGTCTCGCCACCCCCACCGGCATCATCTCCATGACGGGCGTCGGGGGCCTGACCCTCGGCGGCGGCCACGGCTACCTCACCCGCAAGTACGGGCTGACCGTGGACAACCTGATCGCCGCGGACGTGGTGCTGGCCGACGGCAGCTTCGTCACCACGAACGAGACCGAACACCCTGACCTCTTCTGGGCCCTGCGGGGTGGCGGCGGCAATTTCGGCATCGCGACCTCCCTCACCTACCGGCTGCACCCGGTGGGCACGGTCGGGGTCGGGGTGACGGTCTGGCCGGTCGACAGCACCCGTGAAGTGCTCGCCTGGTACCGCGAATTCCTCCCGCAGGCGCCCGAGGACGTCTACGGCTTCTTCGCCGTCCTCGTCGTCCCGCCCGGCCCGCCCTTCCCCGAGGAACTCCACGGCAAGAAGGTGTGCGGCATCGTGTGGTGCTGCACGGGTGACCTCGACGGGCTCGACGACACCCTCTCGGTGGTGAACGACGCGGGCCGGCCCGCCTTCCACTTCACCACGCCGATGCCGTACGACGCGTTTCAGGGCATGTTCGACGAACTGATCCCGACCGGCTACCAGTGGTACTGGCGGGGCGACTTCTTCGACCGCATCCCCGACGCCGCCCTGGACGTGCACCTCGAGTACGGCCGGAGCAATCCCACGCCGCTGTCGCTCATGCACCTCTACCCGGTCGACGGAGCCGCCCACCGGGTCGGCCCCGACGACACCGCGTGGAGCTACCGGGACGCGCTCTGGTCCGGCGTGTTCGCCGGTGTCGATCCCGACCCGGCCAACGCCGACACGATCAGGCGGTGGTGCGTGGGCTACCAGGAGGCCCTGCACCCGTACTCGATGGGCGCCTCGTACGTGAACTTCATGGGCGCGGGCGAGGGTCAGGAACGGGTCCGGGCGACGTACCGCGACCACTACGACCGGCTCGCCCAGGTCAAGCGGACCTACGACCCGGACAACCTCTTCCACGCCAACCAGAACATCGAACCGGCGCGCGCCTGACAGACGGGTGGCCGAAACTCCCCGCCGGCCGGGTACGTCTTCTCAAGGGCTGAGCCAGTGACGTCGCGTCAGTGGTGGGCGTGGACCACCGCGTGTCCCAGGCCGCGGCCGATCATCCACTTGTTGACCGGGGCGGTGATCAGGAAGGCGACCGCGAAGCCGCCGAGGAGGGCGGACCAGAAGAGTCCGTCGGACAGGTGGGCGTCCATCGCGCCGGGGGTGAGGGCGATGATCGCGTTGTCCACGAGTTCCATGACCGCGATGGAGACCGTGTCCGCGGCGAGGGCGACCCGGATCGCGGCCCGCAGACCGAGGCCGGCCCGCAGGACCGCGAACAGGGTGAACGAGTAACCGAAGAGGAACGCGAGCCCGATCGCCAGCACCATGGTGGGCACGTTGCCCCACCCCAGGGCGGTGCCGATCACCATGCCGAGGATCTCGCCCAGGGCGCACCCGGTCAGACAGTGCAGCGTCGCCTTGACGGCGGTCCCCCAGGACGCGGTCCCGTGCGGCTGCTTCTCGGGTTCATGAGCGGTGTGGTCCATGACTCCCACTATATACCCCCCAGGGGTATCTGGGCGAGAGGTCGGACCCTACCTCGCGGGCGGGTCGTCCGCTCTCCGGCACCGCCCGCGGGCGGTCCCATGATCGACTTAGAGTGGTCGCCATGACGACACACCCGGCCCCAGCCCCCGATCCCGCCCGGCCGAACGGGGCGTCCACGCCGTCCCGGGACGTCCGGGACTACCTCTCCGGACTGTTCTCGCTGGAGGGCAGGACCGCGGTGGTCACCGGGGGCAGTTCCGGCATCGGCCGCGCCATCACCGGCGCCCTCGCACGCGCCGGGGCGAGCGTCGTGGTCGTGGCACGTGGCGAGGCCGGCCTGGCCGCGACGGTCGAGGAGCTGACGGCCGAGGGCTGCCGTGCCGCCTGGGTCGGCGCGGATCTGAGCACCCGCGCGGGCGTGCGGACCGCCGCCGAGCGGGCGGTCGAGGCGTTCGGGGAGCCCGACATCCTCGTCAACAGCGCCGGGATCAACCTGCGTCCGCCGATGGACGAACTCGGCGAGGACGTCTGGGACGCCACGATGGCCGTCAACCTGGAGGCGCCGTTCCTGCTCGGGCAGCGCTTCGGCCCCGGGATGGCGGAGCGGGGCCACGGACGGATCATCCACATCAGCTCCCAGCAGGCCCACCGCGCGTTCGTCCAGAGCGGGGCCTACGGCGCCTCCAAGGGCGGCCTCGAGGCGTTGACGCGCTCCCAGGCCGAGGCATGGTCGCCACGCGGCGTCACCTGCAACCTCCTCGTGCCGGGCTTCGTCATGACACCGCTCAACGCCCGGCTGTCGTCGGACCCGGAGAAGGTGGCCGCCCTCGCCGCCCGGACGATGATCGGGCGCAACGGTCTCGCGGAGGACTTCGCGGGCGCGGCGGTCTTCCTGGCGAGCGGGGCGTCCGCCTACGTCACCGGGCAGTCGGTCTTCGTCGACGGCGGACTGTCCGTCCACTGACGGCGGACCGCCCCTCCCGCTGACGGCGGACTGTCCGTCACCGGGGCCCCGCGTCGGCGGGGAGTCCCCCGGACGGGAGGCAGCCGACGGGCGATGGCCGGTGCTCGGTGTCACGCTGGGCACAGGACCCGCGGAAGGGAAGCATCGCCATGATCACGACGGAGTACGTCCCCGGTTCTCCCTGCTGGCTCGATCTGGGCGCTCCGGACGTCCGGGCCGCCGCCGGCTTCTACGGTGCCGTCCTCGGGTGGGACTACGAGTCCATGGGCGAGAGCGAGGACTTCGAGGGCGGGATGTTCAAGAAGGACGGCAAGACCGTCGCCGGACTCGGCAAGCTGACCGAGGAGGGCGCGCGTCCGGCCTGGATGCTCTACTACAGCGTCGCCGACGCGGACGCCACGACCGAGGCCGTGCAACAGGCCGGGGGCACCGTGCGAGTGGCGCCGATGGACCTCGACGACTGGGGCCGGATGGCCCAGTACAGCGACCCGCTGGGCGGCCAGTTCGCCGTCTGGCAGCCGGGCACGAACAAGGGCATGGAGCTGGTCGACCAGCCGGGCTCACTGTCGTGGACCGAGCTGTACACGACCGACGCCACGGCCGCGCGCGAGTTCTACGGCTCCCTCTTCGACTGGCAGTTCAGCGACATGCCGCTGCCGGGCGGCGCGGGCACGTACACGCTGATCACCCCTGCGGGGCTCTCCGAGGACCGGATGCACGGCGGACTCATGCAGCTCGGCAAGGAGGACCTGACGCTGACGGGCGGGCGGCCGTACTGGCACCCGGTGTTCGCCGTCGACGACTGCGACGCCACGGTCGCCCAGGTCACCGCGAACGGCGGCAGCGTACAGATGGGCCCGGCGGACATGGAGGGCGTCGGCCGGCTCGCCGTCTGCCTCGACCCGGCGGGCGCGGACTTCGTGGTGCTCGCCCCGTCCGAGGGCTAACCAGGACGTCGCCGCCGGCTCGCCCCGGACTGAACCGGCACCTGTGGCTGATGCCGCAGCACCTCCCGGGCCGGGTCCGCCTCCGGGAGCGGGGCGGGAGCCGCGTCCTGCTCCGCGACCGCCGCTTCCTCGCCCTGTGCTCGCGTACGGCACCTGCCTGCTCGCCTACAACCAGCTGTACCTGGCCCTGCCGGACGAGGTGCAGCGCGCGGCGGGCTCCCAGGCGCCGTTGTCCTGGCTCTTCGCGCTGTCGTCGGTGCTGGTGGTGTGCGCCCAGCTGCCGGTGACCCGCTGGGCGGGCGACCGGCTGGACCTGCGCCGCTCCATGGCGGCAGGGCTGCTGCTGATGGCCTCCGGCTTCGCGGTGGTGGCCGTGGCACGGCCCGCCGGCTGGACGGGCACCGCCGGGCTGCTCCCGGCCGCGGGTTTCGTGATCTTGCTCACCGTGGGGCAGATGCTCGTCGTGCCCGCCGCCCGGGCGTGGGTGCCCGACCTCGCCGAGGAGGGCCGGCTCGGGCTGTACACCGGTGCGTTGTCGTCGGTGTCCGGGCTGATCGTCCTGGCCGGGAGCGCGGCCACCGGGCTCCTGCTCGATCCGGGCATGCCGGCCGCCGTGCCGTGGCTGGTCCTCGCGGCCGTACCGGCCCTGGCGGTGGCGCTGTTGCCGCGCCGCGGGAAGGCGCGGACGCCACGGCCTGACACGGCTCCGGGCCCCCGGCGGCAACCGGGCACACGGACGCGTCACTCCGCCGGGCGACTCTCCCGGCCCCGGAATTCCCTGCCGGCACCCTCCGGGGACACCGCCGCGGAACTCGGTGGTCACGCCGCGCCAGTATCCTGGGTCGGCTGCGGTGCCCCCACCAATCCCCATGCGCAAGCGGGGAGTTCGGCCTGCGGCGACGACCTTCCCACACGCATGAGACGAGGACGAGTGCTGCTAGCGGGCCGCTACCGGCTGGATGTTGAGATCGGGCGCGGTGGAATGGGAGAGGTCTGGCGTGCCTACGACACCACGCTCGCCAGAACGGTGGCCCTCAAGCTGCTGCTGCCCCAGGACACCGATCCCACGGCGACCTCCCGGTTCCGTCTGGAGGCTCAGACCGCCGGGCGTCTCAACCACCCCAACGTCGTGGGGGTCCTGGACTTCGGCGAGTACGACAACCGGCTGTATCTGGTGATGGAGCTGGTCGAGGGCGACAGCCTCGCCGGGGTGCTGGCCGGCTCCGGCGCGCTGCCCGCCGAGCGGGTGGCCCGTCTCGCCGGGCAGGCGTCCGCGGGGCTCGCCGCCGCACACGCGCAGGGCATCGTGCACCGGGACGTCAAACCGGCCAACCTGCTGCTGGACGCGGCCGGCACGCTGAAGATCGGCGATTTCGGCATCGCGCGGTTCCTCGACGACCCCGGCGCCGCCCTCACCGCCACCGGGCAGATCATCGGCACCGGTCTCTACCTCGCGCCCGAGCGGGCCCTGGGCAAGCCCGCCGGGCCGGCCTCCGACATGTACTCCCTTGGCTGCGTGCTCTACCAGCTCCTCAGCGGGCGGCCGCCGTTCGAGGCCGACACGGCCGTCGCCCTGCTCCACCAGCACCTCGACTCGGTTCCCGTGCCGCCCCGCGAGCTCGGGGTCGCCGGGCTTCCGCCCGCGTTCGAGAACTACCTCCTCGGTCTGCTCGCCAAGCAGCCCGAGGACCGGCCCACCGCCCAGCAGGCCGCCGAGTGGTTCGCCGCAGGCGCCTGGCAAGGCCTGCCGGAGCCGCTGCCCGAGGTCTCCACGCCGTTGCGGCCCACCTCCACGTCCGCGGCGACGCCCGCCGGGCCGGGCCCGTACGCCGGCTCCGGGACCGGCAGTCCGACCACGTACGCGCTGCCCGCGACCACGGGTCACCGCACGGCGGCCCGGGCCGCCCAGGCGGGGCGTGCGGGCCGCACCCGCGGGCGCGGCGGTGCCGGCAACCGGACGAGGGTGGCCGCGACGGCCGCCGCCGCGGCCCTCTTCCTCGCGGCGATGCTCCTCGGCATGCGCTGGTTCTCGCCCGACACGACCGCGGAGGGCACAGAACCCGACGCGTCCCCGACGGCGAGCAGCCCCGCCGCCACGGCCTCCGAAGGCTCCGCCGCGCCCGACTCCTCCGGCCGGCAGGCCGATCCGCAGACCGACCCGGCGGCCGGCCCGGGTACGGCCGACACGCCGGCCACCGGCACCGTGGCCGATGTCACTCCGTCCGCGTCGCCCTCCTCGCCGGCTCCTGACGCGCCCGTGCCGAGCGCGACGGCTCCGACACAGGAGGCGGGCGACGGGCCGGCGCAGCCGAAGCCCGAGAAACCGCGCCAGGGCGGGGAAGAGGGCGACATCGACGACGGCGGGGACGACGGGACCGACGACTGACGCGGCCCGGGCGGCGTGCGACGGGCCCCTGTCCGGCGCGCGTGGATCGGCCGTGAGATGCGCCGGTGTGCGAACGGACGCCCCCTCGCGCGCCCCTTGGGTGGCTTGTCATCGCCCTTACCCCGGCCTTATTGTCACCACGCCTTGGTGAACGGGAAATCCGGTGTGATGCCGGTGCGGCCCTCGCCACTGTGAATCGGGAAGTCCGGCTCCAGCCCTCACGGGCAGCCACTGGGTCCTCGTGACCCGGGAAGGCGGAGTCCGGGCGGTGGTACCCGTCAGCCAGGAGACCGGCCAAGGCGCGTCAACCATCCACGAGGTGCTGGAGAGGGTCTGCTGAGCCATGCACATAGCCGAGGGTTTCCTTCCTCCGGCGCACGCGGTCGCCTGGGGCGTCGCGTCGGCGCCGTTCGTCGTCCACGGGGTCCGGTCGCTCACCCGTGAAGTGCGCGAGCACCCCGAGAGCACTCTGCTCCTCGGTGCGTCCGGCGCCTTCACGTTCGTCCTGTCCGCCCTCAAACTCCCGTCCGTCACGGGCAGTTGCTCGCACCCCACCGGCACGGGCCTGGGAGCCATCCTGTTCCGGCCGCCCATCATGGCGGTGCTGGGCACCATCACCCTGCTCTTCCAGGCGCTGCTGCTCGCGCACGGCGGCCTCACGACGCTCGGCGCCAACGTCTTCTCCATGGCGATCGTCGGGCCCTGGGCCGGATACGCCGTCTACAAGCTGCTGCGGCGCTCCAACGTGCCGCTGATGGTGACCGTGTTCTTCGCCGCGTTCGTCGCCGACCTGTCCACCTACTGCGTCACCAGCGTGCAGCTGGCGCTCGCGTTCCCCGACCCGGGCAGCGGGTTCCTGGGCGCGCTCGGCAAGTTCGGTTCCATCTTCGCCGTCACCCAGATCCCGCTCGCGGTGAGCGAGGGCCTGCTGACCGTGCTCGTGATGCGGCTGCTGGTGCAGTCCAGCAAGGGCGAACTGACCCGGCTGGGCGTGCTCGTCGCGCAGAAGCAGGCGCGGACCGGGACCGAGACCGAGGCGGTGGGCCGATGAAGCGGAACACGAAGATCAACCTGCTCCTGCTGATCGCCGTGGCCGCGCTCGCGGTGCTGCCCCTGGCGTTCGGGCTCGGCGACCACAAGAAGGAGCCGTTCACGGGCTCCGACGGCGAGGCGGAGACGGCGATCACCGAGCTGAAGCCGGACTACGAGCCGTGGTTCTCGCCGCTGTACGAGCCGCCGTCCGGCGAGATCGAGTCGGCGCTCTTCTCCCTCCAGGCGGCTCTCGGCGCCGGTGTCCTCGCCTACTACTTCGGCCTGCGCCGGGGCCGCAGGCAGGGCGAGCAGCGGGCGCTGGAGCGACAGTCCGGCAGCACGCTCGCCGGCACCGCCGGGAAGTCCACCGCGGAAGGGGACTGAGCCCCGGTGCTGCCGATCGACGCGGCGGCGCACGGCAGTCGCTGGCGCCGCCGCCATCCCGTGGACAAGGCCGTGCTGGGGCTCGGCCTCACCGTGCTCGCCATCTCCCTGCCGCCCTGGCCGGGCGCGGCCCTGGTCCTCCTGACGGCCCTGGTCGTGCTGCTGGGTCCGGCCGGTGTGCCCGGGCGGCGGCTGTGGCGGGCCTACCGGGTGCCGCTGGGCTTCTGCGTGACCGGAGCGCTCACACTGCTCGTCCAGGTGGGCGGGCCGGGAGGGCTCGTCGCGCTCGCCGCCGACGGCTAAGGCGACCGGG
>NZ_JAKEIO010000018.1 GCF_021474405.1 [Streptosporangium] indianense
GCGGTGCCCTGTGAACCCGTGCCCCGTGAACCCGTGCCGTGCGAAGCCGGTTCGTTGCATGCCCGACTACCTCGACGACCTGCGTCTCGCCCACGTCCTCGCCGACGCCGCCGACGCCGCGACGACGGACCGGTTCAAGGCTCTCGACCTCAAGGTCGAGACCAAACCGGACATGACTCCGGTGAGCGAGGCGGACAAGGCCGCAGAGGAACTCATCCGCGGCCAGCTCCAGCGTGCCCGCCCCAGAGACGCGATCCTGGGCGAGGAGTACGGCGTCGAGGGCACCGGCCCCCGCCGCTGGGTGATCGACCCGATCGACGGCACCAAGAACTACGTGCGGGGCGTGCCCGTGTGGGCCACGCTCATCTCACTGATGGAGGCCGGTGAGGGCGGCTTCCAGCCCGTCGTCGGGGTCGTCTCCGCACCCGCCCTCGGTCGGCGCTGGTGGGCGGCGAAGGGCCACGGCGCGTTCTCCGGCCGCAGCCTCACCAAGGCGACCCGGCTGCAGGTCTCCCGCGTCTCCAAGCTCTCCGACGCGTCGTTGGCGTACTCCTCGCTCAGCGGCTGGGAGGAGCAGGGGCGGCTGGACGGCTTCCTGGACCTGACCCGCGAGGTGTGGCGGACGCGCGCGTACGGCGACTTCTGGCCGTACATGATGGTCGCGGAGGGCTCCGTCGACATGTGCGCCGAGCCGGAGCTGTCCCTGTGGGACATGGCCGCCCCCGCCATCGTCGTCACCGAGGCGGGCGGCACCTTCACCGGCCTCGACGCCCGCCCGGGCCCCCACAGCGGCAACGCGGCGGCATCGAACGGCCTGCTGCACGATGAGCTGCTGGGATACCTCAACCAGCGCTACTGAGCCCCCCGTTGTTACCGAGCGCCCCCTTGTTGACCCTCCCTTTACCTGCCACCCTGAGAGTCCCCCCACTTGTGAATTTGTGAAATTCCGAACGAACGGCGGGGAGACTCCCAGGAGGTGGCTCCATCCATGCTCGTCCGTGACGCCATGAGCACTGTCGTCCTCACGATCGGCCCGACCCACACCCTGCGCCAGGCCGCGGCGCTGATGTCCGCGCGCAAGGTCGGTGCGGCGGTGGTCCACGACCCCGACGCCGGCGGCATCGGCATCCTCACCGAACGCGACATCCTCAACTCCGTGGGTCTGGGCCAGGACCCGGACACGGAACGCGCCCACGCCCACACCACCAACAACGTCGTGTTCGCCACTCCCGCCTGGACACTGGAGGAGGCGGCGGCCGCCATGGCACACGGCGGCTTCCGGCACCTCATCGTGCTGGACGGCGGCGAACCCGCGGGCATCGTCTCGGTCCGCGACATCATCCGCTGCTGGGCCCCTGCACGCCAGCAGGTCCCGGCCTGACGACAGGGACGGGCCGGGCCCCGAGAAGGGCCCGGCCCGTCCGCTACCGCAAGCGGTCCAGCGCTGGAGTTCAGCCGCGCAGGGCCTGGACCGCGACCTCCAGCCGCTTGCCGTAGTCTCCGTCGGCCCGACGGAAGTTGTCGATCGCCCGCTCGACGATGTCGTCGCGCGAGACCTTGGCGAGGAAGCCCGCCAGGTTGGCGATCAGGCGCTCCTTCTCGTCCTCGCCCATCAGCCGGTAGAGGTTGCCCGCCTGCACGAAGTCGTCGTCCTCGGCGTGGACCGGCGCCGGGTGGTTGCCCGTCGCGCCGTTCACGGCCGTGGCGGACCACAGCGGACGGTCCGTCTGGTGCGGGCCGCCGAAGCTGTTCGGCTCGTAGTTCTTCGCCCCCTGGTGCCGGCCGTCGTAGAGGTAGCCGTCTCGGGAGTTGGTGCGCGCCACGGTGGCGTGCGGGCGGTTCACCGGCAGGTGGTCGGCGTTGATGCCGACGCGGTAGCGGTGGGCGTCGCCGTAGGCGAAGAGGCGGCCCTGGAGCATCTTGTCCGGGGACGGGCCGATGCCCGGCACGAAGTGGGCGGGGCTGAAGATCGACTGCTCGACCTCGGCGAAGACGTTCTGCGGGTTGCGGTTGAGCTCCAGCCGGCCGATCTCGATCACCGGGTAGTCCGCGTGCGGCCAGACCTTGGTCAGGTCGAACGGGTTGAAGCGGTACGTCGCCGCCTCGGCCACCGGCATGATCTGCACACCGACGGTCCAGCTCGGGTACTCGCCGCGCTCGATGGCCTGGCGCAGGTCACGCTGGTGGGAGTCGGGGTCCTCACCCGCGAGCCGGGCGGCCTCGGCACTGGTCAGGTTCTTGATGCCCTGGTCGGTCTTGAAGTGGTACTTCACCCAGAAGGCCTCACCGGCCGCGTTGCTCCACTGGAAGGTGTGCGAGCCGAAGCCGTCCATGTGGCGGTACGAGGCGGGAATGCCCCGGTCGCCGAACAGCCAGGTCACCTGATGCGTGGACTCGGGCGACAGACTCCAGAAGTCCCAGACGTTGTCCGCCTCCGTCGAGCCGGTGTAGGGGTCGCGCTTCTGGGTGTGGATGAAGTCCGGGAACTTGATGGCGTCCTTGATGAAGAACACCGGAGTGTTGTTGCCGACGAGGTCGTAGTTGCCCTCCTCGGTGTAGAACTTCAGCGCGAAGCCGCGCGGGTCGCGGACAGCGTCCGCCGCGCCCAGGTTGCCGGCCACCGTCGAGAAGCGCAGGAACACCTCGGTCTGCTTGCCGGCCTCGGAGAGGAACGCGGCACGCGTGTACGGGGTGACGTCGGCGGTCACCGTGAAGGTGCCGTAGGCCCCCGCGCCGCGGGCGTGCACCACGCGCTCCGGGATGCGCTCACGGTTGAAGTGGGCCAGCTTCTCCAGCAGCAGCTGGTCCTGGACGAGCACCGGGCCGCCGACGCCCGCGGTCTCGCTGTTCTGGTTGTCGGCGACCGGAGCACCGGCCTCCGTCGTAAGCGGTCCCTGCGTCACGTGCGCCTCCTGCACCATTCCTGACCAGTCCTGTCCACTGACCAAAGCCGACCTCGATCCTACAATAGACAATGTCTAAAGCAAGTAGCCCTCTAAACTCACACCTGTTCGGGACCTGGTCTCCTTTGCTGTTAGGCTGGTGGCCATGAGCGACCTTCTGGAACGGCTGCGCGGACGCGGATGGCGGATGACCGCGCAGCGACGTGTCGTGGCTGAGGTCCTCGACGGCGAACACGTCCATCTGACGGCCGACGAGGTCCACGCCCGGGCCGTCGCCAAGCTGCCCGAGATCTCCCGGGCGACCGTCTACAACACGCTGGGCGAGCTCGTGACCCTCGGCGAGGTGCTCGAGGTCTCCACGGACCAGCGCGCCAAGCGGTATGACCCGAACGCCCACCAGCCGCACCACCACCTGGTCTGTGCGCAGTGCGGCGCGATCCGGGACGTCCACCCGACCGGCAATCCGCTGGCGGACCTCCCCGACACCGAACGCTTCGGCTTCACGGTCTCGGACGTCGAGGTGACGTACCGCGGCGTCTGCCCGAACTGCGCGGCCGCCTAGCCCTCCCGCACGGAACGCACGAGAGCCCCGGCACCGATGGGTGCCGGGGCTCTCTGCTGCCGAACCGCAGGGGCGCACACTGGCGCCCTATACACCGAGGGCCGGAACCCTTTCGGATTCCGGCCCTCGGCCTTCAGTAGCGGGGACAGGATTTGAACCTGCGACCTCTGGGTTATGAGCCCAGCGAGCTACCGAGCTGCTCCACCCCGCGTCGGTGAATGCAACGTTACGTCACCGCAGAGGACGGATGCAAATCCATTCCCCGCCGCTCCCCCCGGGGCCGCCTCCCGCACCCCTGCCGGGGTCAGCTCCGGCGCCCATACGCGGGGCTCCCCTGGAACCCCACCCAGGCTCCGCCCCCCGTCCGGGACGGCTCCTTCGCCGCCGCCCGGCCCGGCTCCCGCGCCGCCGCGAGGACGCCGAGCGCGCCCGCGCCGAGGCGGACGAGGCCCCGGCGGCAGGCCGAGGCGGATCCACCCCCGACTGCAGTCCGCGGCAGGCGAACCCCCTGTGGTGGCCGGCGGCGGACAGGGCCGGCCGGTGCCCTGGCCGTCCTGCGGCCCTCCCCGGCGGCAGGACCTCACGCGGACAGCTCCTGCCGCAGCGCGTCCCTCAGGCGCTCCGCCCTCTCGGCGACGGACGCCGGCCCCATCGACATGGCCCGGTCGGCCCAGCGCTGTCCCTCCGCCAGCTCGCCCCGACGCGCGTAGAACAGGGCCAGCCGCAACGCCGCCCGCCCGTGACCGGCGTCGGCGGCGCGCGTCCACCACACCGCCGCCTCGGGCTCGCTCCCTTCCCTGGCCAGCAGCAGCCCGAGGTTGAACGCGCCGTTGCGGGACCCGGCCTCGGCGGCCTCCCGGTACCACCGCGCCGCCTCGACGACATCGCCGCGGGCCGCCGCCAGCATGCCGACCCGCACCTGCGCGCGCCGGTGCCCCCGGGACGCCGCCCGCTCGTACCACTCCTCGCACTCGCTCCGCCGGTGCACCGGCTCCCCGAGCTCGTGCGCGGGCTCCGGCGGGCGCCGCGCGTCGAGCACGGTCGCCAGCCGGTACGCGGCCTCGGCGCTCCCGCCCCCGGCCGCGCACCGCAGGTGCCGCTCGGCCTCCTGCTCGTCGCCGTCGCGCAGTCGCGCCATGCCGACCTGGAGCGCCGCCTCGGTGTGCCCCGCGGCGGCGGCACGCTCGTACCAGCCCAGCGCGGCCTGCTCCTCGCCCCGCCCGGCGTGCAGGATGCCGAGGTTGAAGGCGGCGTCGACGCTCCCGGCCTCGGCGGCCTTGGAGAACCACGGCTCCGCGCCGGTCTCGTCGCCAGCCCGCAGCAGCAGGATCGCCAGCGCGTTCGCGGCCTCGCGGTGCCCGGCGTAGGCCGCGCGCCGGTACCACTGCTCGGCCTGCGGGGTGCGTCCCTGCTCGGCGCAGAGCAGACCGAGGTTGTACGCGCCGTTCACGTCTCCCGCGTCCATGGCGGCCCGGTACCAGCGCTCGGCGGTCTGGGTCTCGCCCCGCTCGGCGTGCAGCGCCCCCAGCGCGTTCGCCGCGTTGCCGTCGCCGTCCTGGGCGGCCCGCAGCCACCACACGGCGGCGTTCTCGGTGTCGCCCGCGTCGCGCAGCAGGAAACCGAGCGCGCACGCGGCACGGGCCTCGCCGTCCTTGGCGGACGTGAGGTACCAGCGTCCGGCCTCCTTGAGCTCGCCCCGCCTCTCCAGGATCGTCCCGAGGTGCAGTGCGGCCCGCCGGTGGCCGCGTGCGGCGGCCTGCCGGTACCACTGCTCGGCCTCCTCGGGCGCCTGGACACCGTTGTCGCCGTCGGCCTCCCGCGCCGCCTTCCGGTCCAGCGCCCGCGCCAGCCGGTACGCCGCCTCCCGGTGGCCGCGTTCGGCCGCGGTCCGCATCCACCGCTCGGCCGCGGCGTCACCGCGGTGCTCCAGCAGATCGGCGAGCGCGTAGGCGCCCAGCGTGTGGCCCTGTTCGGCGGACTGGCGCAGCCAGTACTCGGCGGCGGGCTCGTCGCCCCGCTCGCGGTGGTGCCGCCCGAGGGCGTGCGCGGCCGCCGTGGACCCGGCGACGGCGGCGATCCGCCACCAGCCGGCGGCCTCGTCGGCGTACCCCCGCTGATGCAGGAGGACTCCCAGGTTGTTGGCGGCCGCCCGGTCACCCGCGGCGGTGGCGGCACGCAGATGAGGCTCGGCACCGTCGAGGTCACCGCGGCGCAGCAACATGGCCCCGAGGACACTCATCGCCTCGACGTCGCCGGCCTCGGCGGCCAGCCGCTGACGCAGCTCTTCGGCCGCCTCGTCGGCGATCTCCCCGGTCTCGTCCGGGGTCTCGGTGTCCTCCCGGCTGGAAGGCTGCACAAAACGCCCTGTCTCGAACAGAGTTGCCTTGTCCCCCATAACGTCCATCGTCGCACCACCTGCAACCTGGGTACACCTGGTATACCGCAGCCAGTGAGGTCACTTCAGCGTTTTGTCGACATGCCCACAGAGAGACAAGTCAAACACAGATCGGCCAACTCCCCCCGGCGGCGCGGCCGTCGGCGGCGCCAGCACATGCGTTCACACATCACGAAGGCCCGGATTCCTTTGTGGAATCCGGGCCTTCGGTGTCGCTCCATCACTCGGACATCGCGACTTCAGTAGCGGGGACAGGATTTGAACCTGCGACCTCTGGGTTATGAGCCCAGCGAGCTACCGAGCTGCTCCACCCCGCGCCGTTGTGTTCACAACCGTATCACGGCGCGGGACGGGCATCTGACCAGGCCAGGGCCCTAGCTGCTCGGCTTCGGGCTCGGACTGCCGCTGGCGCCGCTGCTCGGCTTGCCGCCGGGCTTGCTCTCGCCGCCCCCGGCACCGCCCGACCGGCTCGCCTCGGACTGCGCGTCCTCGGCCCGCCGCAGGGCGTCCTCAAGGTCCTTCTGCGCCTTGCCGTACGCCTCCCAGTCGTTCTTCTTCAGGGCCTCCTGGCCCGCGTCGAACGCCTTCTGGGCGTCCTCCAGGGCCTGTTGGACCGTCGGGTTGTCGGACGCCGGCGGCGGCTGGGTCGTGTCGCCCTCGTCCGGTGGCTCGGTGGTCGGGCCGTCCGCTCCGAAGACCTTGTTCAGGGCCTCGTCGAGGGTGTTCTCGAACGCCGTCTGGCCTCCGTAGGTGACCAGCACCTTGCGCAGCAGCGGGTACTTCAGCCCGCCACCGCGGACGTAGACCGGCTCCACGTACAGCAGTCCGCCGTCGAGCGGCACCGTGAGCAGGTTGCCGTACTCGACTTCGGAGTCGCCGCCTCTCAGGAGCCTGATGGATTCGGCGATGTCCTCTTGCGAGTTGAACTGGCTCTGAACCTGCTTGGGGCCGTTGACCGTGGTGTTGGTCGGCAGTTTCAGGATTCTGATCTTGCCGTAGTCGCCGGTGCCCGCCTCGGCGTCGACCGCCATGAACGCACTGAGGTTGTCACGTCCGTTGGGCGTGAACGTCGTCGTCAGCGAGAACGCCTGCGCCTGCTGGTCGGGCATCTTCATGCTCAGGTAGTACGGCGGCACCGCGCTGCCCGACCGGTTCGTCGGGTCGTCCGGCACCTGCCACACCTCGCTGCCGCTGAGGAACGTCGTCGCGTCCTTCACGTGGTAGCGCGTGAGCAGCTCCCGCTGGACCTTGAACAGGTCCTGCGGGTAGCGCAGATGGTCCATCAGGTCCTTGGAGATGTCGCTCTTGGGCTCGACCGTGTCCGGGAAGGCCTTCATCCAGGTCTTCAGGACCGGGTCCTTGGTGTCCCACTGGTAGAGCTTGACCTCGCCGGAGTAGGCGTCGACGGTCGCCTTCACCGAGTTCCGGATGTAGTTGACCTGGTTCTGCTGGGCCACCACCGCGCGGTTGTCGTTGGTGGCGGTCAGCGAGTCGGCCGTGGTGTCACCGAGCGTCGTACGCGAGGAGTACGGGTAGCCGTTCGTCGTCGTGTACGCGTCGACGATCCACTGGATGCGGCCGTTGACCACCGCCGGGTAGGCGTCGCCGTCGATGGTCAGCCAGGGGGCGACCGCCTCGACGCGCTCCTTGGGCGTCCGGTTGTACAGGATCCGCGAACCGTCGCCGATGGCACCGGAGTACAGGATCTGCGGCTCGCCGAACGCCACCGCGTACGCGGCCCGGTTGACCGGGTTGGAGAGATCGACCCCGCTGTCGCCCTTGTAGCTGGTGGTCTTCTCGCCGTTGTCGTCGGAGTAGTCGATCTCCTTCTGGGGACCGCCGACGATCGAGTACGTGGTGGTCTTCTCGCCGTAGTAGACCCGCTGCTCGTACGTGCCGAGGTCGCCCTTGGACGGCAGGTCGGACTCCGTGAAGTTCGGCCGGCCCTGGGCGTCGGCGCTGGTGCCCTCGGCGGCGACCACTCCGTATCCGTGGGTGTAACGGAAGTGGTTGTTGATCCAGTTCTTCTTCGGGATGCCCGCGAGGTTGATTTCACGCAGGCCGAGGACCGTGTCCTGGTCCTTGCCCTTCTTGGGGTAGCGGTCGACGTCCAGGTTGGTCGGGAACGCGTAGTAGTTCCTGATCTGCTGGAGCTGCTGGAACGTCGGCGAGACGATGTTCGGGTCCATGATCCGGATGCTCGCCGTGGCGGGGACGTCGTCGCGCAGCGTGGTCTTGTCCTCGGTCTTGCTCGTGCCCGAGTAGTCCGTGACCTTGGTGCCGTCGATGCCGTACGCCTGGCGCGTGGCCTCGAGGTTCTTCTCGACGTACGGCGCTTCCTTGGCCTGCTCGTTCGGCTGGACCTGGAACTTCTGCACGATCGCCGGGTACAACCCGCCGATGAGGATCGCGGAGAGCACCATCAGGCCGAAGCCGATCACGGGCAGCTGCCAGGTGCGCCGCCAGATGGTGGCGAAGAACAGCAGCGCGCAGATGACGGCGATGCAGAACAGGATCGTCTTGGCCGGCAGGTAGGCATTGGCGTCGACGTACCTCAGGCCCGTCCAGTTGTCGGTCGCCCTGAAGTCACTGGACTTCACCGCCAGTCCGTACCGGTCGAGCCAGTAGGCGACGGCCTTGAGAGCGACGAAGATGCCGATGAGCACCGACAGGTGCCCGGTGGCCGCGGCGGTGGCGCGGGCGCCGGGGCTCGTGACGCGCAGCCCGCCGTACAGGTAGTGCGTGAGCGCGGCGGCGATCACGGACAGGATCGCCGCGGCGAAGCCGAAGCCGAGCAGGAACCGGTACCAGGGCAGGTCGAAGGCGTAGAAGGAGACGTCCAGCTTGAACTGGGGGTCCTTCTCGCCGAAGGGCACGCCGTTGACCCACATCAGCCACGTCCGCCACTGCCCGGAGGCGGAGGCGCCGGCGATCAGGCCCACGAGGGCGGTGATCCCGAGCAGCAGCCACTTCTTGTAGGGCGCGATGCCCATCCGATAGCGGTCGAGGTTCTGCTGCTCCATCGACATGGCGCTCAGCGGCGGCCGCAGCCGGTGCGCCAGCCAGATGTTGAAGCCGACGGCGAGGGCCATGAGCAGGCCGAAGACGAAGAAGAGCCCGATCTTGGTCCACAGGGTGGTGGTGAAGACCGAGGAGTAGTTCACCGAGCGGTACCAGAGCCAGTCCGTCCAGAAGCCCGCGAACATGGTGAACGCCATGCCGAGAACGGCCAGGACGCCCAGCGTCATGAGCAGGGTCCGGACACGCCGGGACGGGCGGCCCACTCTCATCCGCGGCCCTGTCGGGCCTCCGCCGCGGTCCGGCATCTGGAAAGCCAAGGTGCGCACCTCGAAGTTCGCTGTTGATTCGTCAGGCCCGCGTCTTCACGGACCGTGCGTGGCCCCCCTGATCGTGGGCCCCCACCTATGCAACTTACTCACCGTTTACTCGGTTCCCGATTCCGGCCGGGAACGAGGCAGGATTGTGACCATGTCCAACACTCCCATGGCTGCGAACCCGCTCACCCGGGCCGTTCTCGAGATCGACGAGTACGTCTCCGGCCTCGGCTGGGACCAGTCAGCCCGCCTTTTCGCCCTCGTCGACACCGCACGGCTGCGGGCCGATGAGCCCTCGCTCGCCGACCGGCTCGGTCTCGGGGACGAGTCGGAGCATTCCGGCCTCACCCCGATCGAGCAGGACGAAGTGCCGACGGGCAAGCCGCTCGACGAGTTCCTCGCCACCATCGCCTGGCCCGACGCGGTGGCCGGCTGCGCCCTCGCCGTGGAGCGCCTGATGCTGCCACCCTCCGCGGAGGCGCAGGTTCCGAAGGGTCTGAGCGAGGCCGAGCTCACGAAGTGGGTGGCCGACCACCCGGAGCGCCAGGAGGTCCGCATGACGGTGGCGGTGCTGCGCGACGGCACGCGTGAGTCGGCCCTGCGGCTGCGCGAGAAGGACTCACCCACCGAGGTCCTGACCGGCTCCGACCTGGTCCCAGGGCTGGCGGAGGCACTGTCGGCGACGTTCGAGGAGTAGCCCTGCGGGACCGTGCGGTGTGCCGCCCGGGTCTTCGGCCCCGGGCTACTTACCGCACTTCGGCAGGTCGGCGGTGTCGCCGCTGCGGATGTCCTTCAGGGCGCCCAGGGCGTCCTTGATGGTGCCCACCTTGACCAGGGTGAGGCCGTCCGGGGTGTCCTTGGCGGCGGCCGCGCAGTTGTCGGCGGGCGTCAGGAAGTACTGCGCGCCCTTGGCCCGCGCGCCCACGGTCTTCATCTCGATGCCGCCGATCGGCCCGACCTTGCCGGCGTCGTCGATCGTGCCGGTGCCGGCCACGAACGTGCCGCCGGTCAGGCTGCCCGGGGTGAGCTTGTCGTAGATGCCGAGCGCGAACATCAGCCCGGCGCTCGGCCCGCCGACGTCCGCGAGCTTGATGTCGATGGTGAACGGGAAGGTGTGGTCGGTCCCCGCGGAGATCCCGACGATGGCGCGCTTCTCACCGGTGTCGTCGGACGTCGTGGTGGTCATGGTCACGTCCTGCGCCCCGGTCGGCGTCCGCTTCTCCTTCTCCGCGGCGGCCTGCTCCTTGGCGGGGACGATCGTGAAGCGGACCTGCTGGCCCGGCCTGTGCCGTGTGACGAGCTTGGCGACGTCGGCCGGCTCCTTCACGGCCGTACCGTCGACGGCCTTGATCACGTCCCCGGCGTGCAGCTTGCCCTCGGCGGGGGAACCCTTGACGACCGTGGAGACGATCACCCAGGACTTCACCGGGACGTCCAGCTGCTTCAGGGCGGCGACCTTGGCGCTCTCCTGGGACTGGCTGAACTCCTCGGCGTTCTCCTGGGTGGACTGCTCCTCGGTCTTGCCGTCCGGGTAGAGCGTCTCGTGCGGCACGACCTTGTTGTCGTGCGCGAGCCAGCCGTAGACGGCCTCGACCAGGTTCATCCGGTAGTCGGCGCTCGTCACCCGGACCGTCGTCATGTTCAGGTGGCCACTGGTCGCGTAGGTCTTCCTGCCCGCGATCTGCAGCACCGGCTCACCGTCGTGATCGCCCAGCGTGTTCACCGTCGGCCCCGGTGACATCTCCGAGTAGGGCACGGGGATGAACACTCCCGCGCACAGGAGCGCGATCAGCATCAGGGTGGAGGCGAGCATCGTCGCGGTGCGGCGTGGCATGAGTCGACAGTACGGGACGGTCCTGTCAGCGCACCGTCAGGGCCGCCCGTCCGGGGCGACCCTGCCCTTCACACCATGTGTGACCTGCGGTTTCCTCGGCCTTCAGGCACCCGGCCGGGGCTTCTCCATGGCCTCGCGGAAGCGGGCGTAGCCGGTGAGCTCGGGCCCGTCGTTGCGGACTTTGCGGGTCCGGTTGGCCCAACTGCCCCACAGCCCCGCGCCGATGGCAGCCACAAGCGGAATCAGCAACCAGGCGAGCGCCGCCATGCCGACCTCCAACCCCTTCGAGCATCCGCAACTGACTGATCAGCAGATTAACGATCCGCAGTGACAACGCTCACGCCAGGGGTGCGGTTACGCAACCGGAGGCCGGCCTCCACAACCAGCCGGCGGGTGCGGGCCCAGAAGGCGGACTCACGGGGGTCAGCAGGCGGGCCTGTGGGGGGTAGCAGGCGGACTCACGGGGGTCAGCAGGCGCCGACCCACTCCTCGGTGCCGTCGGAGAACTTCTGGTGCTTCCAGATCGGCACTTCGTGCTTGAGGTCGTCGATCAGCTTCCGGCAGGCCTCGAAGGCCTCCCCGCGGTGCGGGCAGGAGACGGCGACGGCCACGGCGAGGTCCCCGACCCGCAGGTCGCCCACGCGGTGCACGGCCGCCAGGGCCCGCACCGGGAACTCGGCGGCGACCTTCTCGGCGATGCGCCGCATCTCGGCCTCGGCACTGGGGTGGCACGAATACCCCAGCTCGTCGACGTCGGCGCCTCCGTCGTGGTTCCGCACGGTTCCCACGAAGAGCGCGGTGCCGCCGGCCGCGTCGTCCCCGACGGCCCGGAACACCTCGTCCAGGGAGAGGGCCGAGTCCCGGATGCCGATCAGCTTGATCGGGTCCTGCGCGGCCTGCTCACCGGGGTGATCGTTCGTGGTTGCCATGTGTCCATCGTGCCGCACGCGACCGACAGCGCGGAATAGAGCTATCGCCCGGCACGCGCGCGCACGCGTTTGGAGCCTTCTACAGGGGCGGCATCTTCAGTACATCTCACGCTGCAGAAGGCGTCTGCCGGCTCCGTGCAGTCCGCAAAAGGGGTTCCTCAGATCCGCCGCCGGGCCTTGCGGGCCCGCCGTACCACCGCGGCGGCACCGAGCAGCGCCACCGTCGCGCCGGCGGCACCCGCGGCCGTCGCGTCCTTGCGGCCCAGCCGCCGTCCGGCGACGGTGTGCCGGCCGGAGACCTCCTCCAGGAGTTCCGCCAGCACCTCCTCGTTGGTGTACTGCGGCCGCCACCCGGCGTCGTGCAGCCGGCTGCCGCTCACCACCCAGGGGTACATCGTGTACGCCAGGTCCCCCGCCGGCGACGGCGTGAGCCCGATGCGGTGCAGCCGTGCCGCCGCACCCAGCGCGACCGCCGACGGCAGCTCCATCCGCCGGATCCCGCTGAGCTCCTCGACCTCCTCCTGCTCCAGCCAGCCGTCGCAGCCGACGGTCAGCTCGCCGTCGACCTTTTCCAGCACGGCGTACTCCAGCGCGCTGCACAGGTCGTCGACGTGGCAGAACTGCCACGCCGGGCGCGACCCGGCGACGACGAGGAGCCGGGGAGATTCGAAGTACCTGGTCAGTGCCGTGTCGGTGCCTCCGACCAGCACGGCCGGCCGTACCACGGTGACATTGAGCCCGGGGTGCGCCCGGGGGGCGCGCCGCGCGAGCCGTTCGATCTCCAGCAGGTCGCCGACGCCGGTCGCCTCGGCCGTGGCACGCAGCTCGGCGTCCTCGGACAGCGGCAGCTCGTTGTCGGGCAGCGCCCCGTAGACCATCGCCGAAGTGCACAGCACGACGCGGTGCACTCCGGCGGCCGCGGCAGCCGTGAGGACGGTTTGCGTCCCCCGCACGTTGTAGGCCGTTCGGGCGGCTGCGTCGGTTTCCAGGTCGAGGTCGAGCGCCAGGTGCACCACCACGTCGGCCCCGCGCAGTTTGTCCGCGATGGCCGGGTCCCGTACGTCCAGGATGTGCCACTGGGCCGCCGCGCACTCGCCGCGCCGCTCGTCGATGGCGAGGACCTGCTTGACCTCGTCGGATGCGGCCAGCCGCTCCGTGAGCAGGGCTCCGACGCCGTACGCGGCGCCGGTGACCGCGACGACGGGGCCGCGCGCCACGGGACTCGCGGAACTGGTTGACTGGTTTCGCGCTGCGCGAACCTGCGGATCTGGGGAACTCACCGGGCGTCTCCAGCGGTTGTCTTCAGTACGAGCGCGTCCGACGCGTGCGTACCAGGTGGCATCCATCCTGCCGCAGGCTGTCACCCGGCGAAGCACCGAGGCCCGATCCGCCCCGGGTGTCTACGCTGGGTGGTGTTGTCGGGCAGCCGTGCCGCCGGAAAGAACCGGCGGCCCTACCAGCCGAGGAATCCCGTGAGTGACACCCCATTCGGATTCGGCCTTCCGCCGGAGGAGCCGGACGACGGCGACGAGGGCAAGAAGAAGGACCAGGAGAGCGGTGGTGGTCAGGGACCGGCCAACCCGTTCGGTTTCGGCGGCCTGCCCGGAGCCGGTGGCTTCGGCCAAGGCCCCGGCGGCCCTGGCGGCCCCGGTGCGGACAATCCGTTCGCAGCCATGTTCGGGTCGCTGAACCCCACCGACCTGGGCGCCGCGTTCCAGCAGCTGGGCCAGATGCTCTCCTACGAGGGCGGCCCGGTGAACTGGGACATGGCCAAGCAGATCGCCCGCCAGACGGTCTCCCAGGGCAGCCCCGACGGCACCAAGGACGCCAGTGTCGGCCCCGCCGACCGCAAGGCCGTCGAGGAAGCCGTCCGCCTGGCCGACCTGTGGCTCGACGACGCCACGTCCCTGCCCTCCGGCGCCGCCTCCGCGGTGGCCTGGAGCCGCGCGGAGTGGGTCGAGGCCACCCTGCCCGCCTGGAAGGAGCTCGTCGATCCGGTGGCCGAGCGCGTCGGCACCGCCATGGGCGACGTCCTGCCGGAGGAGATGCAGGCCATGGCCGGCCCGCTGATCGGCATGATGCGCTCGATGGGCGGCGCCATGTTCGGCACGCAGATCGGGCAGGCCGTCGGTGTGCTCGCCGGTGAGGTCGTCGGCTCGTCCGACATCGGCCTGCCGCTCGGGCCGGCCGGCAAGGCCGCGCTGCTGCCGGTCAACATCGAGACCTTCGGCAAGGACCTGAGCGTCCCCCAGGAGGAGGTGCGGCTGTATCTCGCCCTGCGCGAGGCCGCCCACCAGCGCCTCTTCGCGCACGTGCCGTGGCTGCGCTCGCATCTGTTCGGCGCGGTCGACGGCTACGCCCGCGGGATCAAGGTCGACACGGCCAAGCTGGAGGACGTGGTCGGCCAGTTCGACCCGCAGAATCCGGAGCAGCTGCAGGAAGCCCTTCAGCAGGGCATGTTCCAGCCGGAGGACACGCCCGAGCAGAAGGCCGCCCTGGCCCGTCTGGAGACGGCTCTGGCGCTCGTGGAGGGCTGGGTCGACGCGGTGGTCCACGCCGCCGCGAAGCCCCGCCTGGCGTCCGCCGACGCCCTGCGCGAGACGCTGCGCCGCCGCCGCGCCTCGGGAGGCCCTGCCGAGCAGACGTTCGCCACGCTGATCGGCCTGGAGCTGCGTCCGCGCCGCCTGCGGGACGCCTCCCGGCTGTGGGCCTCGCTCACGGACGCGCGCGGGGTCGACGGCCGGGACGCCCTGTGGCACCACCCGGACATGCTGCCGACCGCGACCGACCTGGACGACCCGGACGGCTTCGTGCACCGGGAGCAGATCGACTTCTCCGAGCTGGACAAGATGCTCGGCGAGGCGGCGGACAAGCCCGACCTCAAGAAGAAGGACGAGGGCGAAGGCGAGAGCAAGGGCGACGACGCCGGGTGAGCCTGTACGACGACGCGGTCCTCGTACTGAAGGGGTACGAGGACCAGACCGAGCTGCGCCAGGCCTATCTGGATCACTTGGCGGACCACCCGGACGGCCTGTGGAAGGCCTGCCACGCGGGCCACATCACGGCGAGCGCCCTGGTGATCGATCCCGAGGGCGGCCGGGTGCTGCTGACCCTGCACAAGAAGCTCCGGATGTGGCTGCAGATGGGCGGCCACTGCGAGCCGGGGGACGCTTCCCTCGCCGACGCCGCCCTGCGTGAGGCGACGGAGGAGTCCGGGGTCCCGGGTCTCTCCCTGCTGCCCGGCGGCCCGGTACGCCTGGACCGGCATCCGATCCCGCCGCCCTGCCACCGCCACTTCGACGTCCAGTACGCGGTGGTGGCGCCCCCGGACGCGGAGCACGCGATCAGCGACGAGTCACTCGACGTGCGCTGGTTCGGCTACGACGAGGTGGCCGAGGTCGCGGACGAGTCGGTCGTACAACTGCTTGCGGCGACCCGCGCGAGGCTCGGGGCTTGAACATCGGTAAGGGGCGGCCGCTCTTGCGGCCGCCCCTTACCTGTCGATTCTGACAGTGGGCTGCGCCCCGTCAGGGGCGCGGGGAACTGCGCGACCAGCCACGGACGGTCCCCGGCCTGAGCGAGACCGCACAGCCTCTCGAACCCGAATCGGCCGACCCCGCGGAGCGCTCAGCTCCAGACGTTGCCCTGGTTCTGCCCCCGCGCTCCCTGCTGGCCCATGCCGTACTGCGCGGCGAGACCCGAGCCGATCTGGGCGTTCTGCGGCGGCAGCAGCTCACTCGGCTGGACCAGCGCGTGGCCGGTGCCCATGAAGCTCAGCTCCCAGCCCTCACCGGTGCTGCCGCGGCGCCTCCACACCCCGGAGGAGTGCGTCTGGGCCTGCATCTGCACCCTCAGGCTCGTCGACCAGGCGACGATCGCGTCGGCGTCGCAGTTGACGTACTTGTCCGGCGTCACCTGCAACAGCAGCGGCATCCCGGAGGTCATCAGGGCGACCTTGCCCCGGCCGGAGATGTTGAGCTGGTACTTCCCGGAGCCGGAGATGCCGTACAGGCTGTCCACGGCGATGACCTCGTGGTGCAGGGAGGAGTCCATCGCCAGCACGTAGCTGCTGTCGACGGTGAGGCCGTCCTGGTCCACCTCCATGATGTGGACGTGCTGCTTGAGGTTGGCGAGGTAGACCGTGCCCTGCCCGTGGCAGCGCATGAGGTCCAGTCCCTCCCCGGTCTGCGCACGCGCGCGGGACTGCTGGTTGCTCTGGAACTCGGCGTCGAACTCCACGAGTCCCTGGTAGGCGACCATGGTGCCCTTGCGGGCCAGGACGTCGTCGTGGCCCTCCAGGGCGACCCGCAGCATCTGCTTGTTCTGCAGACTCCAGCGCTCCTGGGTCTGCTGCTCGTTGTAGGCGAAAATAGGGCTCTGCATGACGTGTGGCTCCCCCTCAGCCCCGGAACCGGAGACGGTCGGTGCTGTCCTCGCTGGGCTGGACGACGACGATGCCCTGACCGGAGAAGGCCATCTGGTAGGCCTCGCCGCTGCCGCGGCCGATCAGCGACTGCGCCCGGAAGCTGCGCTTGCCCTTCACCTTGAGGTTCGGGGACCAGGCGACGAGCGCGTCGGGGTCGACGTAGGTCTCGTCCTCGCCGCCTCCGCAGTCGACGACGATGGGCTTGCCCCGGGAGGTCAGCGCGACCCAGCCCTGGCCGGAGATCTTGGTGTTCCACAGGCCCTGCCCGGCGAACTTCGCCAGGCCCTTGACCCGCTCCACGCCCCATGTCAGGTGGGCGTCGAAGGCGAGCAGATTGGTGGCGTTGACCGAGATGCCGTCGCCGTTGAGGTTGATGACGACGACGTTCGCCCCGTAGTCGGCGAGGTAGAGCAGGCCGTCGCCGGAGCACTTCATCAGGGGCGCGCCCTCACCGGTGAGCCAGTCCTTGGCGATCTGGCGCACGGCCGGCGGGTTGGGCTCGTACTGCACGAACCCTTCGTACGCGACCATCGACCCCACGCGCGCGAGGAGGTCGTTGCCCGTCTGCATGGCGACCTTCAGCATGTGGTTGCCGTGGTTCTCCATGCGGGCGGTGACGGGGGCGGGGGCGTGGCCCGCGAGTTGCTGTGTCATGACGGGCTCCCTCAGACCTCGTAAGGCTGGACGACGATGAAGTTGCCGGGCGCTCCCCGGAACTGGAGGTTGACGCTCTCGCCCGTGTCACCGGGGTAGGCGTTGCGGCGCATGCGCACCTGGCTGGAGACGACGACCTGGGCGGCGGCCGACCAGGCGACCACGGCGTTGCAGTCGGCGAACGTGGTGGGCGTGACGGGCAGGACCACGGGCGTGCCGTGCGTCTTCACGACGATGGTGCCGGTGCCCTGGAACTGCATGGTGAACAGCGCGCCGCCGGGGATGCCGTGGCCCTCGATGCGCCGTACCTCGTAGGTGAGGCTCTCGTCGAAGGCGAGGACGTTCTCCGCCGAGACGCAGACGGCGTCGCCCTGCAGTTCGAGGGGGTGCAGCATGGTCGAGTTCTCGGCGAGGAACACCTGCCCCTGCCCCGTGCAGCGCATCAGCTGCATCTCCTGGCCGGTCGCGTTACCCACGATCCGGCCGGAGAACCCGGCGCCCTTGTAGCTGAAGTCGACCTTGCCCTGGTAGAGCACCATGCTGCCCTGCCGGGCCAGCACGGGCTGTCCGCCGATGCCGAGATCGACGCGGACGAGCTTCTTGTTCTGCTGCGTCCAGCGCTGCCCGGTGGGGGTCTCCTTGAACTGCTGGAGCGCGGCGGACACACCAGGGCCCTGAGGGGCACCCTGCGGAGCGGCGTGGGGCGCCTGTCCGTAGGGCGGCTGCTGGCCGTAGCCGGGGGCTGCTGGCCGTAGGGGGCCTGCTGGGGCGGGACGCCCTGCGGGGGCTGCTGCGGGTAGCCGTAGCCGGGCTGGGGCGGAGGGGCCTGCTGGGGGTAGCCGTAGCCGGGCTGGGGCGCCTGCGGCGGCTGGCCGTACGGGCCCGGCTGGCCGTACGGACCGGGCTGCTGGGGCTGCCCGCCGTACGGGCCCGGCTGGTTGTAACTCATGTTCTGGGTTCCCCTCCAGATGCTTATGTGTTCCGGACATCCTGGCGCAGACCCGCCGTGTGCATGGCATCGGGGGCCCCATCGTTACGAAGCAAACGCGTTTCGGTACGGGCCGGTGACACCTCTAAACTGACCCCCGTGACCGAGAACGCTCAGCAGCAGCCACCAGCGCCCAGCACCGACCTGCCGACCCAGTACGCGCCGGCCGACGTAGAGGGGCCGCTGTACGAGCGCTGGGTAGAGCGGGGTTACTTCGAGGCGGACGCCAAGAGCGACAAGCCGCCGTACACCATCGTCATCCCGCCGCCGAACGTCACGGGCTCGCTCCACCTGGGGCACGCCTTCGAGCACACCCTCATCGACGCCCTGACCCGCCGCAAGCGCATGCAGGGGTACGAGACGCTGTGGCAGCCCGGCATGGACCACGCCGGCATCGCCACGCAGAACGTCGTCGAGCGGGAGCTCGCCAAGGAGGGCAAGTCCCGCCACGACCTGGGCCGTGAGGCCTTCGTCGAGCGGGTCTGGCAGTGGAAGGGCGAGTCCGGCGGCCAGATCAGCGGCCAGATGCGGCGGTTGGGCGACGGCGTCGCCTGGTCGCGCGAGCGCTTCACCATGGACGAGGGCCTCTCCCAGGCCGTCCAGACCATCTTCAAGCGCCTCTACGACGACGAGCTGATCTACCGCGCCGAGCGCATCATCAACTGGTGCCCCCGCTGTCTGACGGCCATCTCGGACATCGAGGTCGAGTACCAGGACGACGACGGCGAGCTCGTCTCCATGAAGTACGGCGACGGGGACGACACCATCGTCGTCGCCACCACCCGCGCCGAGACGATGCTCGGTGACACGGCCGTCGCCGTCCACCCCGAGGACGAGCGCTACAAGCACCTGGTCGGCAGGACGGTCAAGCTGCCCCTGACCGACCGCTCCATCCCGGTCGTCGCGGACGAGCACGTCGACCCGGAGTTCGGAACGGGTGCCGTCAAGGTCACCCCGGCGCACGACCCGAACGACTTCGAGATCGGCCAGCGTCACGGCCTCCCGGCCCTGACGGTCATGGACGAGCACGCCGTGATCACCGCCCACGGCCCCTTCCAGGGCCTGGACCGGCTGGAAGCGCGGTCGGCGATCGTCGCAGCGCTGCGCGCCGAGGGCCGGATCGTCGCCGAGAAGCGGCCGTACGTCCACTCGGTCGGCCACTGTTCGCGCTGCAAGACCACCATCGAGCCGCGGCTGTCCATGCAGTGGTGGGTCAAGGTCGGCCCGCTCGCCAAGGCGGCCGGTGACGCCGTCCGCGACGGCAAGGTCAAGATCCACCCGCAGGAGATGGAGAAGCGCTACTTCGACTGGGTCGACAACCTCCACGACTGGTGCATCTCGCGGCAGTTGTGGTGGGGCCACCGCATCCCGGTCTGGTACGGCCCGAACGGCGAGGTCGTCTGCGTCGGCCCCGACGAGCAGCCGCCCGGCACCGAGGCCGAGGGCTGGCGCCAGGACACCGACGTCCTCGACACCTGGTTCTCCTCCGGCCTGTGGCCGTTCTCCACGCTCGGCTGGCCCGAACAGACCGAGTCGCTCGCGAAGTTCTACCCGAACTCGGTCCTGGTCACCGGCTACGACATCCTCTTCTTCTGGGTCGCCCGGATGATGATGTTCGGCCTGTACGCGATGGACGGCACCCCGCCGTTCCACACCATCGCCCTGCACGGCATGGTCCGCGACCAGTTCGGCAAGAAGATGTCGAAGTCCTTCGGCAACGCGGTCAACCCGCTGGACTGGATGGACAAGTACGGCAGCGACGCCCTGCGCTTCACCCTCGCCCGCGGCGCCAACCCGGGCGTCGACGTCCCGATCGGCGAGGACTGGGTCCAGGGCTCCCGCAACTTCGCCAACAAGATCTGGAACGCGACGCGCTTCGCGATGATGAACGGCGCGACGATCGAGGGCCCGCTGCCGGAGGCGTCGAAGCTGTCCTCGACCGACCGCTGGATCCTCTCCCGCCTCAACTCGGTGGTCGCCGAGGTCGACGCGTTCTACGAGGACTACCAGTTCGCGAAGCTCTCCGACGCCCTGTTCCACTTCGCGTGGGACGAGGTCTTCGACTGGTACGTCGAGCTGTCCAAGACGACGTTCCAGGCGGGCGGCGAGGCGGCCGAGGTCTCCCAGCGGGTCCTCGGTGAGGTCCTCGACGTCACGCTGAAGCTGCTGCACCCGGTGGTCCCGTTCGTCACCGAGACCCTGTGGACCACGCTCACCGGCGGCGAGTCGGTCGTCATCGCCGACTGGCCGAAGGACAGTGGCTTCCGGGACGCCGACGCCGAGCGCGAGATCGAGTCCCTCCAGTCGGTCATCACCGAGGTCCGCCGCTTCCGCGCCGACCAGGGCCTCCAGCCCGGTCAGCGGGTCCCGGCCCGGCTGACCCTGGACGGCACGCGGTTCGCGCCGCACGAGGCCGCGATCCGCCAGCTGCTCCGCCTCCAGCCGGAGGGCGAGTCCTTCACGGCGACGGCGACCCTCCCGGTCGCCGGTGCCGAGGTCGCCCTCGACCTCTCCGGCACGATCGACGTAGCGGCGGAGCGCAAGCGCCTCGCGAAGGACCTCGCCGCGGCGGAGAAGGAGAAGTCCCAGGCCAACGGCAAGCTCGGCAACGAGGCGTTCCTGGCCAAGGCCCCCGACCACGTCGTCGAGAAGATCCGCACCCGCCTCGCCAAGGCGGAAGAGGACATCGCCCGCATCCAGGCCCAGCTGGAGCGCCTGCCGCAGGCGTGAGGGTCCGTACGGTATGAGGCCCCCGGAGCCGCCAGGCCCGGGGGCCTCACACATGCCCCAGGGGCACGTTCCTGCTGGTCAGGAGTACCGGGCTGCATCGATGTGCGCCTCCGCCGCGTGGGCGCGACAAGCCCCACGAACCCGCAGACAAGGCACGACACAGCCACCGCAAACAATGTCAGTCGGTCTCCGTAGACTGGGCCCCGTGAGCGAGCTCCCTCCAGACCACCACGCCGACGACCAGCCCGACCCCCTCGACGGCTTCGACGAGATCATCGCGGAGGAAACCACCCGCGACCCCGACCTCGCCGTCATCGAAGCCGGCAGCCGCACCCTGCGCACCCAGGGCGGTGCGCCCGACGCCGACATCCCCACGCGCCCTGCCGACCCCGAGGTCGACAAGGCCCTGCGCGAGGTCGAGACCGAGCTCGCCACCCGCTGGGGCGAGACCAAGCTGGAGCCCTCCGTCAGCCGTATCGCCGCGCTGATGGACGTCCTGGGGGAGCCGCAGCGGTCGTACCCGTCGATCCACATCACGGGCACGAACGGCAAGACCTCCACGGCCCGCATGATCGAGGCCCTGCTCGGCGCCTTCGAGCTGCGCACCGGCCGCTACACCTCGCCCCACGTGCAGTCGATCACCGAGCGCATCAGCCTCGACGGCGCCCCCATCTCCGCCGAGCGGTTCATCGAGACGTACCAGGACATCAAGCCGTACGTGGAGATGGTCGACGCCGCGCAGGAGTACCGGCTGTCGTTCTTCGAGGTGCTCACCGGCATGGCGTACGCGGCTTTCGCCGACGCCCCGGCCGACGTCGCCGTCGTCGAGGTCGGCATGGGCGGCTCCTGGGACGCCACGAACGTGATCGACGGGGACGTCGCCGTCGTCACGCCCATAGACCTCGACCACACCGACCGGCTCGGCACCACGCACGCCGAGATCGCCACGGAGAAGGCCGGCATCATCAAGCAGGGTGCGACGGTCATCATGGCGCAGCAGCCGGTCGAGGCGGCTCAGGTGCTGCTGAAGAAGGCCGTCGAGGTGGACGCGACCGTGGCCCGGGAGGGCCTGGAGTTCGGCGTCGTCGAGCGGCAGGTCGCCGTCGGCGGGCAGCTGGCGACGCTGCGCGGCCTCGGCGGCGAGTACCCCGAGGTGTATCTGCCGCTGCACGGCGCGCACCAGGCGCACAACGCGGCCGTCGCGCTCGCCGCCGTCGAGGCGTTCTTCGGCGTGGGCGCGCAGCGGCCCGACGCGCTGGACCTGGACACGGTCCGCAAGGCCTTCGCCGCCGTGGCCTCGCCGGGCCGGCTGGAGGTCGTGCGCCGGTCGCCGACGGTCGTGCTGGACGCCGCCCACAACCCGGCCGGTGCCCGGGCGGCGGCCGAGGCGATCGGGGAGGCGTTCCAGTTCAGCCGTCTCGTCGGGGTGGTCGGCGCGAGCGGTGACAAGAACGTGCGGGGGCTGCTGGAGGCCTTCGAGCCGGTGTTCGCCGAGATCGTGGTGACGCAGAACTCCAGCCACCGCGCGATGGACGCCGACGAGCTCGCCGGCATCGCCGTGGAGGTGTTCGGCGAGGACCGCGTCCAGGTCGAGCCGCGGCTTCCGGACGCCCTGGAGGCCGCCATCACGCTGGCCGAGGAGGAGGGCGAGTTCTCCGGCGGCGGTGTGCTCGTCACCGGTTCCGTCATCACCGTCGGCGAGGCCCGACTGCTCCTGGGGAGGGGCTGAGTCCCGTGCGCACGCTCTGTTCTTCGACGCTGATCGGCGAGTTCTTCGTCATCGGGTTCGCCGGTCTGGTCGCCATGAAGGACCCCGACCTGTCCATGGCGACGGTGTGGACGGTCAGCGGCGTCGCGATGTTCCTGTGTCTGGTGCTGTGCGGCCTGGTGACGCGCCCGGGCGGGGTCGCCCTCGGCTGGGCGCTGCAGATCGCGCTCATCGCGTCGGGGTTCATCGTGCCGACCATGTACTTCCTGGGTGCGGTCTTCGCGGCCCTGTGGTGGGCGTCCGTCCACTACGGGCGGAAGATCGACGAGGCGAAGGCGAGATTCGCGGCCCAGGCGAGCTCCTCCACACCTGACGCTGCGTAACAGCCCCCCTGACACGCCGGGTAATCTCGTCCCACCGCAAGACCTTCACCCTAAGGAGCCCGTCGTGAGCCAGCGCACCCTCGTCCTCCTCAAGCCCGACGCCGTTCGTCGTGGCCTGACCGGCGAGATCATCAGCCGCATCGAGCGCAAGGCGGGCTGGACGATCACCGCGCTGGAGCTGCGCACCCTGGACCAGGAGACGCTGGAGCAGCACTACGGCGAGCACAAGGGCAAGCCCTTCTACGAGCCGTTGGTGGACTTCATGGCGTCCGGTCCGGTCGTGGCGCTGATCGTCGAGGGCGAGCGGGTCATCGAGGGCGTGCGCGCGCTCGCCGGCCCGACCGACCCGATCGCCGCGGCGCCCGGTTCCATCCGCGGCGACTACGGCGTGATCGTCCGGGAGAACCTGATCCACGCCTCCGACTCCGAGGAGTCCGCCGAGCGCGAGGTGAAGATTTTCTTCCCCGGCCGGGCGTAGCGTCCGCACCTCACCAGCACATACGGCAGAGTCTGGGGGCGAGTCCCCCGGACTTTGCGGCATATGCGTGGCGATCGAGGGAACGATGGGCCCCGAACGCCCGTCTCCAGAAGCGAATGCGGTCGGCATCTGCTGACAATGGCGGAGACCCTCCCGCAGTGTTCGCGAAGGCGCGTCTACGATGGAAGCCTTCACGTCACAGCACCCACCTTTGCCTACCTGAAAAGCCCTCAAAAGCTCCCGGGAAGGCCAGACGAATCCTGATGGGGAACTCAATGTCGTTCATCGGCCGTGACATGGCTGTCGACCTCGGGACCGCCAACACGCTGGTGTACGTCAGGGGTCGCGGGATCGTACTCAACGAGCCGTCCGTCGTCGCGATCAACACCAACACCGGTGGCATCCTCGCGGTCGGTGCCGAAGCGAAGAAGATGATCGGGCGGACCCCCGGCAACATCGTTGCCGTGCGGCCGCTGAAGGACGGCGTGATCGCCGACTTCGAGATCACCGAGCGGATGCTCCGCTACTTCATCCTGAAGATCCACAAGCGGCGTTATCTGGCTCGTCCGCGGGTCGTCGTCTGTGTGCCGTCGGGCATCACGGGCGTCGAGCGCCGCGCCGTCATCGAGGCGTCGTCCCAGGCCGGCGCCCGTCAGGTGCACATCATCGAGGAGCCCATGGCCGCGGCCATCGGCTCCGGCCTGCCGGTCCACGAGGCCACGGGCAACATGGTGGTCGACATCGGCGGCGGCACCACGGAGGTCGCGGTCATCTCCCTCGGCGGCATCGTCACCGCCCAGTCCATCCGGGTCGCGGGCGACGAACTGGACAACGCGATCATCCAGCACATCAAGAAGGAGTACTCCCTCCTGCTGGGTGAGCGCACGGCCGAGCAGATCAAGATCACGATCGGTTCGGCGTACGACCTCGACACCGACGAGCACACCGAAATCCGCGGCCGGGATCTCGTCTCCGGGCTGCCGAAGACCGTGGTCATCTCCGCAGCCGAAGTCCGCAAGGCGATCGAGGAGCCGGTCAACGCGATCGTCGACGCCGTCAAGACGACCCTCGACAAGTGTCCGCCGGAGCTGTCCGGCGACATCATGGACCGAGGAATCGTTCTGACCGGCGGCGGAGCGCTGCTGCGCGGCCTCGACGAGCGGCTGCGCCGGGAGACCGGTATGCCGATCCACATCGCCGAGGACCCGCTGGACAGCGTGGCGCTCGGATCCGGAAAGTGCGTCGAGGAGTTCGAGGCGCTCCAGCAGGTGCTGGACGCCCAGCCGCGCAGATGACATAACTCTTCGATTCCGCCGTACGGGACGATCTCCTCTCGTACGGCGGATCGTTGATATAGAGGCATAAGCTCCCACAAAGCAGCCCCTCGGGTTTCCCTGGGGCTTCCCGAATTCCTATGAAGAAGGGCACGGCCGCCGCACGTGAGGGACACACGAGAGAGCCGGCTGCTCCTGGTGCTGCTGATCGCCGTCGCGTTCGCGTTGATCACGGTGGACATCCGCGGTGGGGAGGACTCGCCCGTCGACGGTGCCCGGCAGGGTGCGGCGACGGTCTTCGGCCCGATCGAGAGCGGCGTCTCGGCCGCGGTCGACCCGGTCGGCAACGCGGTCTCCGCCATCCGCGATTCCGGTGACCGGCACGACCGGCTCGCCGCGCTGGAAGAGGAGAACGCGGCTCTGAAGGCCCGGCTCGGCAGCGACGACCGCAGCCGCAGCCGGCTCAAGCAGCTCGACAAGATGCTGAAGATCGCGGGCCAGGGCCAGTACGGCATCAAGGGCGCCCAGGTCATCGCCATCGGAGCGGCGCAGGGCTTCTCCTGGACCATCACCGTCGACGTCGGGGCCAACGACGGGATCAAACGCGACATGACCGTCCTGAACGGGGACGGGCTCGTCGGCCGTGTCACCACCGTCGGCCCCGACACCGCCACCGTGCTGCTGGCCAGCGACCCCGACTTCACGGTCGGCACCCGCATGGAGTCCGGCGACGAGCTCGGCTTCGCCTCCGGCCAGGGCGACCGCCCGTTGCGCGTGGAACTCCTCAACGGCAAGGCCGAGGTGAAGAAGGGCGACCGCCTGGTCACCTTCGGCTCGCAGGCCGACCGGCCGTTCGTGCCCGGCGTGCCCGTCGGCGTGGTGTCCCGCGTGGACCCCTCCGGCGGCGGCCTGACCCGCACGCTGTACGTCACGCCGTACGCCGCCTTCACCAAGCTCGACATCGTCGGTGTCGTCGTGGAGGCCCCGAAGAAGAACCCGCGTGACACGGTGCTCCCGCCCAAGCCCAAGCCGACCCCCAGGCCGACGGTGACCGTGACCGTGACGCCGTCCGCCGAGGCACCCGTGGACGGCCAGAACCAGCAAGAGCAGTAGGAGCTGTCACCCCATGCGCGTCAACCGGATCCTGCTCTCCTCCGCCCTGGTCGTCGTCGCCCTGGTGATCCAGGTGAGCGTCCTCGCCCGCCTGCACCTGCCGGGCGCCGTACCCGACCTGCTGCTGCTCACCGTCCTCGGCCTCGCGCTGGTGTACGGGCACGTGGGCGGCGCCCTCGTCGGATTCGGCGCGGGTCTGCTCGCCGACCTGGCCCCGCCCGCCGACCACGCCGCCGGGCGCTACGCCCTGGTGCTGTGCGTCGTCGGCTACCTCGCGGGCCTGGTGAAGCCCGAGACGGGCCGGCTGAAGTCCGCGACCGGCCCCATGGTCGTGGTGGTCGCCGCCGCGGTCGCCTCCACCCTGCTGTACGCCGGGGTCGGCGCCCTCGTCGGCGACACCGCCGCCCGCCACGTCGGCCTCGGCAGCCTGCTGTTCACGGCCGCCCTGTACGACCTCCTGCTCGCCCCGTTCGTCGTGCCGGGGGTCATGGCGCTGGCCCGGCGCGCCGACAACGACCCGCTCGCCGAGTCCACCTCGGCCGCCGCCAAGGCCACGGACATCTCCTCCGGCTGGCTCTCCGGCGGCACCGGCCTGAAGATCGGCAGCCAGCGCAACGGACTGCGCGTGAAGGCCGCCCGGGCACGGGTGGCGCGCGCCGGGCGCATCAAGGGGGTCAAGCGGCTGTGAACGCCCGGAAGTTCACCCCAACGGGTCGGTCCGGGAGGAACGCCGGCGCGTGGGCCCGTCGTTCCTCACTCGTATCCGCACATCCGTGCCCGGAGACACCGTCGCACCCGCACATCCGTACGCGCACCGAGAGGGGGAGGCAGCCGCAGTGACCAACATTCCCGAGACCGGCAGGAACTCGCGGGTCCAGATCCGGCTCGTCGTCATCCAGGTCCTCGTCCTCTCCCTCCTGCTCACCCTCGGCGGGCGGCTCTGGTACCTCCAGATCCGTGAGGGCGCCGCCTACGCCAAGGAGGCGTCGGGCAACCACGTCCAGCAGGTCGTCCAGCCGGCCGTCCGCGGCTCGATCCTGGACGCCCGCGGCGTGGCCCTCGCGGACAACGAGACCCGGCTGGTCGTCTCCGCGTCCCGCACGGACCTGCTGAAGATGAAGGACGACGGCAAGGAAGTCCTGACCAAGCTCGCCGGAGTCCTGGGCATGACGCCCAAGGAGGTCCAGGAGAAGGTCCGGCTGTGCGACGCCAAGACCCCCCAGCCCTGCTGGAACGGCTCGCCCTACCAGCCCATCCCGATCACCGACGAGGCCACCGCCAAGCAGGCCCTGCAGATCCGCGAGCGCGCCGAGGACTTCCCCGGCATCACCGCCGAGCCGGAGGCCGTGCGCCGCTACCCGAGCCCCGGCAAGGCCAACTCCGCCCAGGTCCTCGGCTACCTCTCGCCGGTCACCGACGAGGAGATCAAGAAGGCGCAGAACACCAACTCGCCGTATCTGCGCTCCGACCAGGTCGGCCGCTCCGGCCTGGAGCGCCAGTACGACAAGGCGCTGCGCGGCAAGGCCGGCGTCACCCGCTACGAGGTCGACAACCTCGGCCGGGTCATCGGCCAGGCCGAAGCCGACCCGGCCCACCCCGGCGACAACCTCGTCACCAGCATCGACTCCCGGGTCCAGCGGATCGCCGAGTACCAGCTGAACGAGGCCATGAAGGAAGCCCGCAAGCAGCACGACCGCAACACGGGCACCAACTACAAGGCCGACTCCGGCGCCGTGGTCGTCATGGAGGCCAAGACCGGCCGAGTCATCGCCATGGCCTCGAACCCCACCTACGACCCGAACGCCTGGGTGGGCGGCATCTCCGCCAAGGACTACGCGCGGCTCACCGGCAAGAGCTCCAACTACCCGCTGCTCAACCGCGCCATCCAGGGCCAGTCGGCGCCCGGCTCGATCTTCAAGGTCGTCCCGACGGCCGCCGCGGTCAACGCGGGCTACTCCTTCAACGGCCCCTACGAGTGCTCCAGCTCGTACTCGATCGGCGGCCAGGTCTTCAAGAACTTCGAGTCCAAGGGATACGGCCCGATCAGCCTCGGCCGCGCCCTGGAGGTCTCCTGCGACACGGTCTTCTACCGCCTCTCCCACGAGGAGTGGAAGCGCGACGGCGGCACCAAGCCGAAGAAGAACGCCAACGACTGGTTCTACAAGACGGCCCACCAGTTCGGCCTCGGCAAGGAAACCGGCATCGACCTGCCCAACGAGGTCACCGGCCGCGTCCCCGACCGCCAGTGGAAGCTCAACTACTGGAAGGCCAACAAGGACGCCTGGTGCCGCACCGGCAAGCGCAACGGCAGCTACGCCGAGAAGATCGCGTACGAGAACTGCCTCGAAGGCAACCGCATGCGCGCCGGTGACTCCGTCAACTACTCCATCGGCCAGGGCGACACCCTCGTCACGCCCATCCAGATGGCCACCATCTACGCGGCCATCTCCAACGGCGGCACCCTCTACGACCCCTCCGTCGGCAAGGCCGTCATCAGCGCCGACGGCA
This sequence comes from [Streptosporangium] indianense, assembly GCF_021474405.1. GTDB lineage: Bacteria > Actinomycetota > Actinomycetes > Streptomycetales > Streptomycetaceae > Streptomyces > Streptomyces indiaensis. The sequence goes on from NZ_JAKEIO010000018.1 coordinate 28,221, forward strand.
AGACCGTCACGCCGATCAAGCCCGAGTCGCACGGCAAGCTGCCGATGACGCAGAAGACGCGCGACGAGATAGACGAAGCCCTCGCGGGAGTCGCCACCCGCGGTACGGCCGCCTGGAGGTTCGGCGGCTGGCCGCAGGACAAGATCCCGATGCACGCCAAGACGGGTACGGCGGAGGTCTACGGCAAGCAGACGACCTCCTGGTTCGCCACGTACACCAAGGACTACTCGATCGTCATGACGATCTCCCAGGGTGGTACGGGCTCCGGCGCCTCCGGCCCCGCCGTCCGCAACATCTACAACGCGCTGTACGGCGTCTCCGAGGACGGCGACATCGACACCAAGAAGGCACTGCTGCCCACGCCGCAGAAGACCCTGCCGAAGATCAAGACGGACGGCACCATCGCCTCCCCGAAGGTCCCCAAGGATCCGGCCAAGGACCGCCAGGCGGACAAGAAGGACCCGAACGCCCCGGCGGACCCGCTCCAGCCGGTCACCTCGGCCCCGCCGTCCCCCGAGAACCGCAACACCCGAAGGCGCCGGCGCCGCCGGGGAAGCCGGAGGTTGCCCGCATGACCGGAGTGAACAGCTTCCAGGTCTCCGGCTACGGACCCGAGCGCTCCGGCTGGACACGGCTGCTGGCCCGCGACTCGGTGGCCCGGCGGCTCGACTGGCCGATCCTGCTGTCGGCGCTGGCCCTGTCGCTGCTCGGCACGCTCCTCGTCTACTCGGCGACCCGCAACCGCACCGAGCTCAACCAGGGCGACCCGTACTACTTCCTCATCCGGCACCTGCTGAACACCGGCATCGGCCTGGCCCTGATGGCCGGCACCATCTGGCTCGGCCACCGCGCCCTGCGCACGGCCGTGCCGGTCCTGTACGGCTTCTCGTTGCTGCTGATCCTGCTGGTGCTGACCCCCCTCGGTTCCACGATCAACGGCGCCCACTCCTGGATCAAGCTGCCCGGCGGCTTCTCGCTCCAGCCGTCGGAGTTCGTCAAGGTGACGATCATCCTCGGCATGGCGATGCTGCTGGCGGCCCGGGTCGACGCGGGCGACAAGCAGTACCCCGACCACCGCACGGTCGTGCAGGCCCTCGGCCTGGCCGCCGTGCCGATGCTGATCGTCATGCTGATGCCCGACCTCGGGTCGGTCATGGTGATGGTCATCATCGTGCTCGGCGTGCTGCTGGCCTCCGGCGCGTCCAACCGCTGGGTGTTCGGCCTGCTGGGCGCGGGCACCCTCGGCGCTGTCGCCGTCTGGCAGCTCGGTGTGCTCGACGACTACCAGATCGCCCGCTTCGCCGCCTTCGCCAACCCCGCACTCGACCCGGCCGGCGTCGGCTACAACACCAACCAGGCCCGCATCGCCATCGGTTCGGGCGGGCTGACCGGCTCCGGCCTCTTCCACGGCTCACAGACCACCGGCCAGTTCGTGCCCGAACAGCAGACGGACTTCGTCTTCACCGTGGCAGGTGAGGAGCTGGGCTTTCTCGGCGGCGGCCTGATCATCGTGCTCCTCGGCATCGTCCTGTGGCGGGCCTGCCGCATCGCCCGGGAGACCACGGACCTGTACGGCACGGTCGTGGCCGCGGGCATCGTCGCCTGGTTCGCCTTCCAGACGTTCGAGAACGTCGGCATGACGCTCGGCATCATGCCGGTCACCGGCCTGCCGCTGCCGTTCGTGTCGTACGGCGGATCGTCGATGTTCGCCGTGTGGATAGCGGTGGGGCTGCTGCAGTCGATCAGGATGCAGCGGCCGATGTCGGCCTAGCGCCCTGGAAGGGGGAGCCAACATGTCCGGGGAGTACGTGGCCCGGTGCCCGGTGACCGAGGAACTGGTGAGCCAGCTCCTGGTCCTGGCGGAGCTGGACCTGACCGACGCCGACGCCATCGAGGCGCGGATGCGGGAGGCCGGCTGGCCCGACTGGTCGCAGGCGGTGAGCGGGCCGGCGTACGAGGACACCCCCGACGTCCCGGACGCCACCCACGTCAGCCCCCAGGGGCACTTCGTCACCTGCGACGGCGACGGTTCGCTCAACCTTCCCTTCGCCTACCTCTACTCGGTCGACGGCGGCCTCCTCGACGAGGACTGCTGGGGCCCTGTGCCCGGCTGGACCAGCGAGGAGGGCGCGTGGCGGCCGGAGTTCGACGCGCACTTCGCCGCCGTCGTGCAGCGCTTCACCGAGCGGCTGGGACTGCCGGACCACGACATCCGGCAGCCCCGGTACGACACCCGGTACGTCAGCTGGCGCCTTGAGCACAACGTGCTGATCGTCGGACAGGGCCCGGAGCCGCTGTCGTACCACCAGTTCGAGGACGCCCACGTCCACCTCGTCTCCCGCACCGTCAAGGACGCGCCATTCCCGGACGGCGAGGAGATGCGGGCCCTGCTGACGACCTGAGCGTGGGCGTCCTCCCGGAGGGCGCCCACCACTGCTGTCCTGGCCCGTGGACCACTAGATTTGATCCATGGCGGAGACGAAACGCGAGATCGAGCGCAAGTACGAATCCGACGAGAGCGGGCTTCCCGACCTCACCGGCGTCGCCGGGGTGGCGTCCGTGGTCGACAAGGGCATCGCCCACCTCGACGCCACCTACCACGACACCGCGGATGAACGCCTCGCCGCGTCGTCCGTCACCCTGCGCCGCCGCACCGGCGGTTCCGACGCGGGCTGGCACCTCAAGTTCCCCATCGCCCCGGGCGTCCGCGACGAGATCCGCGCCCCGCTCACCGACACCCTCCCCGAGGAGCTCGCCGCGCTGGTCCGCTCCCGCGTCCGCGACAGCGAGCTGCTCCCGGTCGTCCGGCTGCGCTCCGACCGCGACGTACGCCACCTGCTCGACGCCGACGGCCGGCTGCTCGCCGAGGTGAGCGTGGACACCGTCCACGCCGAGCGGCTCACCGGGCGCGGCGGCGAAGCACACTGGACCGAGATCGAGGTGGAACTCGCCGACGGGGGAGACCCGGCCCTGCTCGACAAGGTCGACAAGCGGCTGCGCAAGGCGGGCGTCAAACCGTCGACGTCGTCGTCGAAGCTCGCCCGCGCCCTGGAGGAGACCGCACCGGGGAAGCGGCGCAGGTCCACCCGCGAACGCGAACCGGTGACCGCCGGAGACCACGTGCTCGCCTACGCGCGCACCCAGCGGGACGCGATCGTCGCGCTCGACCCCGCCGTCCGCCGCGACACCGAGGACTCCGTGCACAGCATGCGGGTGGCCACCCGTCGGCTGCGCAGCACCTTCAAGTCGTTCGGCACGATCCTCGACCGGGCCGTCACCGAACCCATCGCCGGCGAGCTGAAGTGGCTCGCCGGTGAGCTGGGGCGGGACCGGGACCGTGAGGTGCTGGCCGAGCGGCTGACGTCGGCCGCCGACGAGGTGCCCCCGGACCTGATGCGCGGCCCGGTCGTGGAGCGCCTGCACTCCTGGTCGAGCGCCGAGCACGGCGGGGCCCGCGGCAGCCTCCTCGGTGTCCTGGACTCCCGCCGCTACCTGACCCTGCTCGACACCCTCGACGCGCTGATCGCCGACCCGCCCCTGCTGAAGGCCGCCGGCAAGGCACCCCGCAAGCCGGTCGCCAAGGCCGTGCGGAAGGACTTCCGCAAGGTGTCGAAGCTGGTCGAACGGGCGGCGCAGCTGGAACCCGGCACCGACCGGGACCTCGCGTTGCACGACGCCCGCAAGAAGGCCAAGCGCACCCGCTACGCGGCGGAGGCGGCCGAACCGGTCCTCGGCAAGCCGGCCAAGACCATGGTCAGCTCCATGAAGGCCCTGCAGAACCTGCTCGGCGAGCACCAGGACAGCGTGATGGCCCGGCACACCCTGCGCGAGCTGTCGGCGGTCGCCCACGCGGCGGGGGAGAGCGCCTTCACCTACGGCCTCATGCACCAGCGGGAGGAGCAGCGGGCGGTACGCGTGGAGGCCGAACTCCCCGGCTTCTGGGACGGGATCAAGGACGGTGCGGCGGGCCTGTGATCTTCCGGCGTACGGAGGCACCCCGCGGTCGCGTTAGTCTGGATGGTCACCCCTGTCAGTTCAGTCCAGCTCACGAAGGTGCGCGACATGCCTGCCGAAGTCGCTGCGTCGGTCTTCCCGCAGCTCGAAGCTCTGCTCCCGCATGTGCAGAAGCCGATCCAGTACGTCGGCGGAGAGCTCAACTCCACGGTCAAGGACTGGGACTCCTGCGACGTCCGCTGGGCGCTCATGTACCCGGACGCCTACGAGGTCGGTCTGCCCAACCAGGGCGTCATGATCCTCTACGAGGTGCTCAACGAGCAGCAGGGCGTCCTCGCCGAGCGCACCTACAGCGTGTGGCCGGACCTGGAGGAGCTCATGCGGGAGCACCACGTCCCGCAGTTCACGGTCGACAGCCACCGGCCCGTGAAGGCCTTCGACGTGTTCGGCCTGTCCTTCTCCACGGAGCTGGGCTACACGAACATGCTGGCCGCCCTCGACCTGGCCGGCATCCCGCTGGAGGCCAAGGACCGCGGCCTGGACGACCCGATCGTCCTGGCCGGCGGTCACGCGGCGTTCAACCCCGAGCCGATCGCCGACTTCATCGACTGCGCGGTGATCGGCGACGGCGAGCAGGCGGTCCTGGAGATCACCGCGATCGTCCGTGCCTGGAAGGCGGAGGGCCGCCCCGGCGGCCGCGAGGAGCTTCTCTTCCGCCTGGCGAAGACGGGCGGCGTGTACGTGCCCGGCTTCTACGACGTCGAGTACCTGCCGGACGGCCGGATCGCCCGTGTCGTGCCCAAGCGCAGCGGGGTCCCGTGGCGGGTCTCCAAGCACACCGTCATGGACCTCGACGAGTGGCCCTACCCCAAGCAGCCGCTCGTCCCGCTGGCCGAGACGGTCCATGAGCGCATGTCGGTGGAGATCTTCCGCGGCTGCACCCGCGGCTGCCGTTTCTGCCAGGCCGGCATGATCACGCGCCCGGTGCGCGAGCGTTCCATCACGGGCATCGGCGACATGGTCGAGCAGGGTCTGAAGGCGACGGGCTTCGAGGAGGTCGGCCTGCTGTCGCTGTCGTCCGCCGACCACACGGAGATCGGTGACATCGCCAAGGGCCTCGCCGACCGCTACGAGGACGACAAGATCGGCCTGTCGCTGCCCTCCACCCGGGTCGACGCCTTCAACATCGACCTGGCGAACGAGCTGACCAGGAACGGCCGCCGCTCGGGCCTCACCTTCGCCCCCGAGGGCGGCTCGGAGCGCATCCGCAAGGTCATCAACAAGATGGTCTCGGAAGAGGACCTGATCCGCACGGTCGCGACGGCGTACGGCAACGGCTGGCGCCAGGTGAAGCTGTACTTCATGTGCGGCCTGCCGACGGAGACCGACGACGACGTCCTGCAGATCGCCGACATGGCGACGAAGGTCATCGCCAAGGGCCGCGAGGTCTCCCGCTCCAACGACATCCGCTGCACGGTCTCGATCGGCGGCTTCGTGCCCAAGCCGCACACGCCGTTCCAGTGGGCGCCGCAGCTCTCCGCGGAGGAGACGGACGAGCGGCTGCAGAAGCTGCGGGACAAGATCCGCGGTGACAAGAAGTACGGCCGCTCGATCGGCTTCCGCTACCACGACGGCAAGCCCGGCATCGTCGAGGGCCTCCTCTCCCGCGGCGACCGCCGCATCGGCGCGGTCATCCGCGCGGTCTACGACGACGGCGGCCGTTTCGACGGCTGGCGCGAGCACTTCTCGTACGACCGCTGGATGCGGTGCGCCGACAAGGCCCTGGCCCCCTTCGGCGTCGACGTCGACTGGTACACCACCCGCGAGCGCACCTACGAGGAGGTCCTCCCCTGGGACCACCTCGACTCCGGCCTGGACAAGGACTGGCTCTGGGAGGACTGGCAGGACGCCCTCGACGAGACCGAGGTCGACGACTGCCGCTGGACACCGTGCTTCGACTGCGGCGTGTGCCCGCAGATGGACACCAGCATCCAGATCGGCCCGACGGGCAAGAAGCTGCTGCCTCTGACGGTGAAGAACGCCGCACCCGCTCCGGGCGGGCACGCGCACTGAGGTGAGTGACGCACCCGTTCGGGTGGTGGATGCCCTGGCGGGGGCGAGTGAGGAGGATGCCCCTGCCAGGCCCGGGAGGGGCATCGGGCATCCGGCCGACGTGGAAGTGGGTCCGAGGCTCTCGGAGCCTCGCTGAAGCGTTTCTGGTGACTGCTGAGCTCCCAGGGATCCTTGACATGCCGCAGACGGCGGCGAAGTGTGGGTAGGTAGCCGCCCAGCGGGGTCATCGCTCATGTTCGATCAGATGCGGTCCGGGCCCCGGTGCGGTCCGCCGTTCTGGCCACCGTCCGGCCCACCGCAACAGACGCCGCCCTCGAAAGAGGGGGAATCTGCGCGTCGGTGTACAGCGATCGTGATCATGGTTCCGGGCGGCGTCGTCTCGTTGATGCGTCGTCGATTTCCCCATCCAGAGCCCGAGCAGGGGCAGAGCCCGGGCGGGGGGCCTCGGCGTCAGCTCGGCGGATATACCTCGAAACGTCGCGACACCCACCCCCGTGTCACCGACCTCGGACGCCCGGATCGCCGACCTCGGTTTTCGCGACGCCCACGCGGTGCCCTTTCAGGCGCCCCCGCCGACTGGCACCGCGGCCCTGGTGAACCGGTACGGGGTGGAGCGCGTGCGCTCTGCCTGCGGCAATCCGCTGCTGCCGCCGCCCGCGGTCAGGTCCCGGCAGTGGCTCGTCCGGCAGTGCGTCGCCGGCGGGCGGTTCGCCGTGATCATGACCCTACAAGCCCCCCGGGTTACTGCAGCCGTCCGAGGAGGCGTGATGTACAGCGTTGAAGACCTGATGAGCATGACGGCGCAGCAACTGCGCGACGCCCGGTTGACGCTCCAGGACCTGCAACAGCTGAACCCGGAGCAGCTGCGACTACTGGCCCCCAAGTTCGACGAGATGACGCGCATCAGGGAGTGGCTGCCCGGCTGGCAGGACGAAGCATCCCGCAGGTTGCAGGAGTATGAGCGAGTCCGGGAACAGTTGTGGCGCCTGCATCGGCTGCCCGCCGATGACCCGGCGAAGTCATTGATGCCCGAGCTCCGGAGACAGATCGAGCCACTCAAGGACGCTTGGCGCGAAGCGGATCGCTCCTACCAAGGTCTGAGAGAAGCTTGGGGCAGGGCGCTGGAGAGCCGGGAGAAGTTCCGGCTGGCGTCCGGCTACGCGGGCCAAGCCGCTCCGACCGTGAGCGAGGGCGTGGCCGCCGCCGAGGCCTCAGCGAGCCAGGCGAGCCAGGCGAGCCAGGCCGGGCCGCGGGACCGGTTGATGTCGCTCCTGCAACGCGTACGGCAATACGGAGGCGCCGGCATCGACTGGCTCAAGGGATGGATGAACAAGGGCGCGGACAAGGGGCGCCAAGTGCTGTCGAAGGTCGCCGATGTGGGGCGGTCCGCATGGGATCTGCTCAGGAACCCGGGCCAGTGGTGGCCCGCGCTCAGAAACACGGCGCAGAGCCTGTGGAACTCGGGCAAGCACCTTCTGGGTCAGATGGCCTCCGCCGTCATGGCCGCCCTCACGCTCGGTCGCGCGCTCCTCGGCGGCCTCGTCCGCGCCCTCGCCGGATTCCTGAGCGGTCTGAGCTGGCCCGCCATCCTCGCAGGTCTGGGAGTGGCCGCGCTGTTGACCGCCGGCGGCTTGGCGCTGAGCAACGCTGGTGGCACGCCCGACACGGCGGGGAATGGGCGGCCACCTGCGAACCAGGAACCGCAGGGTGGGGCGGATGCAACGCGGGAGGGGCTCGCGCCCCCGCCCGGACCAGGAGAGCCGGGCCGGCCGCAGCCCGGCGAGCCCGGCCAGGAGCCGGGTGTACCTCCGCCGGGCACTTCCGAGCCCGAGCCCCCGAAGCCCGGTACCGCACTGCGCATCAAGGTGATCACCACGGAGGCCTGCCCCGGCGATGAAACCGCCGACACCAAGCCGGACTCCTTCGTCCGGGTCGGCGAACACGTCATCGACACCGGCAGCGACGGGACCGGCCGAGGAGTGGTACCCCCCGGCACGTACACCGTGTCCGCGACACCACCGGTTCTCAAGATCAATATCCATCCCACCGGAGAGTCCGGCAGGGGGGTTTCCGGCACGAACGGCATGACGTTCACCGCCCAGAACTCCAATCCGAGCAGCCAGAGCGACTACGAGATTGCGGTGCAGAGGGAGGCCCCCGACTGCTCGGAGCCGGGTGAAGAGGAGTCGCCCAGGCCGGAGGTGCCCGCACCCCCACCCTCGCCCGAGTCCGAGGTGCCTGCGCCCCCGTCCACGCCTTCGCCCGACTCTGAGGTGCCTGCGCCGCCGTCCACGCCTGAGCCGGAGGTAACCGCGCCCCCGCCCCCGCCGGAGGTAACCCCGCCACACACATGACAACAGCCACGTCGGCGCGTGAGATCTGGCCCCGGCTCAATGGCGCCCATGACGGTCCGTTTCACCAGGGCACTTCCGGAGGTGAGAGCCCCGCCCTGAGGGGGACCCGCAGAGGAGGTCGAGTCGGTGACGCTCCCCCGGGGGATCGACCCGACTAGGTTCCCCCAGTTCAGAATGTGTGCTGGGGGAGCCGTCAGGTCAGGCGGCCCTCGTGGCAGACCCGCCGGGCGACCTCGCGGAGCTTGATGTTCTTCTCCTGGGAGTAGCGGCGCAGCACGTCGAAGGCCTGATCCTCCGTGAGGCGGTGGCTGCCCATGAGGATGCCCATGGCTTCCCCGATGGTGTGCCGGGTGGCCATGGCCTGCTCCATCTGGGCATGGCTGCGGGCGCTGGAGAAGGCGACCGCGGCGTGCGAGGCCAGCAGCCAGCCGGCCGTCTCGCTGTCGTCGGTGAAGGACCCCGGCCGGTGCGCGTAGAGATTGAGCGCGCCCAGATCCTCGTCGTCGGTGTACAGCAGGAAGCCCATCATGCTGCCCACGCCCAGATCGCGGGCGCGCGCGGCGTAGGCGGGCCAGCGTTCCTGGGCGGCGGTGAAGTCGGAGATGCGGAACACGCGCTCCCCGACGCTGGTCCGTGCCGCGTCGAAGCAGGGACCCTCCGCGAGGTGCTCCTGGAGCCGGTCGCTCTCGATCACCAGGTCGTCGGTGGGTGCCAGCGTCTCCGCGCGCTTGCCGCGCAGGAGGAGGATGCCGGCCGCGTCGCATCCGGCCACGCATTCCGTGGCCGCCCTGGTGATGTGCCGCAGGGTGGCGCCGACCGTCTCCTGGGCGAGCAGGTCACGCGCCATGGACGCCATCTGCTGTGCGAACGCGCGCCAGTCCACCGTCGTCCTCCTCGGCCGGGTGCTCCGGACTTTCCAGGTGCTCCGAGTGCCGGGCATTCCTTTCTTCTGCCACGGTGTCACGGGTCGCACACACCGGCACGGCGCACGCCGTGGTTCTCGCTCGGGCCGCCACCCTTGCGTCATCTATCGAATGTCGATAGATTTCCATCGCGGTTCGATCGAGGGAGTGGCGATGGGGAAGCTGGCCGTGGCGGCGTTGCGTGGGGTGCTCGTGGTGCTGCTCGCCCGATCGTTGTTCGTCCAGGCGGTGATGGTGCCGCTGCTGGCCGTCGACATGAACGGGCTCAGGCCCGAGTACGCGTATCTGCGCACCCCGGTCCTCGTGATCATCGTCCTGGGTATCGTGACGGCTCAGGTCGTCGTGGTCTGCGTGTGGCGGCTGGTGACGATGGTGCGTCGCGGCACGGTGTTCTCCACGGCTGCGTTCCGCTACGTGCACCTCGTGATCGGCGCGTTCGTGGCGGCCGCCCTGCTGGTCTTCGTGCTCGCGCCGGGCGAGGCCGTCGCACCCGGGGTGGTCCTCCTGTTGTGCGGGGTGGTGGTGGCCGTGCTGGGCGTAGCCCTGGTCGTGCTCGTGCTGCGGATGCTGCTCGCGCAGGCCGTCGCACGTGACATCGAGGCGGCCCGGATGCAGGCAGAGCTGGAAGAGGTCATCTGATGCCGATCGTCGTCGACATCGACGTGATGCTGGCCAAACGCAAGATGTCCGTGGGCGAGTTGGCGGAACGCGTGGGCATCACCCCCGCCAATCTCGCCGTCCTCAAGAACGGCCGCGCCAAGGCGGTCCGCTTCTCCACCCTGGCCGCGCTGTGCGAGGTGCTGGAGTGCCAGCCGGGGGATCTGCTGCGCTGGGAGACGGAGAGCGCGACGGAGCCGACAATGCGCTGATGGAGAACATCAGCATCCGCCCGGCCCGGCCCGACGAACTCGCGGCCGTGGCCGCCCTCCGGTGGGAGTGGCTCGTCGAGAACGGCTCACAGGACCTCGGCGAACCCGGGGCCTTCCTACGGCACTTCGTCGCCTGGGCACGGGAGAACGCCGGAACACACCGCTGCATCGTGCTCGTCCGGGACGACCGGGTCATCGGAATGGCCTGGCTCGCCGTGGTGCAGCGGGTACCCACGCCCCGGGCCCCGCGACGGGCCTCCGGTGATCTGCAGTGCGTCTACGTCGTACCCGAGGCACGCGACGGCGGACTGGGCGGGCGGCTCATCCGGGCCGTCCTGGACGGAGCCCGTGAGCTGGGGCTGGAGCGCGTGACCGTGCACTCCAGCCCGCGGGCCGTCCCCGCGTACGCGCGCAGCGGTTTCCAGGAGTCGCCCCGGCTGCTGCAGGCGCAGCTCGCCCGCGGGTGAGCCGTATGATCTTGCGGCCGAGTGGAGGAATCGCGGGAGAACGGGGCGGGGCTGTGCGGTGCTGGATCCGGACGGGGCACTGAGGGCGTCTACGACGGTATGGATCTGGAGAAGCGACCCAGCGAGGGTTTCGAGCCGCCGGCCGACCTGCCCCAGGGGCCGGGCGATCCGTCCCGGCGGTCGGCCGAGGTGCCGCAACAGGCAGCCGAACTGCCCCAACAGGCAGCTGAGCTGCCCCCTCAGTCGGCCCGTGTGCCCCAGGGGCCGGACGGGACGCCGCCCGTGCCGCGCGAGCCGCCGGGGCCCGAGGGCTGTCTCACCGTCGCCATCCGCATCCCCGTGCGGATCATCGCGCTCGTCCTGGTCGTCCCCCTGCGGATGCTGTGGGACGCGCTCGTCGTGGCCGGGCGGTTCCTGAACGACACGCTGCTCCGGCCGCTCGGCCGGGCGCTGCTGTGGCTCGCGCGGGCCGTGTTCGTCTGGCCGTTCGTGGGGCTGTGGCGCTACGTCGTCGTGCCGGTGGGCAAGGCACTCGGCTGGCTCGCGCAGACACTCGTCGTGGTCCCCCTGGTCTGGCTCTACCGCTCGGTCCTCACCCCGCTGGGGCATGCGATCGCATGGGCCGCCCGGGGCATCGGGGCCGCGGCCGGCTGGATCGCCAGGGGCGTGGGTGCCGGGCTCGGCTGGGTGTACGCGCAGCTGCTCACGCCCGTCGGGCACGCGGTGCTGTGGGTCCTGAAGGGACTCGGCGCCGGGCTCGCCGCACTCGGCATCGGCGTCTGGACCGTCGTGGCCCTGCTCGCGAAGTACCTCGTCGTCGTACCGGCCGTCTGGCTGTACACCTGGGTGCTCGCGCCCGTCGGCCGCGCGATCGCCTGGTGCGCCAAGAAGCTCGTGTGGCTGGTGCGCACGATCCTCACCGGCATCGGGACGGCCCTGTACTGGATCGCCCGGATCCTGTTCGTCCTGCCCGCGCTCGCCCTCTGGCGCTGGATCCTCACGCCGGCCGGACGCGTCCTCGCCGTCATCGGCCGGGAGGTGTGGGATGCCCTCGGGCACGCCTGGCGCGTCGCCGGACACATCTCGCTCGCCGTCGGACGGTTCCTCGGCACCCTCTTCCGGTGGCTCCTCGTCGAGCCGGTGCGGTGGGTGTACCGCATGGTGCTGACGCCCGTCGGGCACGCCGTGCGGGACGCCGTCCTGCGGCCCGCTGCCGAGGCCGCCCGCAGCGTGGGGCGGGCCACCCGGCAGGCACTGGCCGCCGCCCGGGAGTCCGTACGACAGGCCCGCGCCGACGTCCGCCGGATGCTCTTCGGCGAACCGCGCCGACCGCGGCCCGTCGACCGCCGGGAACCATCAGGGCGCGGGGCACGTACTCTTGGTAGCAGTACGACCGCTCTCACGAAGGACTGAACGACACTGGGCAAGCGACAGCCCGAAGGCCCGCCGCCCGCACCCGCGGTGCAGCGCATCCGACTGCGTTACACCAAGCGCGGCCGCCTCCGGTTCACCAGCCACCGTGACTTCCAGCGCGCCTTCGAGCGTGCGTTGCGCCGTGCCGAGGTGCCGATGGCCTACTCGGCGGGCTTCACACCGCACCCGAAGGTGTCGTACGCCAATGCCGCACCCACCGGCACGGGCAGTGAGGCGGAATACCTGGAGATCGCGCTCACCGCGCCCCGCGACCCGGAGCAGCTCAGGGCCCTTCTCGACGAGTCGCTGCCCACCGGGCTCGACATCACCGACGCGGTCGAGGCCCGCACCTCCGGGCTCGCCGACCGGCTGACGGCTTCCGTCTGGGAGCTCCGGCTGGACGGAGTGCCGGTGGAGGAGGCCCGCCGAGCGGCGGACGCCTTCAACGCGGCCGAGACGGTCGAGGTCCAGCGCCTCGCCAAGAACGGCGTCCGTACGTTCGACGCCCGCGCCGCCGTGGCGAGCCTGGAGGTCCGCGACCTCACGGAAACGCACAGTTCGCAGGCTGATAGGCCGACCGACCAGCCCTGTGCGATACTGCGGCTGGTTGTTCGGCACGTGACGCCTGCCGTACGACCCGACGACGTCCTGTCCGGTCTCCGCGCCGTGGCCGACCTGGCGCCGCCGGTCCCCGCAGCGGTGACCAGGCTGGCGCAGGGGCTGTTCGATGAAGAGACCGGCACGGTGACCGACCCGCTCGCGCCCGACCGCGAGGCAGCCGAGGCCCACCCAACGGCCGAACCGACTGCCACCGCGACGGCGCCGGCATAAGGAAGGTCCCGCGTAGGGACGGACGTCGTAGCGCCGCCCTCGGACTCGGGAGCCACCTGGGTCGGGCAGCGCACCGACCAGAAGACTTTCGCCAGGCCGTACGCATTGGGCGTACGGAACCGGCGAGACAGGACACAGAGAGCTCCCGTGCGGCGCCCGCGCCCCGGACGGCGGCGAACGCGCACAGCGCGCGCCGCGGACGTCACCGGCATACGCCGGACCAGGCGCGGCGCCCGGGAGCCTGACGGGAGACAAGCCCGCATGCTCGAGCCGACCGAACCCACAGAGGGTTCCGAACAGAACACCCCCAGCGACACCCTGCCGCCCCGCCGGCGGCGCCGTGCCGCGTCCCGCCCGGCGGGCCCGCCCACCGGTGCCTCCTCCGACACGCCGGTGGAGACCGTCGCGCCGGCCATACCGGCCACCGACGCCGAGGAACTCGCAGCGGACGTCGAGTCCGGCGAGGCCGAGGAAGCAGCCGCCGAGGTCGCCCAGGCCCCCGAGGCCCCCGCAGCGACCGCTGCCGCCGCGACGCCCGCAGCCGGTGAGAGCGACGAGGACGCCGCGCCCGCCGGGCGCAAGCGCCGTCGCGCCGTGCGCCGCGCCTCCGCCCCTGCCGGCGCTCCCGTCGCCGCGGAGGCCGCCGAGACCGTGGTCCCGGTGACCGCCACCACCCCCGCGGACCCCGAGGCGACCGAGCCTGCCGAGGCCGCCGCTCCCGCCGCGTCCTCCGCGGCGACCGAGGAGGCCGCCCCCAAGCGCGCCCGCCGCCGCGCCACCCGCACCGTGACCTCACCCACCGCCGCTCCGGCCGAGGCGGCCGAGACGGTCGCGGCACCGGCCGTGGCCGACACCGCCGAGCCGTCGGCTGCGGCCGACGGCGCCGAGGCCGCCGAAGAGGCCGCTGAAAAGGCCGCTGAAAAGGCCGCTGAAAAGGCCGTTGAAGAGGCTGCTCCGCGCCGGACCCGCCGGCGTGCCTCGCGGCGGGCGTCCGCGCCTGCCGGGGCGCCCTCCGCCACGGAGACCGCGGAAACCGCAAAAACCGCGGAGGTGACCGCCGAGGAGGCGAAGGCACCCGTGACCGAGACTCCCGCCGCCGAGCCCGAGCGCGCGTCCGAGGCCGTTGCCTCCGAGACTCCCGCCGCCGAGGCCGCTGCCACCGAGCCCGCCCGTGCGTCCGAGGCCGTCGCCTCCGAGGCACCCGCCGGTGAGGCCGCCGAGCCGGCCGAAGAGGCCGGTCCGCGTCGCCGTCGCCGGGTCGTGCGCCGGGCCGCCGGCGGCTTCGCCGAGCCCGCCCAGCCGACCCGGGGCGGGAGGGCCTCGAAGGCCGCCGCCCGGGTGCCCGCGGACGCGGCCGACAGCGAGAGCGAGGCGCCCTCGCGTCCGCGGCGGCCCGCCGTCGCGCTGTTCCAGGCGCCCGTCTTCACCGAGCCCCAGTTCCAGACGCCGGAGCGGGCCGCTGCCGCTGCCGCCGCCGAGGCGGCCGGGGCGACGGAGCCCGAGGAGGACCAGGAGTCCGCGCCGGCCGAGGCCCAGCGCGAGGAGCAGAGCGGCGGCTCGCGTCGCCGTCGCCGGCGCCGGGGCGCCGGGGACGAGCCCGAGGCGCAGGCCCCCGAGACCGCCGTCGCCGACACCGCCGCCGAGGAGGCGGAGGAGGCCGACGAGTCCGCCGAGGACCAGGCCGACGGCGACGAGCAGGACGAGTCCGAGGGCACCGGCTCGCGCCGCCGCCGTCGCCGCGGCGGTCGCCGCCGCCGGCGTGGCGAGTCCGTCGACGGCGAGGGCGGCGAGGCGTCCGACGCCGAGTCCGACGCTGCCGCCGCGCAGGACGGCGAGGACGGCGCCGAGGAGGACGACGAGGACTCCGAGGAGACCACCGACCGCGACGAGTCCGGCGGGAGCGGCTCCAGCAGCAGCCGCCGTCGCCGTCGGCGCCGCCGCCGTGCCGGGGACTCCGGCACCGACTCCGAGCCCTCCGACGACGACCCCGAGCGCACGGTCGTCAAGGTCCGCGAGCCCCGCCCCAAGACGGAACCGTCCGACGAGGTGCAGTCCATCAAGGGCTCGACCCGTCTGGAGGCCAAGAAGCAGCGCCGACGCGAAGGACGCGAGCAGGGCCGCCGCCGCGTGCCGATCATCACCGAGGCCGAGTTCCTGGCCCGCCGCGAGGCCGTCGAGCGCGTGATGGTCGTCCGCCAGCACGGCGACCGCACGCAGATCGGCGTCCTCGAGGACGACGTGCTCGTCGAGCACTACGTCAACAAGGAGCAGGCGACCTCGTACGTCGGCAACGTCTACCTCGGCAAGGTGCAGAACGTGCTGCCGTCGATGGAGGCCGCCTTCATCGACATCGGCAAGGGCCGCAACGCCGTCCTGTACGCCGGTGAGGTCAACTTCGAGGCGCTCGGCATGGCCCACGGGCCGCGCCGCATCGAGTCCGCCCTGAAGTCCGGCCAGTCGGTGCTCGTCCAGGTGACGAAGGACCCGATCGGCCACAAGGGCGCGCGTCTGACCAGCCAGGTCTCCCTCCCGGGCCGTTACCTCGTGTACGTGCCCGAGGGCTCCATGACCGGCATCAGCCGCAAGCTGCCCGACACCGAGCGGGCCCGGCTGAAGACCATCCTCAAGAAGATCGTCCCCGAGGACGCGGGCGTCATCGTGCGCACCGCCGCCGAGGGCGCGAGCGAGGACGAGCTGCGCCGGGACGTCGAGCGGCTGCAGCAGCAGTGGGAGGACATCCAGAAGAAGGCCAAGAGCGGCAACGCCCCGACGCTGCTCTACGGCGAGCCGGACATGACCGTCCGGGTCGTGCGCGACATCTTCAACGAGGACTTCTCCAAGGTCGTCGTCAGCGGTGACGAGGCCTGGTCGACCATCCACGGCTACGTCTCGCACGTCGCGCCGGACCTCGCCGAGCGGCTGTCGAAGTGGACCTCCGAGGTCGACGTCTTCGCCACGTACCGGATCGACGAGCAGCTCGCCAAGGCCCTGGACCGCAAGGTCTGGCTGCCCAGCGGCGGTTCGCTGGTGATCGACCGGACCGAGGCGATGGTCGTCGTCGACGTCAACACCGGCAAGTTCACCGGCCAGGGCGGCAACCTCGAGGAGACCGTCACCAGGAACAACCTGGAGGCGGCCGAGGAGATCGTGCGTCAGCTGCGGCTGCGCGACCTCGGCGGCATCATCGTCATCGACTTCATCGACATGGTGCTGGAGTCCAACCGGGACCTGGTGCTGCGGCGCCTGCTGGAGTGCCTGGGCCGGGACCGTACGAAGCACCAGGTCGCCGAGGTGACCTCGCTGGGCCTCGTGCAGATGACCCGCAAGCGGGTCGGACAGGGGCTGCTGGAGTCCTTCTCCGAGACCTGCGTCCACTGCAACGGCCGCGGTGTCATCGTCCACATGGAGCAGCCGACGGCTCCCGGAGGCGGCGGCAAGCGCAAGAAGCGCGCCCGTGCCGGCGCCGCCGAGCAGCCGCACGTGCACGAGACCGCCGAGACCGCCGAGCAGGAGGCGGAGAGCGAGGCGGAGGTCGTCGCCGAGGTCGCCGAGCCGGTCGCGCTGCCCGCGCCGGCCTTCGAGCCCGACGAGGAGCTGTACAGCAGCGCCGCCGAGGCGGAGGCCGCGGCCGGCCGTGGGCGCTCGCGTCGCCGGGCGAGCCGGCGGGCGTCGGCCCCGGCGGGTTCCCCGCGCGGCGAGGCGGCCGAGCCGAAGGCGGAGGAGAGCAGGGAGACGACCCGGCGGGGCAGGGGCAGGGCCGCGCAGGCCGTGGCCGAGGCGCCGACGGCTCAGGACGTGACCGCCGAGCAGGAGGCCGCCCGTCCCGTGCAGCCGGAGCCGGCCGCCGAGGCACAGGCCGAGCCGGCGGCCGTGGAGGACCCGGTCGTCGAGGCCGCACAGGCCGCGCCCACCGCTTCCGCCGCGCCCGCCGCTCCGGCGGAGGAGGCCGCGCCCAAGGGCCGAACCCGGCGCCGGGCCACCCGCAAGGTGTCCGCTCCGGCCGGTTCCCCGGCGGGCGCCGAGGCGGCCGTGGTGACGGTCGCCGAGACCGCGCCCGCTGAGCTCGCGGCCGAGGCCGCCGAGGCACCGGCCGAGCCGGTGGCCGAGCCCGTCGCCGAGGCGCCCGCCGAGAGCGCCGCCCCGGCCCGTCCGCGGCGCCGTGCCGTGCGCAAGCCGACGGCGTCCACGGCGTCCGAGGAGACGGCCGTCGTGGTCGTCCCGTCGGCCGCGTCCGAGGAGGGCGCCTCCGAGGCCGCTGCCGAGCCGGCCGCCGGGGCGTCCGCCGCCGACGGCGCCGTCCCGGAGGAGGCCGCCGACGAGTCGGCCCCCGCGAAGAAGACGGCCCGCAAGACGGCCAAGAAGGCCACGGCGAAGAAGGCCGCCACCACCAAGAAGACGGCTGTGAAGAAGACCGCGGCCAAGAAGACGACGGCCAAGAAGGCGGCGAAGACCACCAAGACCGCCGCCAAGAAGACCGCGTCCAAGAAGACCGTGGCGGCGGAGCAGTCGGCGTCGTCCGCGTCCTCCGTCTCGGCCTCCACCGACGAGGGCTGAGATCCCCCGCCCGTGCGACCGGCGTGACCGGTCGCACGGGCGGCGGGTCCGACTCGGTTTGACCCTTTCGGCCGCGGCCCCGTAACCTTGACCTTCGGCGTGTCGACTGACGCGTCACATCCCCGTAAACCTCATCCTCCGGGCGCCGGGCGCCCAGGAGAGGCCGCTCGCTGAGTCGGGCGGCTGGCCTGCGGGGGTGCCGTTTCCCGAGCGAGAGAGTGAGTTCCGCGTGTACGCCATCGTGCGCAGCGGTGGTCGCCAGCACAAGGTTGCTGTCGGCGACATCGTTGAGGTTGACAAGATTTCCACTGCCAAGGTTGGCGACACGGTCGAGCTCTCGACCCTGCTCGTTGTCGACGGCGACGCCGTGACCAGCGACCCGTGGGTGCTGGCCGGCATCAAGGTCCAGGCCGAGGTCGTGGACCACCACAAGGGCCAGAAGATCGACATTCTGCGCTACAAGAACAAGACGGGTTACCGCCGTCGCCAGGGCCACCGCCAGCAGTACACGGCGATCAAGGTCACTGAGATCCCCGCGGCTGCGAAGTAAGGGACTGAGGAGAAATGGCACACAAGAAGGGCGCATCGTCCACCCGGAACGGTCGCGACTCCAACGCCCAGCGGCTCGGCGTGAAGCGCTTCGGCGGTCAGGTCGTCAACGCGGGTGAGATCCTGGTTCGTCAGCGTGGCACCCACTTCCACCCGGGCTCCGGTGTCGGCCGTGGCGGCGACGACACGCTGTTCGCCCTCGAGGCCGGTTCGGTGCAGTTCGGCACCCACCGTGGCCGCAAGGTCGTGAACATCGTTCCGGTCGCCTGATCGGACACTTTCGCGAGGCGGACCTCACTTCCCTCACGGGAAGCGGGTCCGCCTTTCGCGTGTTACGCAGAGAACAACCCCGTAGAACCCCGTACACATACGTACGCACCTGGAGGCACACACCATGACCACCTTCGTGGACCGCGTCGAGCTGCACGTCGCCGCGGGTAGCGGAGGCCACGGCTGTGCCTCCGTCCACCGTGAGAAGTTCAAGCCGCTGGGCGGACCGGACGGCGGCAACGGCGGGCGCGGCGGGGACGTGATCCTCACCGTCGACCAGTCGGTCACCACGCTGCTCGACTACCACCACTCCCCGCACCGCAAGGCCACCAACGGCAAGCCCGGCGAGGGCGGCAACCGCTTCGGCAAGGACGGCCAGGACCTGATCCTGCCGGTGCCGGACGGCACGGTGGTGCTGGACAAGGCGGGCAACGTCCTCGCCGACCTGGTCGGGCACGGCACGTCGTACGTCGCCGCGCAGGGCGGCCGGGGCGGGCTCGGCAACGCGGCGCTGGCCTCCGCGCGGCGCAAGGCGCCCGGGTTCGCGCTGCTCGGCGAGCCGGGAGACCTCCAGGACATCGTCCTGGAGCTGAAGACGGTCGCCGACGTGGCCCTCGTCGGGTACCCGAGTGCCGGCAAGTCGTCGCTGATCTCGGTGCTGAGCGCCGCCAAGCCGAAGATCGCCGACTACCCCTTCACCACCCTCGTGCCCAACCTCGGTGTCGTCACGGCCGGTTCGACGGTCTACACGATCGCCGACGTGCCCGGGCTGATCCCCGGTGCCAGCCAGGGCAAGGGGCTGGGCCTGGAGTTCCTGCGGCACGTGGAGCGGTGCAGTGTGCTCGTGCACGTCCTGGACACCGCGACGCTGGAGTCGGACCGCGACCCGGCCTCCGACCTCGACATCATCGAGGAGGAGCTGCGGCAGTACGGCGGGCTGGACAACCGGCCGCGGATCGTCGTCCTGAACAAGATCGACGTGCCGGACGGCAAGGACCTCGCCGAGATGGTGCGGCCCGACCTGGAGGCGCGCGGCTACCGCGTGTTCGAGGTGTCGGCCGTGGCGCACACGGGCCTGAAGGAGCTGTCGTACGCGCTCGCGGAGCTCGTGGCGACGTCCCGGGCGGCGAAGCCGAAGGAAGAGGCCACCCGGATCGTGATCCGGCCCAAGGCCGTGGACGACACCGGCTTCACCGTGACGCGCGAGGCCGACGGCCTGTTCCGGGTGCGCGGCGAGAAGCCCGAACGCTGGGTGCGCCAGACCGACTTCAACAACGACGAGGCAGTCGGCTACCTCGCGGACCGGCTCAACCGGCTCGGTGTCGAGGAGCAGTTGATGAAGGCCGGTGCCCGGGGCGGCGACGGCGTCGCCATCGGCCCCGAGGAGAACGCGGTCGTCTTCGACTGGGAGCCGTCCGTGACGGCCGGGGCCGAGATGCTCGGCCGGCGCGGTGAGGACCACCGGTTCGAGGGAGCGCGGCCGGCCGCGCAGCGCCGCAGGGACCGGCAGGCCGAGCGGGACGAGGCGGAGCAGGAGTACGACGACTTCGAGCCGTTCTAGGATCCCGAGCCCGGGAAGGCCCGGGCCGGGTACGTGGCCGTCGTGTACGGCTCGGCCAAGGGCCTCGACCTGAAGCACAAGCAGATCGTCGGCCAGAACACCCCGGGCGTACCCGGCGTCTCGGAGACCGACGAGGACTACGGCAGCGGTCTCGCCGTCGGCGACCTCGACGGCGACGGCGCGGCCGACCTGGTCGTGGGCGCCCCGGGCGAGGACGTCGGAGAGGTCCAGTCGGACGGCACGTTCGCCGTGCTGTGGGGCGGGAAGCGGGGCCTGTCCGGCGGTACGGCCGTGGCCACCGGTACCGAGGAGGACCGGGTCGACGCGGAAACCCCGGCGCTCGGCGACTTCAACGGCGACGGTCATCTCGATCTGGCCACCGGAAAACCGTCTGCTGTACGGGCCGTTCGACCGCACCACGGGCGCTGCGAAGAGCCGGACCCTGGCTCTTGAGGCCGAGTACTTCACGGACGACGTGGCCGCCGGGGACGTCGACCACGACGGCATCACGGACCTGGTCGCGCTCATCCACGACCGCAGCGACGACGACATGCACGACCCCGATTACCAGCACCGCCGCGCGGTCTTCCTGCGGGGCACGCGCGACGGCCTGAGCGCCCCCGCCCCGGTGAACAACCCGGACGGCACGCGCATGCGCGGCGGCGAGAGCCTCGGCGTCGTTGACGTGGACAAGGACGGCTACGCCGACCTCGTCATCGGCGCCCGAACGACGGCTTCGGCGAGGTCGATCTCGACGACCCGCTGCTGAAGGGCGGCCGGATCGGCCTGGTGCACGGCTCGGCCGACGGCCCCGACACCTCCCGTACGACGATCATCACGCAGGACAGCCCGGGGGTGCCCGGTGCTTCGGAGTGGGCGGACACGTTCGGCGGGGCCATCTCCGTCGGCGACGTCGACGCCGACGGCTACACGGACGTCTCCACCGGCAGCACGAGCGAGGGAATCGGCGAGGTGTACGCGGCCGGCCAGGTCACCGTCCTGCGCGGCGGCCGGTCCGGGCTCACCGGGAAGGGCGCCTCCAGCTTGAACCAGAACACCGGGAACGTCCCGGGGACGGCGGAGCAGAACGACTTCTTCGGCGCCGACACCAAGCCGCTCGACGTCAACGGCGACGGCAGGAGCGAGCTGTTCGCCGGCGCCGTCGACGAGAACCGGGACGGCGGAGTCTGGGCGTTGCCCAACCCCGTCGACACGCCCACCGCGACCGGCTCGGTCAGCTTCGGCGCGGGCACCCGCGGACCGTGAAGATCGGTTCCTCCCTCGGCGCGGGATTCACCCGCTGACCGCGGGACCCCCGCCCGCCCCAGGTGCCCGGCCCGGCTCCCGGACCGCCCGCTGAACATCTGTCAGACTCGCCCCGGCAACGGCTTGTTCCGATGCTGGCGGCGAGTCTCTCTTTGTCTGCTTAGTTGTCATGTACGTGAACCCCGGTGTTCAGCGGGCCGACCGCCCGCGGACGTGAAGCTTCCCAGAGTCCAAGTGGCCCGCGAGGTAAGGGAGTCAGCCGATGACCGGAGCAGCAACCCCCGACCGACGCCGCTTTCTGACCGCCGGTGCCGCGGTGCTCGGCGCCGCGGCCTCCGCCCAGCTGTGGCTCCCGGCCGTGGCCCGCGCGGCCGAGACCCCGCTGCCCGACGGTGTGTTCAGTCTCGGAGTCTCCTCGGGCGACCCACTCCCGGACGGCATCGTGCTGTGGACCAGGCTCGCCCCGGACCCGCTGAACGGCGGCGGCATGCCCGACCGGGTGGTGCCCGTGGAGTGGCAGCTCGCGGAGGATCCGCGCTTCAGAAAGCCGGTGCGGCAGGACACCGCCCAGGCCCGGCCCGAGTACGGGCACAGCGTTCACGTGGACGTACGCGGCCTGCGCGCGGACCGTACGTACTGGTACCGCTTCCGCACCAGCGGGCAGCTCTCACCCGTCGGCCGCACCCGTACCGCGCCCCACCCCCACAGCTCCGGTGGCTCCCTGCGCCTGGCCCTCGCCTCCTGTCAGAACTGGCAGCACGGCTATTTCACGCCATACGCAGACATGCTGGAGCAGGACCCGGACGTCGTGGTGTACGTCGGCGACTACATCTACGAGTCCACGCCCTCGGCGACGGCCGTACGACGGCACGAGGGCACCGGAGAGCCCTACAGCCTCGTCCAGTACCGCAACCGGTACGCCCAGTACCGCACCGACCCGGATCTCGCCGCGATGCACGCCAACGCGCCCTTCGTGGTGACCTTCGACGACCACGAGGTGGACAACGACTTCGCGGGCGAGATCCCGCAGGACCCGGACAAGCAGCCGCACGACGCGTTCGTGGCCCGGCTGACCGCGGCCTACCAGGCGTTCTACGAGCACATGCCGGTCCGTGCCACCGCCGTCCCGGACGGTCCGCACATCCGGATGCACCGCCGTCTGGAGTTCGGCCGACTGGCCCGCCTCAATGTCCTGGACACCCGTCAGTACCGCAGCGACCAGGCCACCAGCCAGGAGGGCGCCCAGGACCCCTCCCTGACCATGCTGGGTGCCCGGCAGAAGCGCTGGCTGCTCAACGGGCTGCAGGACTCGCCCGCCCGCTGGAACCTCATCGCCTCCCAGATCATGATGGCCGAGACGGACCTCAAGGTCGGCGAGGGCAAGCTCTGGTTCTACGACGCCTGGGACGGCTACCAGGCCGAACGAAATCAGTTCCTCGAGGAGTTCCAGCAGGTCCGCAACCCGGTGGTGCTCTCCGGGGACCGGCACCTGACGATGATCAGCGACCTCAAGGAGGACTACGCCGACCCGGACTCGGACGTCGTCGGCGCCGAGTTCGTCGGCACCTCCATCTCCAGCAACGGTGACCAGGACCAGGACGCCTTCCGCAGGGAGTGGGACCCGCGGCGCCCGGACAACCCGCACTGGAAGCTGCTCGACGCCCACCGCGGCTACCACCTCTTCGACGTCCGCCGCGACGGCATCGACGCCCAGGTCAGGGTGGTCGACACGGTGCGCCGGCCGACGGCGGTCCCGAGCACGCTGGCCCGGCTGAGGGTCGAGGCGGGCCGTCCGGGCGTCGAGGTCGTCTGACCGGGCCACCGCGTATGGAGAAGGGCCCGGGACTCCCGCAGTCCCGGGCCCTTCTCCATACGCGGCGGCCCGGTCGTGTGAGAAGTCCGACGCGGGTTTGCGGCGCATCGCTCTCGCCGAGACCGAAATGCTGCGGAATCCTGACCGGGAATTCCGCGGCAATGAGCGGCCGGGAGACCCGTATTCGCGGCCGGACGTCAATGAAGAAGGCGTGCCGCCGTGGGCTGCGGGAAGTGGGGATCCACGCACCACGACCCCGTACGCGGCCCCCGCGGGCGGCGGGCGCGGTACGTGGAGCACCGCCAAAGCGCGTACCGTGCACAGGACATGTCCGAGGAACCCGTGCAGGTCCCCGGTCACCGCAGTCCCGGGCGGCTCCGCAGTCGCCGAGCTTCTGTGCAGTTACTCACAGCGCTTTTTACCGGGGCTTGAGCAACCATCCGCAATCACCAGCGTCGGCAGGTGAATGAGAGGTTGCGCGCACATATGCGGTGGAGGGCGCTCACCTTGCATTGCGGTAACCACAAGTGGGACCATTTCCGAGTTCCCTGTCGCCCCAAGGTAGGTCACCTGTGTCCCAGCACATAGCCAAGCCCCGTACCACCGCAGTGATCCTGGCCGGTGGCACCGGCCAGCGCGTGGGTCTGTCGATCCCCAAGCAGCTGCTGAAGATCGCCGGCAAGGCAGTCATCGAGCACACGCTGACCACCTTCGAGAATGCCGACTCGATCGACGACATCATCGTGCTGATGGCGCCGGGTTACGTGCCCGACATCGAGAAGATCGTCGAGAAGGCCGGATTCAAGAAGGTCTCGAAGGTCATCGAGGGCGGCTCCACGCGGAACGAGACCACCGAGCGCGCCATCGCCGCGCTGGGCGAGGGCCTGGCCGAGGGCGAGGACGCCAACGTCCTCTTCCACGACGCCGTGCGCCCCCTGCTCTCGCAGCGCGTCATCGACGACTGCGTCGTCGCGCTGGAGCGCTACCAGGCCGTCGACGTGGCCATCCCGTCCGCGGACACCATCATCGTCACGCGCACGCACGGCGAGGACGGCGAGTTCATCACCGAGATCCCGGACCGTTCCCGGCTGCGCCGCGGCCAGACGCCGCAGGCCTTCAAGCTGTCCACCATCAAGCGGGCCTACGAGGTCGCCGCCGGCGATCCCAACTTCCAGGCCACCGACGACTGCTCCGTCGTGCTCAAGTACCTGCCGGACGTGCCGATCCACGTCGTCGCGGGTGACGAGTACAACATGAAGGTCACCCAGCCCGTCGACGTCTTCATCGCCGACAAGCTCTTCCAGCTGGCCTCCACGGCCGCGCCCGAGCAGGTCTCCGAGGAGGCCTACCGTGAGCTGCTGACCGGCAAGACCATGGTCGTCTTCGGCGGCAGCTACGGCATCGGCAAGGACATCGCCGAACTCGCCGAGTCCTACGGCGCCAAGGTCTACGCCCTCGGCCGCTCCACCACCGGCACCCACGTGGAGAACCCGGAAGAGGTCGACGACGCCCTGTCCAAGGCGTACGCCGAGACCGGCCGCATCGACTACGTGGTCAACACCGCCGGCGTGCTGCGCATAGGGAAGCTCGCCGAGACCGACAACGCCACCATCGAGGAGGCGCTGAAGGTCAACTACCTGGCCCCGGTGCAGATCGCCCGGTCGTCGTACAAGTACCTGTCCGAGACCAAGGGCCAGTTGCTGCTGTACACCTCCAGCAGCTACACCCGCGGCCGCGCCGAGTACAGCCTGTACTCCTCCACCAAGGCCGCCATGGTGAACCTCACCCAGGCCCTGTCCGACGAGTGGGCCGGCGAGGGCGTCCGCGTCAACTGCATCAACCCCGAGCGCACCGCCACCCCCATGCGCACCAAGGCTTTCGGCCAGGAGCCCGCGGGTTCCCTGCTGTCCTCCGAGGCCGTGGCCCGCACCTCCCTCGACGTGCTGCTCTCCGAGCTCACCGGCCATGTCATCGACGTCCGCCAGCAGGACCCGACGGCCGGTGCGGCCCGCGCCTCCGGCTTCGAGCAGGCACTGGCCACGGTGCTGGACCGGCAGGACGGCGTGTAATAATTGGCGCCAAATAGACTTCGGTAATTCAGGCCTCTGCGCTCTCCTGTTCACGGTATTCGCCGTCGACCGGAGTGTTCGCAGGGGCCTGAATCCATACCGTCCCGCGAATATTCACAGACCAGCCGCATTCTCGAACCAAGACCGGCACACCCCTCCCAAGAGCAGGTTTCTCCGTGATATCCACCGCTATTCGCGTCGCCCGGGTGGGCAGCGCGGCCGAGCTGGCCGCGGCGATCCTCATGGTGGCGGGCTTCCCCGCCCTCATGCTGGCCGCGCTCGTCCCGAGCGTTCCCGCCTTCGCGGCAGCGGCCGCCGTGACGTACCTGGCGGACCACTATCTGCACCGCAAGGGCAGCTACCTGATCAACCGCCTCGGCAAGGTGCGGGCCGGCCTGTCGATCCGCTTCCTGATACGGCAGCTGCTGCTCGTGCTGCTGCTGGCCCGGCTGTCCCTCGCGGACAATCTGATCTATTACGGGGCGATCGCCTGCTTCATCGCCTTCTACGGTCTGCAGGCCCCGCACGGCGCGCTGGTCCAGCTGATCCGCAACCGCCGCCGCATGCCGGTCGCCACCCGCAACGTCGACCTGGCCTCGCGCATCCGCATCCCGGACGCCCCACCGCGCAAGCTGCTGCACCGCTCCGCCGAGAAGATGCTGCACCTCGACCTCGCGGCGGTCGTCGGCATCCTGGTCGCCGCCCAGGTGAAGTCGGCCCTTATCGGCTTCATCGGCATCGGCATCACGGTGGCCGTGGCCACCCTCTACGTCCTGGCGCTGGTGCCGTACGTGCGCGACCGGAGGATCCCGCCGAAGGCGGAGACGGTCCTGGCGGCCGTCGACGACTGGCTGGGCGAGTACAAGCCGGAGACGGTGCTGTACTTCTCCGGTTCCAAGGACTCCGCGTACCAGGTCAACATGTGGCTGGACACCATGGAGAAGCTGGACTCCAAGCCGCTGATCATCCTGCGTGAGCGGGCCATCCTGAACAACCTGGCGCCCACCACGGTCCCCGTCATCTGCGTGCCCGGAGGGGTGCACCTGATGAACATGGACCTGTCCACGGTGCGCGTCGCGCTCTACGCGGCCAACGTCGGCAAGAACATCCACATGCTGCGCGTGCCCACCATCAAGCACGTCTTCATCGGCCACGGCGACAGCGACAAGCTCGCCAGCGTCAACCCGTACAGCAAGGTCTACGACGAGGTGTGGACGGCCGGCCGCGCGGGCCGCGACCGCTACGCCATCGCCGACGTCGGTGTCCGCGACGACGACATCGTCGAGGTCGGCCGCCCGCAGCTCGCCCCGATCCAGACCTGGCAGGGCGTGCCCGAGGGCCGCATCCCCACGGTGCTGTACGCCCCCACCTGGGAGGGCTGGGACGGCAACCCGGGCAACACCTCGGTGGTGCTGGCCGGCGAGAACATCGTGCAGCAGCTCGTGACGGCCGATCCGCCGGTCCGCGTCCTGTACAAGCCGCACCCCTTCACCGGCAACGTCAGCAAGGAGGCCGGCGCCGCGCACCAGCGGATCACCGCCCTGGTGCAGAAGGCCGCCGCGGAGCGCGCCATCGACCCGCGGTTCATCGCCGACACCGCCGCCCAGGCCGAGGCCAAGGCCGAGCTGAGCCGCATCGAGGCCCGTCTCGCGCAGCTGTCCGGCTCCGGCGGCGACCGCGGCGACGAGGCCGTGGCCACCCGTGACGGGCTGGTCGACGTCGCCCGGCACGAGGAGGTCGCCCGGCTGCGCGCCGAGTGGAACGACGCCTACTGGCGTTCCTTCCCGTCCTGGGAGCACCGCGTCATCACCGGCGCCGAGCCGCGGCTGTACGACTGCTTCAACGTCTCCGACGCGATGGTCTCCGACATCTCCAGCGTGGTCTCCGACTTCATCGCGAGCGGCAAGCCGTACGCGGTCACGGATTCCGCCGGGGTGGGCGTCGAGGAGTTCAAGCGGAACAACACGGCGGTGCGTGCCGCGGTGATCCTGTCCAACAGCGCCGGCGAGCTGGGTGAGCTGCTCGGCGCGGTCCGCGCCCCGGAGGCCGACCCGCTGGCCGAGGACCGCAAGGAGCTCAAGCAGTACCTGCTGGGCCCGGACGAGCCGACCTCGCTGGAGCAGTTCAACACCGCCGTCGCGAACCTCGCGCTCAAGGCCGAGACGCGCAACGTCGGCCAGCAGTCGCGGGACGCGGCCGCCCTCGCGGAGAGCGAGGCCGAGCTGGCGAACGCCGTGCCCGGGCAGCGGGTGCCCTCCGCCGGTGACACGGACGAGGTCGGCACGGGCTGAACCGCCGCCGCTGACTGAAGAGTTCGGCCCCGAGGATTTCTCCTCGGGGCCGAACTCTTTTCCCTTCCCGCACCCTGTCCGATCACTGTGTGACGTGTCCCACTAAGACCCGTGTGCGAGGCAACCGCTTGCCCCGATCACCCGTCTTTCAAGTAGCGAATGAGGCGATACGGGGGGAATATCCCATTGACTAGGGGGAAACGTGACCGTGACGCAGCCTGATGTGAGTGTGATCATCGGTGCGTACGAAGCGATGCCGTATCTGATCGAGTGCCTCTCGTCCGTCGAGGCACAGACCATCGATCCGACGCGCGTCGAGGTCATCGCGGTGGACGACGGTTCGACGGACGGGACGGGGGAGTACCTGGAGGAGTTCGCCGAGCGGGCTCCCATGCAGGTGCTGGTGATCCGGCAGGAGAACTCCGGCGGCCCCAGCGGCCCGCGCAACGTGGGCCTGGGGAAGGCCACCGGGCGCTACGTGTTCTTCCTCGACGCCGACGACCGGCTGGGCCCCGAGGCCCTGGAGCGGATGGTCGCCATGGCCGACCGCGCCGGCACGGACGTCGTGCTGGGCAAGGTCGAGGGTGTCAACCGCTCGGCGCCGAAGTCCATGTGGGGCAGGACGGTGGAGCGGACGGATGTCTTCTCCTCCAACATCAAGTTCACCCTCAGCGCGCAGAAGCTGTTCCGCCGCGCGCTCCTCGACCGGCACGGCATGCGCTTCGACGAGTCGCTGTTCACCGGTGAGGACGCGCTGTTCACCATGGAGGCGTACCTGCGGGCGGACGGCGTCTCCGTGGTCGCCGACCACACCTGCTACTACCTGGTCGGCCGTGAAGACGGCAAGCACGTGACGAAGAGCGGCAGCTACACGCTGCGCTTCGACTCCGCGCGGGCCCTGATGGAGCTCATCGCCGAACTCGTCCCCGCGGGTGCCCGGCGCGACCAGCTGATGGTCCGGCCCTTCCTCGTCACGCTGCTGCCGCAGTTCGGGCCCAAGTACCTGACGGACAGCGAGGAGATCCGCCGGAACAAGTTCGAGCTCGCCAAGCCGCTGATGGACACCTACTGGACCGAGGGCGTCGCCCAGCGCCTCAAGGTCCACGAGCGGCTGCGCCTGCACCTGGTCGCCGAGCAGCGTCCCGAACTGCTCCCGGACGTCGTGCAGTTCGTCAAGAGCAAGAAGCAGGCGGCGGCCCTCCTGGAGAGGAAGGGCCGCCGTGTGTACCTGGCCTACCCGCATTTCCGGGACCGCGCCGCCGGCATCCCGGACTCGGTCTATCTGGCCGAGCCCCGGGAGGCCCGTGCCTTCCCGGGGTACCGCGAGGGCGGTGCCGACACGTTCATGCGGCGCGCCGTGCGCAAGGCCCGACGCGTGCTGACGTCCCGGGAGATACGCCACGCGGCGTGACCGACGCGGGGTGCCCGGTGCCGCTCAGCGCTGTGCGGTAGGGACCTCGGCCCCGGTGCGCTGACCGGGCACCGCGGCCAGCCGCTCCGCCACCCGTGCCCGGTGGTCCCGGGCCTCCCCGCACAGCGCCCGGACGGCCTCGTTGAACCGCTCCTGCGACGACGGCTCGGCCGGACCCAGCAGGCGCAGCTTCAACTCGGCACGCGCCTCGACCAGTTCGTCACGCTCCGGGTGCCGGACGGTCTCCAGCAGCTCCGGCACCCCGGCGGCATCCGGCGTCAGCACCGTCGCCGCCACCACCGTCGGGAACGCCGCACGGAAGGCGTCCTCGGGCAGCCCGCTCGTGTTGGCCACCGCGTACGGCTTCTCACTCGCCAGGAAGTCGCTGATCACGCTCGACACGTCGCTGATCAGCAGGTCGGCCACGTTGAAGCAGGAGTACAGGGTGGGCCGGGCGGCCGTGATGATCTGGTGTTCACCCGCCGGCAGCGAGGCCCAGTACGCCTCGTCCCACGCGGCCGCCGCCCGCGCCACCGCCTCCGCGCGGCCCGGCTCCGGCGCCGTCTGCACCAGCATCCGCTCCACGATGTCGGCCCCGGACCGGAAGACCGAGGTGGTGAGCCGGTCCAGTTCGGCGGTGCGGCGGGCGAGTTCCGTACCGTCCGAGGGGCGCGCTCCCGCCCGGTCCCGGTTGGCGGCCCGGATCAGTTCCCGGATCCGCAGGTCGGCCGCGCCCGCGCGCGGATCCACCGACCCCGTCAGCGGATGCGGCTTGTACAGCAGCCGCACGCCCGGGTCCGCGAGCAGCGCCCGCACCAGGTTCTCCCCGGCCGCGATCACCGACGTGTTGCCGGGGTTGCCGTCCCAGCCCTCCCAGGTCGGCGCGTACAGCACGGTCGTCCAGGGCCCGGCCGGCGGGCCCGCGTAGGGCAGCACACCGTCCAGCTGCGGGCGGCCGGTCTCCACCACGTCCTTGTCCTCGACCCCGACCTCGGCCAGCGCGTACCGCTCGCGCGCGGCGGGCCCGGCCACCCACACCTCGTCGTACGCCTTCGCGTACGGGTTGCACGAGGACAGCTTGTCGCTCTCGCCGTGGTTGACGAAGGTGTGCTTGATCGTGGGGATGCGCAGCACCTGGGAGGTCTTGCCGGAGTTCGACGGGTGGATGAGGACCTGGAGCGTGGAGTGCTCCAGGCGCATCAGCGTCGACACCTTCGGCAGGCACACGATCGGGATGTCCGTCGCCGCGATCTTCTGCACCATGAACCGCTCGCGCAGGATGATGACGGGCCTGCCCTCGAGACCGGCCAGCGGCTCCAGCCACATGTTCGCCTGGTAGGCCGAGGAGGCACCGCCGGAGAAGTACAGGCCGGCGGTCGGCCGGTACTCGGCCAGCCACGCGTCGAACCACTCGAGGACCTCCTGCTCGTCCGCCGGGCGACGGCCGGGCAGCAGCCGGAGCAGCAGGACACCGAGGCCGGTCAGCCCGAGGGCGAGGGTGAGCGCGATGCCCGCCGCCGCGAACACCGGCCGGTCGCCGGCCGCGCTGGCGAGCAGTCCGGCCGTCGCCGGCAGGCCGAACACCAGCAGCCGGTGGCCGGGGCGGCGCAGCAGCGCCCAGGGGGCCGGGGACAGCCGCAACGCGGAGGCGTCGATGTTCCGGGTGACCACGGGCAGGGTGCGGGTGCGGCGCACCAGCACGGAGACCGCCTGGATCGCGCTGTGCAGCACGTAGCAGAGGAGCAGCCCGGCGACCAGCGGCGCGTACACCGTCTCCCGGTCCTGCTCGCCCAGCCGCAGCAGGGCCACGACCAGCAGCAGATCCCGTACGACGTGCCGCACGGTGATGTCCGCGTGTGACTTGGCGAACAGCGACAGCACCCCGCGCTGCCACTTGTACAGGACGCCTTCGGTGGCCAGCGAGACGGTCGTCGCCGCGATCAGCAGCGGGACGTCGGGCAGCAGCGCCGCGACCGCCTGCGCGGCGAACGCGGCGGCCAGGACGATGGTGACCAGCCCCTTGAGGAGGGCCTGCGGGCGGGGGAGAGGTACGGGCACTGCGGTCACTCCAGGAGCGTCGGGTCGGCGCAGGTCGGCCGTCCGGGTTAACGCGGGGCGGCCTCCCGACGACACGCGCGTGTCGCCGGGGTGTGGGGGCGGGGGCCGTAAGGCGTGTCGTCGGACGGTAGCGGATGATCCCGTTCCTGTCGTGGGCTGGGCCCGGAAGGGGCAGAAGGTCGGTTTCCGACCGTGGAAAAGGCCGAGCCGAGAGGGCCGGTGACCGGCTCCCCGCCGAGGCGGGTAGGGGGCGTGTCCGGGCCGGCTTCCGGCCGTGGGCGGGGCCGGGCCGACGGACGGGGGCGACGGCCGCGCTCCCGTGACGCGGACGGCACCGTCCGTAGCGTGGACCGGCGCCGCGCCCCGTCCGGGCGTCCCGTAGATTTCCTGGTGAGCGACCGAATCGACGCGAGGGGACGGACGGCGACGTGGCAGGGGCAAGGCAGGCCGTGGGCGAGGCCCGCAGGATCGTCGTCAAAGTCGGGTCCTCCTCGCTGACCACCGCCTCGGGCGGCCTGGACGCGGACCGCGTGGACGCGCTGGTCGACGTCCTCGCCAAGGTCCGCAGCGGCGGAGAACGTGAGATCGTGCTGGTCTCCTCGGGCGCCATCGCCGCCGGCCTCGCCCCGCTGGGCCTGCGCCGCCGTCCGAAGGACCTCGCCCGGCAACAGGCGGCCGCCAGCGTCGGCCAGGGCCTGCTGGTCGCCCGCTACACCGCCTCCTTCGCCCGCTACGGCGTCCGCGTCGGGCAGGTCCTGCTGACCTCCGACGACATGAGCCGCCGCTCGCACCACCGCAACGCCTCGCGCACCCTCGACAAGCTGCTCGCGATGGGCGCCTTCCCGATCGTCAACGAGAACGACACCGTCGCCACGGACGAGATCCGCTTCGGCGACAACGACCGCCTCGCCGCCCTGGTCGCCCACCTCGTCCGCGCCGACCTGCTGGTCCTGCTGTCCGACGTGGACGGCGTCTACGACGGGGACCCCGCCAAGCCGGGCACCTCCCGCATCGGCGAGGTGCGCGACCCCTCCGACCTCGCCCACGTCGAGATCGGCAGCGCGGGCAAGGCCGGCGTCGGCACCGGCGGCATGGTCACCAAGGTCGAGGCCGCCCGTATCGCGGCCGCCGCCGGCGTCCCCGTCGTCCTCACCAGCGCCGTCCACGCCGCCGACGCCCTGACCGGCCAGGACACCGGCACCTTCTTCCACCCCACCGGCAAGCGCTCCGCCGACCGGCTGCTGTGGCTCCAGCACGCCTCCGCCCCGCAGGGTGCGCTGACCCTGGACGACGGTGCCGTGCGGGCCGTCGTGGACCGCCGCAAGTCCCTGCTGCCGGCCGGGATCGCCGCGGTCGAGGGCGAGTTCAGCGCCGGCGACCCGGTCGAGCTGCGGGACGGCGCGGGCCACGCGGTGGCGCGCGGGCTCGTCAACTTCGACGCCAAGGAGATCCCCCGGCTCATCGGCCGCTCCACCAGGGAGCTGGCCCGCGAACTCGGGCCGGCGTACGAACGCGAGGTCGTACACAGGGACGACCTGGTGGTCCTGCACCCGTAATGGGTCGAAACGTCCGCCCCCGGTGGTGGACGTTCCGCAAAACCGCCACGCGATCCCGTGCGGCCTGCTCAACTTTGTCTCGGGGAACTGTTCCGCAGCGCCACTGTGCAAAGGAGGCCGTCGTGAGACGAGTGCGCCCTGGGGCCCAGGCGTCCCGCGGTGGTGCCGGCTCCCGCGCGGCCGGTGAGGAGCGCGCCCTGACCAGCGTGGCGGCCGGGGACCGGTTCGAGGGCGAGGAGCCCGTGGACACCCCGCGCCTGTGGCACGTCACCCTCAGCGTCTCCGGCAAGGAGGCCCCGCTCCCCGAGGTCCGGCGCGCCCTGGAACAGCTCGCCCACGACCATCCCTTCTTCCTGACCAGCCGCTACGCCGTCGACCACGCAGAGATCCGCTACTGGGAGGAGGCCCGCGACCTGCACGACGCGGCCGCCGTCGCCCTGCGTCTGTGGGGCGAGCACCGGCAGACCGCCGGGCTGCCGCCCTGGGAGATCGTCGGCCTGGAGGTCATCGA
This sequence comes from [Streptosporangium] indianense, assembly GCF_021474405.1. Lineage (GTDB taxonomy): Bacteria > Actinomycetota > Actinomycetes > Streptomycetales > Streptomycetaceae > Streptomyces > Streptomyces indiaensis. The sequence continues at coordinate 61,014 of NZ_JAKEIO010000018.1, forward strand.
CCGCGCGACCTACCACCAGCGCATCGCCGAGGGGTACGGTCCGCCACCGGCGTCCCCGGTCGGCGTTCATCCGTTTTGACCCGTTCCACGACGTGTCTCGCGCTGTGGAACGAACGATGAACCCAGCCGCCCGGCGCACTACCCTTCCCTCATGACCACGCTCTCTCCGTACGACTCCATGTCCCCGGTCACCGAGGCCGCCTACCGCGCCAAGGCCGCCGCCGCGGTCCTCGCGCCGCTGCCCCGGGCCGAGAAGGACGACGCGCTGCTCGCCATCGCGGACGCCCTGGAGGTCCGTGCGAGCGAGATCGTCGAGGCCAACGCCAAGGACGTCGCCAAGGCCCGCGAGGCCGGCACCAGTGAGGGCATGATCGACCGGCTCACGCTCACCCCCGAGCGGATCCGCGCCATCGCCTCCGACGTGCGTGACGTGGCCGCGCTGCCCGACCCGGTCGGCGAGGTCGTCCGCGGCAACACGCTGCCCAACGGCATCGACCTGCGCCAGGTCCGCGTGCCGCTCGGCGTCGTCGGGATCATCTACGAGGGCCGGCCGAACGTCACCGTCGACGCCGCCGCCCTCTGCCTGAAGTCCGGCAACGCCGTCCTGCTGCGCGGCTCCTCCTCGGCGTACCAGTCGAACACCGCCCTCGTGCGCGTTCTGCGCGACGCCGTCGGCGGGGCCGGGCTGCCCGCCGACGCCGTCCAGCTCGTCCCCGGGGAGAGCCGGGACAGCGTGCGCGAGCTGATGCGCGCCCGCGGCCTGGTCGACGTGCTCATCCCGCGCGGCGGCGCCTCCCTGATCAACGCGGTCGTCCAGGAGTCCGTCGTCCCGGTCATCGAGACCGGCACCGGCAACTGCCACGTCTACGTCGACGCCCAGGCCGACCTCGACATGGCCGTCGAGATCCTGATCAACTCCAAGGCCCAGCGGGTCGGCGTCTGCAACGCCGCCGAGACCCTCCTGGTCCACCAGGACATCGCCGCGGAGTTCCTGCCGCGCGCCCTGGACGCCCTAGCGGAGGCCGGGGTCACCGTGCACGCCGACGAGCGCGTGCAGGCCTACGCCAAGGACTCCAAGGCCACCGTCGTCGAGGCGACGGCCGAGGACTGGGAGACCGAGTACCTGTCGTACGACATCGCGGCCGCGGTCGTGGACTCGCTGGACAAGGCCGTCGAGCACATCCGGCTGTGGACCTCCGGCCACACCGAGGCCATCGTGACAACCTCCCAGCAGGCCGCCCGCCGCTTCACCCAACTGGTCGACTCCACCACCGTCGCCGTGAACGCCTCCACCCGCTTCACCGACGGCGGCCAGTTCGGCTTCGGCGCCGAGATCGGCATCTCCACGCAGAAGCTGCACTCCCGTGGCCCCATGGGGCTGCCGGAGCTGACCAGCACGAAGTACATCGTCACCGGCGACGGGCACGTACGGCGCTGAGCCGCGCACACGCCGGACGGAGTATGCGCGGGGGCGCATGCCCGTACACGGTCACCCGAATGGCGCAGACGCGCACGAGAGGAGTGACCGGCGGTGCGTGCGCCGTCCGGCGCCCCGTGGAAGCCGTCTCGACCAGTGGATGAATTTCCCTACCGTCTGCCCAAATTGACCCCCCAGGTCTACTCTGGATCCGTGCCGGAGGACGTGGGGGGCACGCCGTTTCCGGACGGCCGGGAGCCCGACGACGACCACGACCGCGGGGTGTCGGACGAAGAGTTCGCCTCCGTGGTCTTCGACGAGGCCTTCGTACGCGCGGCCGTGGTGCACGAGCCGACCGCCGTGGAGCGCCTCCTGGCCGCGGCACAGGCGAGAGCCGAGGCCTCCGAGGCCGAGGCGCGCCGCGCCCGCACCAGGGGCGAGCGCTACGACGACGGGTACGGCCCGGACCGGCGGGGCGTCTACGGCCCTGATCCCGGCCTCGACGAGCTCCACGACCCCGACGTCCTCGAGGACCACTACGACGGCACCGGGCCCTACTCCAAACAGGTCCGCTGGCACCGCCCCGTCGCCTGGCTGCTCGCCCTCGTGATGGGCGTCGGCATGGTCGCCCTGGCCTTCGCGGCGGTCTACCGGGGCGCCTCCGACAACCGCGAGGAGCCCGCGCCGCCGCCCGCCTCGACGGAGCTGGACCAAGGCAGTGGAGCCGCCCCCTCGGCTTCCGCCGAATACTCCCCGCCGGCCGTCTCGGTGATCCCCCACGGCCCCTGACCGGAACCCGCCCATCTTGGTGAGAACCTGTCAGAACTTGTGGAGCAGCCCGGCGTTTACCCGAGCTTCCGGAGACCTACCCTGAAGATATGGGCGGGCCTGGAAACCCACCTGAGGGGACTCCAGAGGGCGCCCCCGGAGGTGGAGAGGACGAGTACCGATCCGTCGTCTTCGACGAGTCGTTCATCCGTGCTGCCCGCCTCCAGGAGTTCTCCGCGCAGGAGCGCATCGCGGACCACGCCCCCGCCGTGCGACGCCGGCCCCCGCTGCGCCGCGGCCTGTCCCGGCAGGCCCTGGTCCTCGTCCTGCTGATCGCCATCGCCTTCGGCACCGCGATCTACATGGGCGTACGGCACCCGTACCAGACCCCCGCCGCCCGGGACCCCGTCGAGCCCCTGCGGATGACCGTCATTCCCCTCGCCCCCGAGGGCAAGGTGCCCGGCACGGCCGACCCGGCGTACCTGTACGAGCACAGCCCCGCCGCGCAGTTCCGCACCGGCGCGGAAGGAGTGCCGCTGCCGCCCTCGCGGCGCACCGCGCACTTCTCGGACAGCCAGGTCGTGACCGCCCTGACCACCGCCAAGGACTACATCGTCCGCTCGGCCCTGGACCCCGAGGTCCTCACCGGCGGTGAGGTCCGCGCCGTACGGGTGCTGCTCGACCCCGACCAACTGGACCAGTTCGACCAGAGCTTCGCCCGCCCCACCGCCGACGGACGTCACGCGCCGACCGGCTGGCTGGTGCGCTTCGACCCCTCCCGCGCCCAGCTCGCCGACCGGAAGGTCCGGGTCCAGGGCACGCTGCAGGCCGCCGAGACCGACGCGTCGACCCTGGAGGTCACCGCCGATCACACGTTCGTCTACGCGCTGCGGGCGGCCGGTAACGGGGCCGAGGGCGAGGTGTCCCTCTTCACCCTCCGGCGTGAGCTGCACTTCCGGTTCGACCGCGACGACCTGCGGCTGCACCAGGCCCAGCTCGTGGTCTCCTACGTCCAGGCCGGCCCGCTGTCCTGCGCCGAGGACTCCACGAACCACCTGCGGCCCCTCCTGGCCGGCCAGACGGCCAAGGAGGGCGGCCCCGCCGGCACCGACCCCTACGCCACGGGCGGCGCGACGGCCCTCTGCGGCTCCCTGGCGACGAGCGCACAGCCGAAGGTCTGAGAGGGCCCGACCCGGGCCGGGAAGGCTCCAGACGGGCGGGAGACGGCTCCGGTCGGGCCCTCGCCGGGCCGGCCGCACACGGGAAGGCACGAGCCGGGGCGCAAGGGCCCCGAACCCTGCCGCGCCCGGGGGCGGGGGGCGGTGCCTAGCGCTCGTCCCGTGGCGGCTGGTCGCGCCTAGCGCTCGTCCCTCGGCGGCTGGTCGCCCCCCGAGGAGTCCGACGGGTCCGGCGCGTCCGTCCCGGGCCCCTGCGGCGGCTTCGGGGGTGTGGTCGTGAAGCCGCCGAAGCCGCGGCGGACCCGGTCGCCCAGGTCGCCGGCACCGCCCGCGAGGTCCGTGACCAGCTTCATCAGCGGGTCCTTGGAGTTCTTCACATGGGACGTGTAGTGATTCGCCGAGTCCCGCCAGGAGTCCCGGACCGAGGTGTCCTTGTCCTCGTCACGACGCGCGTAGTGACCGTCCATGATCCGCTGGTAGTCCCGCGACTCGGCCCACTTCTTCAGCTCGGCCGCCCGCACGGTCGTGAAGGGGTGGGTGCGGGGCAGCACGTTCAGGATCTTCAGCACGGAGTCGCGCAGGTCGCCGCCGGCCTCGTACTCCTCGGCCTGGGCCAGGAAGGCGTCCACGTTCATCTCGTGCAGGTGGTTGCCGCCGGCGATCTTCATCAGACCCCGCATCGAGGCCCGCAGGTCCTGCCCGACCAGCAGCCCGGCGCGGTCCGCCGACAGCTCCGACTTGCGGAACCACTCCCGCAGCCCGGTCACGATCGCCATGATCGCGAGATTGCCCAGCGGGATCCAGGCCACCCGGACGGCGAGACTCGTCAGGAACAGCAGGATCGTCCGGTAGACGGAGTGCCCGGACAGCGCGTGCCCCACCTCGTGCCCGACGACCGCGCGCATCTCCTCCTCGTCGAGCAGTTCCACGAGACCGGTCGTGACGACGATGATCGGCTCGTCCAGGCCGATGCACATCGCGTTCGGCTGCGGGTCCTGGGTCACGTACATCGGCGGGACCTTCTCCAGGTCCAGGATGTAGCAGGCGTCCCGCAGCATCACGTTCAGATGGGCGAACTGCTGGTCCGAGACGCGCACCGAGTCGGACAGGAACAGCAGCCGCAGACTGCGCTCGGGCAGCAGACCGCTGAGCGCCTTGAACACCGTGTCGAACCCGCTCAGCTTGCGCAGCGCCACCAGGGCGGAACGGTCGGCCGGGTGCTCGTACGTCCGCGAGGAGATCCCGGGGAAGCGCCTGCGCTGCCTGCTCGGCACGCGCTCGTGCCCCTGCTGCTCGTCGCCGTCGGACATGTCTTCCCCCATGCGTCTGGTATGACCTTTGCGGCCCTTTGTGCGGCCCTTTGCTTCCCCGAGGCGGAGCCCAGCCTAGGCGGAGTTACGGTGGTCGGGCAGTACAGCGAAGGAGACCACCGTCATGGAGCACCACCCCGTATCCGCCTGGCTCGCCGAAGCCGCGAACGCCGCCGGAGGGCAGGGGCCGGGGATGCTGCGGATCGTGCTGATCGTGATGATCCTGGGCTGTGCGCTGACCGCGTGGTTCCTGCTGCGTGGCTACAGACGGAAGGACGACTGAGCCCGCACGAAGGTTCCCCGCCTGGCCCCGGGGCCGGGCCCGGCGCGGCACGTTGGAGCGCCCGCGGCACGAACAGGCGGAGTCGGGGTGATCGCGCGAGGGGCGCCCGCTTACGATGAGCCGACGTCTTTAACCCGCCCACACGCGATAGGTCCTGCCGAAGATGAGCTTCCACAGCACCGCTGCCCAGTTGGTCACCCTCGCCGCCGAGGGCGAGGAGCACGGCGGAAACCACGAGAGCCTCAGCCCCTACCTCACCGGCGGCGGCGCGCTCTTCATCCTGCTGCTCCTGCTGTGGATCACCACCCGCTTCAACCGCGACCGCTGACCCGCGGGGCGTCCCGCCGAGGACGCCCGGGGGACCACGGGGGCGGCCGGAGCCCTCAGGCAGGGCCGGTAGGGTCTGCACGCATGGGAGAGCAGGACATGCCTACCGGTCCGGCGGACGAGACGCCGCACGACCCGGCACAGCGGACGGCGAGCGGCACCGGGCGACACTCGGAGCCCCGCCGTGCCTCCGCGGTGGCCCCCCGGGCCGACGGGCCCGGAAGGAGTCCCGCGCGTCCGGGCAAGCGCCGACTGGGCGTCATGGGCGGCACCTTCGACCCGATCCACCACGGTCACCTGGTGGCGGCCAGCGAGGTCGCCGCGGCGTTCCACCTCGACGAGGTGGTCTTCGTGCCGACCGGCCAGCCCTGGCAGAAGAGCCACCGCAGCGTCTCCCCGGCCGAGGACCGCTACCTGATGACGGTCATCGCGACCGCCGAGAACCCGCAGTTCTCCGTGAGCCGCATCGACATCGACCGCGGCGGCCCCACCTACACCGTGGACACCCTGCGGGACCTGCGCGCGCTGAACCCCGACACGGACCTCTTCTTCATCACCGGCGCCGACGCGCTCGCCCAGATCCTCACCTGGCGGGACAGTGAGGAACTGTTCTCCCTGGCACACTTCATCGGGGCCACCCGCCCGGGTCACCACCTGGACGACTCCGGTCTCCCGGAGGGTGGTGTCTCGCTGGTGGAGGTCCCCGCCCTGGCCATCTCCTCCACCGACTGCCGCGCGAGAGTCGCCAAGGGCGATCCCATCTGGTACCTGGTGCCGGACGGCGTCGTGCGCTATATCGACAAGCGCGAGCTGTACCGCGGCGAGTGAGCCGAGAGGGGCACCGGTGAACGACCGATACGACGCGGGGTCCGCGGGATACGGCGCCGACCAGTACGAGCTCGTCGGCTACGACGAGTACGGCCGGCCTGTCTACCGGCAGGTCCAGGCGCAGCAGACCCGGCAGCAGACCTACGATCCGTACGCCCAGCAGCATCAGCAGGGCTACGGCTACGACCCGTACGCCCAGCAGCAGGGGCAGCAGTCCGCGCCCGGGTACGACTACGGCACGGACGGCCGGCAGCCCGCCTCCGGCTACGGCTCCTACGACCCGTACGGCACCGTCCCGCAGCAGGGCGGCCCCGCGCAGGGCACCCCGCACGACCCCTATGGTCAGACCGCCGCCGGTACCACCGGCCGACAGCCCCGGGTCGCCGAACAGACCGCCCACATCCCGCAGCAGGCCGGCCCCGACCACGAGCGGGAAGCCGCCGCCGAGCCGCAACGCGATTACCACACCGAGCAGTTCGCCTTCGTCGAGGAACCGGACGCCCACTCCGAGGACGTCATCGACTGGCTGAAGTTCACCGAGAACCGCACCGAGCGCCGCGAGGAGGCCCGGCGCCGGGCTCGCGGCCGGATCGTCGCCCTGACGGTCGTCCTCGCGCTCGTCGCGGTCGGCGGCGTCGGCTGGCTCTGGTACGCCGGCAAGCTGCCCGGCCTGTCCTCCGAGGACTCCAAGACGGGCTCGGCGACGGCCGCGGGCGCCCAGAAGCGCGACGTGATCGTCGTCCACCTGCACGACACCAAGGGCGGCGGCACCTCCACGGCCCTGCTCGTCGACAACACCACCACCCAGCGCGGCACCACCGTCCTGCTGCCCAACTCCCTCGCCCTGACCAGCGACGACGGCACCACGACGACGCTCGCCAAGTCGGTCGAGGACGACGGCTCCGACGGCACCCGCGACGCGCTCGACACGGTCCTGGGCACCGACATCCAGGGCACGTGGCGCCTGGACACGCCCTACCTGCAGAACCTCGTCGACCTCGTCGGCAACATCGACGTCGACACCGACGCCGACGTCCCCGACCCGGCCGCCAAGAAGAAGGGCGAGGCTCCTCTGGTCAACAAGGGCCAGGACCAGACCCTCAGCGGCAAGATGGCCGTCGCCTACGCCACCTACCGCGCCCCCGGCGAGGCACAGAACGCCCAGCTGGAGCGCTTCGGGCAGGTCATGCAGGGCGTCCTGCGCAAGATGTCCTCCGACCCGCAGGCCGCGACCACCACCATCCAGACCCTCGCCCAGATCCTCGACCCGTCCCTCACCGACAAGGACCTCGGCACCTTCCTCGCCGGGCTCTCCGACCTCGCCAAGGGCGGCGACGTCAAGACCGACCTGCTGCCCGTCCAGAACGACGGCACGCTCAGCACCCAGGCGAGCGCGGCGATCGTCAAGAACGTCCTCGGCGGCACCGCCAAGAGCCCCGACAAGGACGCCGCCGTCAGCGTCTCCGTCCAGAACGCCACCGGTGTCCAGGACAACACCGAGAAGGCCCGCGTCGTGCTCCTCAACGGCGGCTTCACCTTCCGGGAGAGCGGCACCGGCACCGTCCGGGCCACCTCCCGGGTCGTGTACGCCGACGCCGCCGACAAGGCGAACGCCGCCGAGGTCGCCAAGACCCTGGGCCTGCCGGCGGGCTCCGTCACCAAGGGCAAGACCTCCGGCAGTGCCGACGTCTCCGTGGTCCTCGGCCAGGACTACAAGCCGTCCGCCGGCTAGAGGGCACGAGCGCGCTCCCCACGTGATCCGCGCAATCGCGTGGGGGGCCCGGGGCGGTCCGTGAGACCCTTGGTGTCAAGTGACCGCCGACCGAAAGCCATGCAGTGACCGTGACCGACCGCTCTCACGAGCTGATCAACACCGCCGCCCAGGCGGCCGCAGACAAGCTGGCCCACGACATCGTCGCCTACGACGTCAGTGACGTGCTGTCCATCACGGACGCCTTCCTGCTGGCCTCCGCACCCAACGACCGCCAGGTCAAGGCGATCGTCGACGCGATCGAGGAGAGCCTCTCGAAGGAACTCGGCGCGAAGCCGGTGCGCCGCGAGGGCGACCGCGAGGCCCGCTGGGTGCTCCTCGACTACGTCGACATCGTCGTCCACGTCCAGCACAGCGAGGAGCGCGTCTTCTACGCCCTGGAGCGGCTGTGGAAGGACTGCCCCGAGCTCGACCTGCCCGAGGAGGCCAAGGCCACCCGCGGCAAGGCCGAGGAGCACGCCAAGCTGCGGGCCGCCGAGGAGGAGGCGGAACTGGACGGTGACTGGCGGTGACCTCCTCCCGTGAGGCGACCGCCGGGAAGGGCCGCGGCCGCCGGATCATCCTCTGGCGGCACGGCCAGACCTCGTGGAACGTGGAGCGCCGCTTCCAGGGCAGCACGGACGTCGAGCTGACCGAGACCGGCGTCGCCCAGGCCCGCCGCGCCGCCCGGCTGCTCGCTTCCCTGAAGCCGAACGCCATGGTCGCCTCCGACCTGCGGCGTGCCGCGGCCACGGCCGCCGAGCTCGCCACGCTCACCGGCCTCGACGTCTCCCACGACGAGGGGCTGCGGGAGACCTACGCAGGCGTCTGGCAGGGCCTGACGCACGAGGAGATCATCGCCCGGTACGGCGACGAGTACGCCGCGTGGAAGCGCGGCGAGCCGGTGCGCCGCGGTGGCGGCGAGCTGGAGACCGAGGTCGCCGACCGCGCGGCCCCCGTGGTGCTGCGGCACGCCGAGAAGCTCCCCGAGGACGGCACGCTCGTCGTGGTCAGCCACGGCGGCACGATCCGCACCACCATCGGCCGCCTGCTGGGTCTCGACCCCCGCAACTGGGAGAGCCTCGGCGGACTCTCCAACTGCTGCTGGTCCGTGCTGGGCGAGGGCGCCCGCGGCTGGCGTCTGCTGGAGCACAACGCCGGCACCCTGCCCGAACCGGTGCTCGGCGACGACGACTGACCCCGGATTTCACTTTCCGGCAGGTCGCAGGCTACAGTTCTTCTTGTTCGCCCCGCCAGCGGGGCAGGACAGAGGGGCTATAGCTCAGTTGGTAGAGCGCCTGCATGGCATGCAGGAGGTCAGGAGTTCAATTCTCCTTAGCTCCACGTCAAGATCCCGTTCCCGGTGTGGGGGCGGGATTTTTCGTGCTCCGGCTTGAGTCACTGGGGCACGCTGAGGCGTATACCTCTACGGCCCCGCCGGGTGGTGTGTCCGGACTGGTACTGAGGCGTCGCTGACCGTATTGGTCCGGCCGTGGCAGAATCAAACGGCCGGAAGGGGGCGCGGCCCGACGGGAGGAGTAGTGATGCCTGCGAGCATCCTCGAGGAGGTCGACCACCTCCTCGAAGCAGCGTTCACACGGGACATGTCCACCCGACTCAGCTGCCCTTCCTGCGGTTCCGCGCACGTGGCCCAGATGCTCGGCGACAACGGCGGGATCTCCTACGTGTGCACGGCCTGCGGCCACAGCTGGAGCTGATCGATGGGTGCACACAGGCGGAAGTGCGACTGGTGCGGCAGCGGGACTCCGATCGTCCGCGACATGGAACCGATCAATCCCGACTACCAGTACTGGTGCGAGGAATGCGCGCGGGCGCTGATCATAAAAGGCGACCCGATCGAGACGTACCGCGAGTTGGAGGGCGAGCCGATCTACGGCCGGCTCCTGGAGGAGCACTGCACCCTCAAGCGGTTCTATTCGTTCGTAACGGCGTGACGCCCGATGCCCCGGTGTGACATAACGGTCATATCGGGCACGGGGAAACCGATTTGGTGTTGGGCCGCCAGGACCAGTAATGTTGGCGTCGCCGCCGGGGAAACCGGGCGGAACACAGCAAGGGGCTATAGCTCAGTTGGTAGAGCGCCTGCATGGCATGCAGGAGGTCAGGAGTTCAATTCTCCTTAGCTCCACAGTAGATGAGAAGGCGGGCCATCCGATCGGATGGCCCGCCTTCTTGTCGTGCCCGGTGTATGCGAACGGCGGGCTCCCCCGGAGGGAAGCCCGCCGTGCGGGTGCTCAGCGGCCGAGAGCGCGGCGGCCGCGGCCCTGGGAGAGGACCGGGAGGTTGCGGGACGGCGCGCCCTGCGGGCCCGTCTCCTCGATGCGCAGCGCCAGTGCCGGGCAGCGGCGCACCGCGCGTAGAGCCTTCGCCTCGGCGTACCGCGGCACCTGAGCCTGCGCCACCGTCGGGAAGCCGTCGGCGCCCAGCTGGAACACCTCGGGGAGGATGTCCGCGCACAGTCCGTGGCCCCGGCACAGGGTCCAGTCGACGTAGATCTTCTGGCGGCTCGGGCCGTTCTCCTCGGACTCGGAGCCGCCCGGGATGCCCGTGGGGGCCCTGCCCCCCTCGAAGAGCGGCAGAACGCCCTCCACGGGCCGTCCGCAGCCGTTGCCGAGGACATGGGCGGCCAGGTCGTCCGTGAACGCCTTGATGGTCGACTCCAGGAACATCGCCGAGCCGTCCGGGTGCGAGCACGCGCCGCGCCGCTTCACGTTCTTGGCGACCTGCTTGAGCGCCTCCAGGGCGGCCGGCCCGCCGCCGTTGAGGATGTCCTCCATGCCACGCGCGGCGGCCGGCAGGCCGAGGTAGCAGGGGCCGCACTGGCCCGCGCTCTCCTCGGCCAGCCACTGCGCCACCCGCAGCGACTCGCCCAGGGGGCAGGTGTCCTGAGTGATCGGCAGGATCGCGCCGGCGCCGAGCGCGCCGCCCACCGCGTCCAGGGAGTTGCGGGAGACGATCGCCTCGTTGACCGTCGCCGCGTCGATCCACTTGCCGTGGTAGCCGCCGGTGAGCACGCCCTGCGGCACCGGCGGGGCGCCGGCCAGCTGCAGGACGTAACGCAGCGGCACGCCCGTCGGGACCTCGATCACCATGGGGCGTGCGACCGCGCCGGAGACCGTGAGCATCACGGTGCCCGGCTCGTCGTACAGGCCGGTGTTGCCGTAGCGCTCCGGGCCGATGCGGGCGGCGATCGCCAGTTGGGCGAAGGTCTCGGCGTTGGACAGCAGGGTGGGTGCGCCGCCGACGCCGTTCTGTGAGGCGCTGACCTTGCGGCCCGGCGGGATGGCCGGGCCGCCGTCGATCGAGCGGATCAGCGATGCGGCGGCGCCGGTGACCATGCGGACCGGATTGCGCTGGACGCGAGCGCGCAGCGCCGAACGGCGGCCGTTGCTCAGGCCGCGTTCGGACAGCGCCGCCTCCATGGAGCGCTGTGTCGACTCACGGGTGACCCCCACCACGAGCGTGCGGGCACCCAGGGCCTCGGCGCACAGCAGTGCGCCGTCCAGGATGAGATGCGGGGCACGGTTGATCAGCACCGTGTCCTTGCGGCAGGCCGGCTCGTCCTCGCTTCCGTTCACGACGACGACCGGCCGGACGCCGCGCTTGATCGCCGCTTCGGCGACCGAGCGCAGCTTCTTGTGGAAGGGGAAGCCCGCGCCGCCGCGGCCCTTCAGGTTGATGCGTTCGGCGAGTTGAGCGAGCTGCTCGCCGCCCATCGGCTCGAGCGGCCCGTGCACCTTGAGGTGCATGGGCAGATCGAGCCGATCGACAAGGTCGAAGCCCGACGTGAGCTGCGGAAGGCCGACCACGCGGACTTCGGGTACGTCGGGCAGGGCCTCGTTCACTTAAAGCCTCCGGAAGGCGTGTTCCAAGGTTCGCCCGATCCCGGAGCGCCGAAGTCGTAGGACGCACCGGGATTTGTTTCATTGGCGGGACCGCTGTTGTACGTGTCGTTCGGGTAGTACGGGTCGAAGGCGGCGTTCGTCTCACCCGTGTCGTACACGTCACTCGATCCGTAACCGGCGGCGCCTGGGTTGCCATAGGCCGGGATACTTTGTCCGGTGTCCTGCAGGGGGTCGTAGGGCGGGATGTTGAAGCCCGTGTCCTGGAGCGGGTCGTAGGCGGACGGCGGGGCCTCGCCGACCGGCGGCGGGGACGGGATCGGCCAGTTGCCCGAGGTGCTGGAGGGGCCGTCCACGGTCGGGATGGTCTCGGTGGGCTGCATGTCCAGCGGGAGCTGCATGCTGGTGGTCGGCCCCGGCGCGAAGGCCTGCCGGCCCTGGGGTGGGCCCGAGACGGCCCGGTAGGCGGCGGCGAAGCCGTTCGCGGGCTCCTTGGCCGCGGGACGCTCGGCCTTCTCGTACAGCGGCCCCGACGGGGACGCCGCGGGCCGCGCTGGAGCCTCCCGGCCCTCGTAACCGGGCAGCCCGGAGCCGCCGGCGACCCGGGCGCGGCTCTCCTCCAGGTCCCTGCGGGCCTGGCTCTCGCCGGCCCCGATCATCGAGGCGATCTTGTCGGCGACCTTGCGCTTGACCTGGCGCGGAGCCGCGCGCAGGGCGAGTGCTCCGGCCACACCGGCCAGGGAGAGGCAGTACAGGATGACGAAGATCGGCTTGGCGGAGCGACCCGCGTAGAGTCCGTGGACCAGCGCGGCGCACCAGGCCGGGTAGGCCAGCATGTGCATGGCCCGCCAGCGCGCCGCGACGGGCGCGGGGGACGCGAAACGGTTGCGCAGCACGCCGGTGATGCCCACGAAGATCATGAGCATGCCCGCCAGGGTGCCCAGGCCGATCAGGAACGACCTGCCCCCGACCAGTTCCTCGTCGGTGAACACCAGCCCGAAGGGGATCACCGCGGCGATCCACGAGGTGTGGGCCAGTGCCAGCTTCACCCCGATGTGCACCAGCAGGAAGACGATCGAGGCGACGGCCGTGGTCCGGTGCACGGCCTGCGCCAGGATGCGGCGGCGCGTGTCGAGCAGGACCCGGTCCTGGGCGACCAGGCCCCAGATCACCGAGCACGTCAGACACACGAGGGACAGCACGCCCGCACCGAAGTTGAGGAACTCGGCGAACGAGTCGTCTGCCGTGGAGTCGTAGGGGTTCACGACAGACCTCCCCACGTCCCGGCGAACGGGTGTAGGGAGGTGATACTGCGATGAGGGTTCATGGGGGCAACTCCGAGCGGTTCGGGAAAGCAGCGGTCCCGCTGCCGAACTCTAAGCGGAGTCATACCGATCAGTACGAGGTTTGAGTTATTGCGTTGTTATCAAAGGACAATATGGCCGTTGTGATGCCCCTTAGCGGCTGTTACGCGAAGTAACCATTGACCTTGGTTCAGTTTTTCGGGTGCCGTGACGGCCCCGGAAGTGCGTCGCGGCGCGCTGAGGGCCTGCGGTACCCTAGCGCCATGCGTGCCGTACGCCTTCTGCTTAGCGGGCCGCGCTGATCAGTACCGGCCACCGGGGAAACCGAGTGGCCGGCATCGGCGCGGCGTCCCCTCCTGTGTGAGGGGATTTTTCGTTTCTCGAACCAGACACCCGCGGCAGAGACGATCGATGGAGCTTTGAGGATCATGAGCGAGACGAACCCCGCCGCCACCTCCGAGGTGGCGGCGCCGCACCGCTACACGGCCGCCATGGCTGCCGAGATCGAGGCACGCTGGCAGGACTTCTGGGACGCCGACGGCACCTACGCCGCGCCGAACCCCAAGGGCGACCTGGCGGGTGACCCGGAGATCGTCGACCGCCCCAAGAAGTTCATCATGGACATGTTCCCGTACCCCTCCGGTGCGGGCCTGCACGTCGGCCACCCCCTGGGCTACATCGCCACGGACGTCTTCGCGCGCTTCCAGCGGATGACCGGCCACAACGTCCTGCACACCCTGGGCTTCGACGCCTTCGGCCTGCCCGCCGAGCAGTACGCGGTGCAGACCGGCACGCACCCGCGCGTGTCCACCGAGGCCAACATGGAGAACATGAAGGCCCAGCTGCGCCGGCTGGGCCTGGGCCACGACAAGCGCCGGTCGTTCGCCACGATCGACCCGGACTACTACAAGTGGACCCAGTGGATCTTCCTGCAGATCTTCAACTCCTGGTACGACCACGACGCCCGCCGGGCCCGCCCGATCGCGGAGCTGGTCGCCGAGTTCGAGTCCGGTGAGCGGCCCGTACCCGGGCACACGCGCGCGTGGAGCGAGCTGAGCGCCGCCGAGAAGGCCGACGTCCTGGGCGAGTTCCGGCTGGCCTACGCCTCCGACGCGCCGGTCAACTGGTGCCCCGGACTGGGCACCGTGCTGGCCAACGAGGAGGTCACCGCCGAGGGCCGCTCCGAGCGCGGCAACTTCCCGGTCTTCAAGGCCAAGCTGCGCCAGTGGAACATGCGCATCACCGCCTACGCCGACCGGCTGCTGGAGGACCTGGACGCGCTGGACTGGCCGGAGGCCATCAAGCTGCAGCAGCGCAACTGGATCGGCCGCTCCGAGGGCGCCCGCGTCGACTTCCCCATCGACGGCGAGCGCATCACGGTCTTCACCACGCGTCCGGACACCCTGTTCGGCGCCACCTACATGGTCCTGGCGCCCGAGCACCCGCTGGTCGAGAAGTTCACCCCGGCCGCCTGGCCGGAGGGCACCCACGAGGTGTGGACCGGCGGTCACGCGACCCCCTCCGAGGCCGTCGCCGCCTACCGCGCCCAGGCCGCGTCCAAGTCCGACGTGGAGCGCCAGGCCGAGGCCAAGGACAAGACCGGCGTCTTCATCGGCGCCTACGCGACCAACCCGGTCAACGGCGAGCAGGTCCCGGTCTTCATCGCCGACTACGTGCTGATGGGCTACGGCACCGGCGCGATCATGGCCGTCCCGGCCGGTGACCAGCGTGACTTCGAGTTCGCGCGCGCCTTCGAGCTGCCGATCCACTGCATCGTCGAGCCGACCGACGGCCGCGGTACGGACACCTCGACCTGGGAGAACGCCTTCTCGTCGTACGACGCGAAGATCATCAACTCGTCGAACGACCAGGTCAGCCTGGACGGCCTGGGCGTCGCCGAGGCCAAGGCGCGCATCACGGAGTGGCTGGAGCGGGCCGGCGTCGGCGAGGGGACCGTGAACTTCCGGCTGCGCGACTGGCTGTTCAGCCGCCAGCGCTACTGGGGCGAGCCCTTCCCGATCGTCTACGACGAGGACGGCATCGCCCACCCGCTGCCCGAGTCGATGCTGCCGCTGGAGCTGCCCGAGGTCGAGGACTACAGCCCCCGCACCTTCGACCCGGACGACGCCGACACCCAGCCCGAGACGCCGCTGTCGCGCAACGAGGACTGGGTGAACGTCACGCTGGACCTGGGTGACGGCCGCGGCCCGCGCCCGTACCGGCGCGAGACCAACACCATGCCCAACTGGGCCGGTTCCTGCTGGTACGAACTGCGCTACCTGGACCCGCACAACTCCGAGAAGCTGGTCGACCCGGAGATCGAGCGGTACTGGATGGGCCCGCGCGAGGGCATGCCGCACGGCGGTGTCGACCTGTACGTCGGCGGCGCCGAGCACGCCGTGCTGCACCTGCTGTACGCGCGCTTCTGGTCCAAGGTCCTGTTCGACCTGGGGCACGTCTCCTCCGCCGAGCCGTTCCACAAGCTGTTCAACCAGGGCATGATCCAGGCCTACGTCTACCGCGACAGCCGGGGCATCGCCGTGCCGGCCGCCGAGGTGGAGGAGCGCGACGGCGCCTACTGGTACCAGGGCGAGAAGGTCTCCCGGCTGCTGGGCAAGATGGGCAAGTCCCTGAAGAACGCGGTCACTCCGGACGAGATCTGCGCCGAGTACGGAGCCGACACGCTGCGCCTGTACGAGATGGCCATGGGTCCGCTGGACGTCTCCCGGCCGTGGGACACGCGCGCGGTGGTCGGCCAGTTCCGTCTGCTGCAGCGGCTGTGGCGCAACATCGTCGACGAGGCCACCGGCGAGGTGACCGTGGCCGACGCCGAACCGGACGAGGAGACGCTGCGTGCCCTGCACAAGGCGATCGACGGGGTCCGCGGCGACCTGGAGGGCATGCGGTTCAACACCGCCATCGCCAAGGTCACCGAGCTGAACAACCACCTGACCAAGGCGGGCGGCGCGGTGCCGCGCTCGGTGGCCGAGCCGCTGGTGCTGATGGTCGCGCCGCTGGCCCCGCACATCGCCGAGGAGCTGTGGCGCAAGCTGGGGCACACGGGCTCGGTGGTGCACCGGGACTTCCCGGTGGCCGACCCGGCGTACGTGGTCGACGAGACCGTGACCTGTGTCGTGCAGATCAAGGGCAAGGTCAAGGCGCGGCTGGAGGTCGCGCCGTCGATCTCCGACGACGAGCTGGAGAAGGTCGCGCTGGCGGACGAGAAGGTCGTCGCCGCGCTGGGCGGCGCCGGGATCCGCAAGGTGATCGTGCGCGCGCCGAAGCTGGTGAACATCGTCCCGGCGTAGCGAGCAGGGCGTGCGGGCCGCTCTCGGGGTGGTCCCCTACGGGCAGGTTCGGGGTTTTTCTGGAACTCCGGACCTGCCCGTTGCGTTTACCGTGGAAGAGCGACGCGAGGCGCCGTGACGTCCTGAGGAGGAGCCCCTTGTGGAAGCAGTGATCGCAGTCTTCGCCCTGCTCTTCGTGCTCATTCTCGGGCTCGGGGCGTACGCCACCGTGAAGGCGGTCGGCGCTGCCAAGCGTGGCGTTGACCGTGGCGTCACCCAGGTGCGCCGCACGGTCGAGGACCACACACTGCGCGCCAAGTCCTTCGCGCAGCCCGGCGCCGCGGGTGAACTCGCCCAGCTCAGGCTGAAGCTGCGCACCTCGATGCGCGCCACCCAGGAGGCCCTGCACGCGACCGTCGCCGAGGACGCGTCCCTGAAGGAGTCCCTCGGCCTCTTCGAGCGGCTCAGCGTGCACGGGCGGGAGCTGGACGACGAGCTCAAGCGGCTGGAGTCCGAGCCGGACCGCGCCGCGCTCACCGAGCGGCTGCCCGGGCTGCGTGAGCGCACCGAACGCATCACGCACTCCGCGGACGCGCTGCGCTGGGCCGCCCGCGACCGGGCCCGTCGCTTCGCCGACGACGACCTGGACACCCTCAGCGCCCAGATCGACGTGGAGTCGGGCGCGCTGCGGCACTGGACGGCACCGGAGCCGCAGGCCGCGCAGTCCGCGTCCGCGCAGCAGGCGGCTCCCTCCCGGCAGCCCGGTTCGCCACCGCCCGCGGCCTCGCCGTGGCCCGAGGCGCCCGCCGCCGACGCCGGCGCGGCCGGGCAGACCTGGCCGGACGGCGCGCAGCCGGGCCCGGCACAGGAACCGGCACGGCCCGCCATCACACCGCCGGGGCCCCGGCTGACCCACCCCTGGCAGAAGAAGCCCCGCCCCGAGAGCACCACTTGATCCGGCCACTCGCACCGCAGGCCGCGGGGGCCGGGCTGCCACATGAGCGCTACGGCAGGTAACCTCCAGCTCATGTCCCGCCATGTCGCGATCGTCACCGATTCAACGGCCTACCTGCCGGCCCGGACGATGGAGCGTCACGGCATCACGGCGGTCCCCCTGACCGTGGTCCTCGGCGACCGGGCGCTGGAGGAGGGCACCGAGATCTCGACCCGCGCCCTCGCCCAGGCTTTGCAGAAGCGGCGCTCCGTGACCACCTCGCGGCCGGCTCCCGCGGTCTTCGAGGAGACATACCGCAAGGTCGCCGAGTCCGGCGCCACCGGCATCGTCTCCCTCCACCTCTCCGCCGAACTCTCCGGCACCTACGACGCGGCCGTCGTGGCCGCGCGGCAGGCCCCGGTGCCGGTGCGGGTGGTCGACACGGGCATGATCGCGATGGCGCTCGGCTTCTGCGCGCTCACCGCGGCGCAGGTCGCGGAGTCGGGCGGGACGGTCGACGAGGCCGTCACCGCCGCGGAGAAGCGGGCCGCGGGCACCTCCGCCTACTTCTACGTCGACACCCTGGACTACCTGCGGCGCGGCGGCCGTATCGGCGCCGCGCAGGCGCTGCTGGGCTCGGCCCTCGCGGTGAAGCCACTGCTGCAGCTGGCCGACGGCCGTATCGAACCGCTGGAGAAGGTGCGGACCGCGTCCAAGGCGATCGCCCGCCTCGAGGAGATCGCGGCCGACCGCGCGGGCAGCGCCCAGGTCGATGTCGCCGTCCACCATCTCGCCGCCCCGGACCGTGCGTCGGCCCTCGCCGACCGACTGCGAACCCGGGTGCCGGGGCTCGCCGATCTGCATGTCAGTGAGGTCGGCGCGGTGATCGGGGCGCATACGGGGCCCGGGCTGCTGGGAGTTGTCGTTTCGCCCCGGTGAACGTTGCTGCGAGGCCGCGTCCACCCGTGTGAGTGGCGGGGTTTTCCACAACGGGCGTGGTGTCCCCGGGAATCGACCAAGATCATCGCGAGTGGGGCGAGGTGGCCGATCCTCGTCGCATGGCAATTCGATCACGTTCACGCACAGCGACCGCGACCAGTGGGCCGGGCCGAGGGCCGGCGTCCGACGGGCGCGTCCGTCATCGCCGACGTCGGCCGGCCGCGCACGGGCGGGCCCGGCAGCGTCAGGACTCCGCGGAGGAACTGCGGCGGCGGGCGGGGGTGTTGTTCGACGGGCACAGCGGGCCGACGGGGTTCCCGGGACGGGCCGAGCCGGTCGAACGGCCCCCGGGGCACCGGGAGTCGGGGCAGGGGCCGCCGGGCTCTTCCGGGGATGAGGAGAGCCGGTGGTGGGGTGGTGCTCAGGAGACCGCGGCCCAGCCTGTGGGCGTCCTCGCCGAGTCGGCTGTCGTGCGGCCTGGGGGAGTCTGCCCCGAGCCGAGCGTCGTGCAGTCTGTGGGCGACCTCCCTGGGCCGACTGTCGTTCAGCCTGTGGGCTTTCTCTCCGAATCGGTGGGCGGGGGTGGCCGCGGCG